>NZ_JBNNUI010000001.1:547514-843687 GCF_050279585.1 Bacillus sp. NPDC094064
TAGTATTTTGAACGTGTTGATCGTGTAAAACCTCATTTTGTGAAAGTCTACGTTTTTGAATGGTAATGGTTAAAAAGAATGCTTTAAATTTCATTAGATTTTTGCCCCTTTAAAAATTATTTAGAAAAGACGGTTGTAAAAAGAGGATTGAAGCTCTTTTACTTCGTCCATAGTATTTTGAACGTGTTGATCGTGTAAAACCTCATTTTGTGAAAGTCTACGTTTTTGAATGGTAATGGTTAAAAAGAATGCTTTAAATTTCATTAAGATATTGCTCCTTTAAAATATATTTTTAACACATTTGTGTATAATGCGAACTTTTAATGTCCGTTATTTTATCCATAGTTTGTTTTAATTGCTGGTTACGAATAATTTCATCTTCAGATAATGTTTTTTTCTGAAGTGCAGTCGTAAAAAAGAAAATATGAAAAGTCATAGACGAATTCCTCCTTTCGAAAAGGAATTACAGGTGATCACAATACAGCACTTGGCGCTCCTTAACATCATTCATAGCTTTTTCAATCTGTTCATTATGAAAAATTTTAGCTTTGGAAATTGTATTTCTTTGAATCGTAATACTTAAAAACAATACGCTAATAGTCATCGAATGTTGCTCCTTTCTTTAAAAAATAATGTAAGAGACTAAAAAATCGCACAAAAAAGCCACAGGAAGATATAGTTCTCCTATGGCGAGGCGTGAAAAAGCCACAGGAAAGTATACGACCTCCTGTGGCGAATTTATGAATTAATAGAAATAAAGTACGATTTTCAATTCTCCGTTAGGGTGGTCGAATTCATATTTAATTGTCCGAAAAACACAGGTGCAGTTAACGCTAAAGTTAAAGCATGTAAATGTAATTTCATCATTTCCTTCGACCTCCTTTTAGAATATTTTTCTTACGTTAGTAATTATATACAATTAATGGATAATTGTAAACATAAAAATTGAAAATTTTTAATTTTGATTAAAATGCGTATATTAAAAAGGGATTTGAAAAGAAGTATTGTAATTAACGAAATATCGATAAAAATGGGGGATGTTAAATGAAATATATGCATCATAACATGCTCGTTATGCTAACAATTTTTTTATTTATTACTGCTTGTTCTAACGGAGAAAGAATAAAAGAAATAGATGATGTTAGATCTGGAGATTTTAAGAAATATGCTGGAACATACGTTGGAAATAATTCAGATGTGGTTGCGATTGTTACAAACTTACCTGGTGGTGAAACATTTCAAAGTTTAAGTTTGAAGGGTGAAATATGGTGCAAAGAAGAATGGGAATCTTACAGAAGATATGATTGAGACGTATTGGTTTGATGGGAAGGATACGATGAAGAAGAACTTTCTCTTTAATGCGATTTATATTGCGATTTTAGTATCAAATGCAAAAGAGTAAGACTTTCTCACTAAAAAGAGAAGAGCTATTACCGATACTTTATAAAGAATTTGATGATTTTCCAAAGGGAGATCATACACGGAATAAGGGTAACGTAATAAACTTCTTTTGTGGTAATTTAGAAAAAATAAATACGCTTGTTAATAATAAAGATTTCCGAAAACAGTTTTTTGAGGAACATCCTGTGAGGGAATTGAAGTGATATGGGGGAGGAAGATGGAGTTAGTTTATAAAATTTCTTATCATAGAATGCAGGATCATTATTTACCTAAGCTAGTACATACGATTAGGTTCATTAGTGAAGAAGAATTGTGGAAAGACGAGGCTTCTGTTAACTCGATTGGTGGAATTGTATTGCATATTTGTGAACATATACAGAGAAATACTAGTCGTTATAAAAATCCAAATATAGTTTTTGAAAAGGGAATCGAGGAGTATTTTCCAGTAAAACGACAAAGTTCTGAAGTTTTGCTACAGTACGTTGAAGAAGTATTTGATGAATGGGGTAAAGCATATATACAAGCATCGGAAGAAAAAAGACATATTGAACTTCATAGTTTATTACATTTAGTGGAGCATACAAGTTATCATTTAGGGCAGATAGTAGATCGTACAAAGTCTATAAAGGGACAACAGTTTAACTTTTGTCAAAATGGTATAAATGAAAAGAATTTGAGGACAAGAGTTGAAACTTCGAACTTTTAGAAAGAGAGTCATTCTTAATCGAATGACTCTCTTTTTTTATAAAAGAAATTTATGGAAATAAATAATTTAATGTGATATGGTTAATCACATAAGTAATGAACCTATGAACCTAAGGTGGTGAAAATGTGAAACCGGCTCTGGAGCAAAATAAGTTAATATACATACAAATTGCAGAAACAATTGAATCTGATATTTTAAAAGACATATTACTTGAAGAAGAACAAGTTCCATCGACAAATCAATTTGCAAAGATGTTACAAATTAATCCAGCTACTGCAGCTAAAGGGGTAAATGTATTAGTGGATGAGGGGATTTTATATAAAAAGAGAGGGATTGGAATGTTTGTTGCAAAGGGAGCGAAAGAAGTTGTACTTAAAAAAAGACAAAATACTTTTATGACCAAATATTTACCTAAAGTGTGGGAAGAAGCAAAAGTGCTAGAAATATCAAAAGATGAATTGATGGATATGATTCAAAAAATTACAAAGGAGGGGAAAGAGGGATGATTGCACTTGAAACGATAGATTTAATGAAAAAATATAAACAGAAAGTAGCTGTAAATGGAGTAACGATTTCATTGGAAGAGCATAAAATATATGGTTTGCTCGGAAGGAACGGAGCGGGAAAAACGACTTTATTAAACTTACTTGCTGGTCAAATTATTTCAAGTAGTGGAAGCGTAGCGGTATTTGGCGAAAATGTATTTGAAAATAGTAAAGCGATGCAAAATATTTGTTTCGTTAGAGTGAAAGAAGAAGCTCATTTAAGTTATAAAGTAAAAGAAATCTTTAAGATGTGTAGCATGTTTTATAAAAATTGGGATCAAAATTATGCTGAAGAAATTGCAGGTAAATTTCAGATTAATATGACAGAGAAATACCATAAACTATCACATGGCATGCAAACAGTCGTAGGAATTATTCAAGGTCTAGCAAGTAGGGCGCCAATTACTATTTTTGATGAGCCGACTACCGGTTTAGATGCAGCACATCGAGAGTTGTTTTATAGTTTGCTATTAGAAGATTACGGTGAGTATCCCCGAACAATTATATTATCAACACATTTAGTAGAAGAAGTAACCCATGTAATTGAAGATGTAATCATCATAAAAGAAGGAAGACTAGTTGTTCAATCATCAGTGGAAGATATATTACAACAGGGGCATATAATTTCAGGACAAAAAGATAAAGTAGATGCGTTTTCGATTAATAAAAAAGTTATAAATCGAGAAGTTTATGGAAATAAGGGCATTGCTTTTATATGGGAAGAATTTACTAATGGAGATTATGACTCTCTTGAAAAAGAAGGATTAGTAGTTGATAAAATTACATTACAAAAACTATTTATTCATATAACTGGTGGTGAAGTGAAATGACGATGTTAATCAAGCAGTTGAAGTTACATATAAATTTTCATTATAAAGCAATTTTAATATTTTGGATCGTAGTTTTATTAATAAAAGGGGCTATGAATGCTGTTAATTTATATGGAATGAAAATTGGTTATTTACCCGAATTTATCAATAATCCTTCTATAGCAATTATGATATTTATAATAGGGAGTACTTTCATCATACAAGATGATTTATTTCGTTTAGCTATATCATTTGGTGTGACAAGGATACAATATTTTATCGGAGCGATTTGTTATATTGTACTGCAATCCGCACTATTTTCATTTCTTCAAGTAATGCTTTTACAAGATATAAAATATAATGAGGGGAATGTTAGCTTTGGAGAACTATTAGTACAACAGTTTATTTTGCAATTTTTATTTTATGTTACAATAGCAAGTTTCTTTCAAGTAGTAGTAGTTTTTAAGCAACGATTTAAGTGGATCGGTCTTATGATTGGTGGGACGTTTTTCTTATCAATTAATAGTGTACTTTATGGAGAAGTGGGGATAACAAGTTTAATATTTACAAACGATGCATCTTTAATCGACATTCCTTATTTTACTGTTATTTCAATCGGATTAACTATTCTTTATATCATAACTAGTAGTATATTTATTCGTAAAGTTTCATTTGAACAAACAATTTAAGGCAATAAAGACAAATGTTTTGAGAGAGAGGAAAAGAACAAATAGAAGAACTACATGATATCCTGTATACAGGACTATTATCACAATTTTTGGAAGGGGACATTCCGTACATACCGCATATAACAGTAGGGAGAAAAGAATGTGCCGAGCGAGCTGTGGAAGTAGTTAATGATATTCCTAGTTTTTATGAGAAGTTAACGTGTGTAATTAATAGAATTAGTGTAGAACGTATTGGGGAGAACGGAGAGTCAATTATTGAATTTGAAGTACCATTGCAAAAAAGCTGACACAAGTCAGCTTTTTTAATTCGTGACATGAAGCAAAGCACCAATTGCACCGCTGTAACCATCATCTTGTAGGAAGACTGGTATTTTGTTTTGATATTCTGTATAGCTACTTATAATTCTTTGAAGATGTCCGTTATTACATAGAGTAGAACCGATGTAAATAATATGGTCAATATTTTTAGCTTCGGCGAATTGAAGGCTTAATGCAGTAACAACTTCACCTACAAGTCCTTGAATGGTAGCAAGTATATCTGAGCTATTAAAATGTGACTCTGTAATGGCTACTTTCCCGAAATTGCTAGCTGTTAAGCTATTATCAATGGGGGAGAGAATCCCGTCATAAATATCTCCAACTGTAATATCTAAATCTTTTCTAGATCCTACTCTTGTTAGAGGGATTACATCTTCAAACTGATCAATATTTGTTAACAGTTTTGAAAGCCCCATAATTGTACCGCCGCCAACACCAGTTCCACCGGCACGAACATATCGCTTGTCATGAACGTAGTGAATCGATGTACCTGTACCGATATTTGTTAATACAAAATTATTGATAGTTTGCTTTTCTTTGTTTAGGATATAGTGCACACCTGTTATAGTAGCATCGAATTCATTTAATGTTACTGTCTCATATGAATCCGAAAGTAAATCTTGCAATTGGGCCGCTTTACCACCTGTAATGCATAATTTTGTAATGAATTTGTTTTGATGAAGCCATTCTTTAATCTTTTGATGGTCATATGAATAAAATTTCTCAAAAGATATTTTATTCTCTACGTTATAGTAAACAATTTTCGTTAATGTTCCTCCAGCATCAATCCCGATAGCACGCTGCATTTTTCTACTCCTAACTATGTGTTGTTTAATCAGCTTGATAAATTAATAGTTTCTCCACTGTAACAATTAGTTCATCGTTAACAGTTGCAGTTCCTTTGCCGAGAATAAAACCTCGTCGGTTACGTGTTAGCTCATAATGTAAATCAAGTTTATCACCAGGATACGCATTTTTATGAAATTTTACCCCATCTAAAGAGGAGAGGAAGCCAAGCCCTACAGATTCCCCTGTACTTACAAAGGCACTAAGTTGAGCCAGTGCTTCTACAATTAGCATATGAGGCATACTTCTTTGATTGTCATTAATAAACCACTCGTTATTTGTGATCAGTTTGTATCCTGTAGCTGATTGTGATTCTTTAACGTTTGTAATTTTATCAATCATTAAAAATGGATAGCGATGGGGAAGAGTATCTTTAATATTCATAGCGTACCTCCAGGAATAATAATACCCCTGCTAAAGTTAAGCAGGGGAGTTATTATTAATTTTTAACTAGTTCCTCTACTTTTCCAAGAGAGAAAATACCACTGTTTTTAATGTTTTCAACTGCTTCTTGTAATACTGCTTTATCTTGAACAAGTGCAATACGTACAAAGCCTTCACCATGAGGGCCGAAAGCATGACCTGGTGTGACAACGACATTTGCGCGATCCATTAATGCATAAGCGAATTCTAGAGAAGTCCACCCTTTTGGAATTTCAGCCCAGACGAACATACTGCCAGCTGGTCTATCGACGTTCCAGCCAAATGTTCGGAATCCATCGACTAAAGTATCTCTACGTTCTTGATAAATACCGCGGTTTTTTTCACAAAATGCAGCGCCATTTCTAAGTGCAGTACATGCTGCTTTTTGAATTGGTAAAAACACACCGTAATCTGTATTAGACTTAAATTGCGTAAGCGCGCCGACAATTTCTTCGTTACCAATCATATACCCAATACGGCTACCTGCTAAACTATAACTTTTAGATAAAGAGTTAATTTCAACGCCAACTTCTTTTGCGCCAGGTACAGATAAGAAGCTAATTGGTTTTTGGCCATCAAAATAAAATTCAGCATAAGCAAAATCATGAACAACGATAATATTATGTTTTTTCGCGAATGCGATTACTTCTTTAAAGAAATCTTCATGAGCCATTGCTGGAACTGGGTTCCCTGGGAAGTTCAAAATCATCATCTTCGCTTTATCGGCGATTTCTTTAGGAATAACTTCTAAATTAGGTAAGAAATCATTTTCTTTTTTTAATGGCATGTAGTAAGATGTTGCACCGGCCATTTGAATACCTGTTTCATAAGCTGTATATCCTGGATCAGGAACTAATATTATATCTCCAGGATTTGCATAAACCATAGGTAAATGAACGAGTCCGTCTTGTGAACCCATTAATAATAAAACTTCTTTTTCAGCGTTTAATATAACGTTATGAGTGTTGTTGTAATATTCAGTTACAGATTCGTGAAATTCTTGTATACCTGCTAATGTATATCCATAGCTTTCTTTTTCACTCGCTGTATGTACCAGTGCTTCTCTTACGAAGTCAGCAGGAGGCATATCAGGATTCCCGATACTTAAATCAATCATTTTATGCCCTGCTGCAATTTTCTCTTTTTTATAGGCCCCTAATTCACTAAAAATAGAAGATTGGAATGCTTTCATTCTAGTTGCTAACGTGTAAGTCATCAAAACCCCTCCTAAAAACTGTGTTTTCTTTCTGCGTTTTTAATTATTCTGAAAACACATGTTTATATTTTATCATTTTTTTATGAAAATTAAAACGATTGACAAATTTAGAGGAAGGATTAGAGTATTATATATTTCTTCTAAAACAGTTAAGATGTTTTATAGTTTTTGTTTATAATATCTCGGATATTTTGTATTAAAAAGAATACGAACACCACACCTATTATGCCGCTAAGCCAATAGTATGAATTCCCTGTAGTGAATTTTTCATAGAATAAAATAGCACTCCATAGAATAAGGATTACGGAACAAACTGTTGATATAATTAAAGAACTTAAGCTCCTCAAAAAAACACCTCACAATAAAAAATGTTTATTAATTAATTCTATATTATAATTAGAGGATTTAAAAGGGGAAATATTTTTAGCATCTATAGTACAAAACCGCAAAAATATATTTTGCGGTTTTGTAAAATCCCTATAGTTAATCACTTGTTTTTTTATATGTACATATTTTTTCAGCATTAGTAAAATATACAATTAATTTATTATCGACAATTTTTAAAGATTGATCCGATGTAAAGGAGTTACCATAATCAATGTGGTATAAGCTAGAGTTATTTACAAACGAACCTTTATATAAATCTTCTTTTTTATTTGTCGTTTGCATTTCCACTAAATTTTGTACAATTTCTACTTTCTTTTCCTCTTTTACAATTGTTTCAAATTTATAAGATACAGGACATTCCCCATTTTTATTGTCAACGATTTCCCAAGAACCGTATATATCATTATTGCTGCACCCACTAAGAAGAATGGCGAGTATAGGAGATATTAATAGAAATTTTTTCATTTTGTGCTCCTTTCGTATGTAATGCTTATAAAACGTACGATATGAATATTGTAAAAAATAAAGTTTAAATTTTTATAAAGAATTACTAAATTTCACATAAAAATTGGGAAAAGCGGTGGGGAAAATAATAGGCATGAATCTAGCGTGATACTAGAATTCATGCCTAACAGTATACTTTTTGTTATGATTTTATGGGGATTAATGTAGAGGAAAGAAGGATGATTATTCCATTTAAAATATATATACCTGAAATAATGAAGGCCAAGGTAGCTGATCCAAATCCACCTTTATCAAATATAGAAGCGAAGGTCAAAGTGCTGAAAAAGACTAAAGGAGTTAATAGTAAGAATACAAAACCTGCCACAATTCTTCTTTTAAAGCTATGTTGAGATAGGGAAATAGCTAAAAAATTAATGATGCCAAACATAATAATATCAAAAAGAAAAATAATAAATAACTGCATACCATCAGACATCTTTACCCCCCTTTTTTATAGATAATATGCTATATAATGTATTCGCAAGTAAGATGGTTTACTCCTTTAAACATTTTCGATAAACGTAATAAATGGGATTATTATAAAACAAAAAGGCATGGTCCAGTATAAAACTAAATCCATACCTAAGGTGTTTATACTATAAATTCGCAGATTGCGAAGGCTGTTTTTCATATTGTTTCTGTTTTGATAAAGAAATAAAAATAATTAACAAGGAAATGACCCCGAAAATTAAGACCATGTACTGTAATCCAATCGTGTCTAAGAAGAAGCCAGTGCCGAGTAATACGATTTGGAACATAACTCTCTCAAACATATTACGAAACGAGAAGAGACGTCCGTGATAACTTTTTTCTACTTTCGTTTGGAAGATTGTCGACATTATTGGGAAGAAACAGCCAACACTAAATCCAAATAAACCAAATGATACAAGAGCCATCCATTTTACATCGCTAAAGAATAGCGAAAGGTGTGCGAACGCAGTACAAACTGCGAAGAAATATAGTAACTTTTCAGGTTTGAAATGATCAGATAGACGTTTAATAACGAAGGCACCTAGCATAAATGCGACACCTTCAATTGTATATATGAATCCTTTAATCGTTGGATCATGTTGCATTTCGCTAATATTAATAACCATTAAATTAAATCCAGCTATAAATAACAGAGGAATAATACTTAATATAAGTGCTGTAAAAGCAATAGGAATTCCTTTTAAAATACGAAATACTTCCATAAAGCTATTGTCTTTTGCGGCTTGTTTACTTGGTTTTGTTGATTTCTTGTCTTCAAATTGTAGGAAGAAAGTTGAGAGGAATAATAAAGCGTATGCTGCCATAGAGAAAGCATACATATACTGTAAACTCATTACAACTAAAAGAATTCCACCTAGTGAAGTACCTGCAATACGAGCGATTGTACCAACATTCATATGTACACCATTCATCTGTAATAACTCATGTTCACTAACAATTAGAGGGATTACAGATTGTAGTGCGGGAAAATAAAATGCTGCTGAAATTTGAAGTGCAATCATGAATGCAATCATAAAGGCGATACTTTCATACTGAATAGCGAAAAACATAAAAATAACACTTAAAACTCGACCAAATCCAGCATATAGAAGAACTTTCTTCTTTTCATACTGATCGATGACACGGCCAGCCATAGGACCAACTAGAACACCTGCTAGTAGTCCAATAAATAATATAACTGATTTCATGAAATCAGAAGGGACATATTTTTGCATGAATTCAAGGTTACCAAGTATACCAAGCCATAATCCTAGACCAGCAATAAACTCCCCAATTAGAACAATCCAAACGTTTTTATTACGCCACATAATATAAAACCTCTCCGTCTTTTAAAATAAAAAACTCGTATATAAAATCTCCTTATTTATGTATTATTTTTTCACGCTCTTTTTTAGAGTCAGAGTCTATAATACGTGTTTCATTAGTGGATTTCAATCTTTTTGATTTGTCGAAATGTTAGTAGGTTTATATATTGAAATAGTGTAAAAATATGAATGTGTAATCCATTTGTAAATTCTTATATAACACTATTTTCATTTAAATATCCGGATGTTAAAATGTAATTATTGATAGGAGGTGAATAGTATAGAAACGCATCTATATGAAGTAAGTCCATGTAGCACATATTTGATTAGCGTAAAGTTTGAAGAGGAAGTATACAAATTCCTCCTTCGTAAAGATGAAATGGTTGGAGAAACTTTATGTTTATTAGAGAATGAAAGAGAATATGTTTTATTACATGAAGAACAAGCTATGAAAACAGGAGTTTATATAACAGGTCAATTAAAAAAAGACTTGTTTAAAGGTTGGTTATGGATAAGTTTGAATGAGTCTGGTATATATAGAAAAAAAGTGACAGAATTAGAATTAGAAACGTATCAATTTATAAAAGAATCGATAAACATCGATATAGGAAATTAAAAAGGTCAAACCCCTCTCATGTGAGAGGGGTTTGACCTTTCAATGTAAATTAGGCAGAAAATTCTTCTTTACGTACTTCGAAGAATTCATTTCGGCGTAAGTAATTATACGTTTTTTCTGAAACTTCTTCTTCTTGAGATACTAAAAAACGACGATTAAAAGCATAGAAGGATTGACCTTTAATTAATTTTACGTAATATATTTTAAACGCCTCCTCTAACAGGATTATGACTTACCTCATATTATGATGACCGATATCTCTATTAAAAATACTTGGGTTTAAAGAAGATAAGCGAAAAAATGAAAGAGCTTACAA
This sequence comes from Bacillus sp. NPDC094064, assembly GCF_050279585.1. NCBI lineage: Bacteria > Bacillati > Bacillota > Bacilli > Caryophanales > Bacillaceae > Bacillus > Bacillus sp. NPDC094064. The sequence continues at coordinate 558,087 of NZ_JBNNUI010000001.1, forward strand.
ATATGTAAGGTTTGTGTCACCTTTTCCGATAGTTTCAATTAATGAATTGCTACTATACTACAAATAAGTTCCATAAAATAAGGGGGGGAAAAGATGGATGAAGTAATTGGAGAAGTTGTAGCTGGAATTTGTGAATTTGTAGTTGAAGTAACGGCAGATGCTATAGGTAACTTAGTTTCAGGAAATGAAAAAGAGGAAAAAGAAACTTTATAGAAAGATTTAAATTTAAAAAATGATTTTAACATACATAGATAAACTGTGGGATACGTTCTCACAGTTTTTTATCTTTTTCGACAAGAAGACTTCATCTGATTTGTGTTACGGGTGAAACCCAACAATTCAGGTGGAGATGAATCGCCGTCAGAAGGTAGACTGAACTCTTTTGTTCCGTTTCGTTCCAAATCACATGAGGGCATCCGATATTGAAGATGTTCTTTTTTGTTTGTAAAACATGTCGAATCAATATAATAAATAGCAATATACCAATTACACTGAAAGAAACAAAAGGTATTTGTACAGAAGAAAAGGATATGAGCAATCATTTTGAGGCAGTGTAAGTTTCTAATAAGCATCTAATTAAAAAAGGATTGAACGTAAAAGAATCACGTTTAATCATAAAGTACTATCATCTTTAATTTTAAATTTATCTTTAATATTGATAAATAAAATGAATAAGATTACAGCACATATTAAGTTAGATAAGTAGAAATCTTGGTGGTACAGTAATTCAAAAGTAACGTCGAAAATGTAAAATAAACTAATTGTAGGGAGTATACATATGAAAAGATATCGCCAGTTTTTTAAAAGGTATTTGTAATTAATTAGTTTTTTCATTATGGAAATTCCTCCTATGTTTTGTTTTATATAATTATACATATAAATAAAAAGATTTATAAAGTGTTTTCTTCATAAAAATAAAATACGTTATAAATAATTTGCAATGGAAAAAATGCAGCAAATTTCACATACTAATACTAAAGATAAAACTTTTAAATATTTGTACTGAAATGATACACTATAGTCTATGTTACTTTTGAAATGAATAGAGGGATTTACATGATAGATAAAATTAAAAATGCTGTTGAGGATATGTATGAAGATGAAGCAAAACATTTACTTCAAAGTATTCTTATATAGTTAAATTTATTAGAAGAAATGCGTTTTTATAGTGTAAAGTTGAAAAAATAAAGATATGTTCTATTTTAAAAAAACTTGTATTTTTGAAAACAAAAATACAAGTTTTTTTCGGTTTGAAATTGGGCTATACATAAGCTTCCTATAGGTGTCAAATCACATATGAATGTTAAAGGTAATTAATGAAAAGAAGGTGATTTGTTACTATGTATAACGAACAAAATTATCCATATGATCAAGCGATGTATTATAATCCGCAAAATTATGGGTATACATCAGCAAATGAAGCGAGAGATATTGAACATGAAGATTACAGACCAGATGATGCGGAAGATGCTCCAACGTCACCACCACCATCACAAGCTCCGTCTTTACCGTCAACATTTGCTTCTCCTGCACAAGCTGGCAATATGAAATCATGGATGTGTAACTGCTTAGGAAGATGGGGATATTTACGTTTACATCGTCCTGGACCTTTTGGAAGAGACTTATGGTTCTTTCCGACTGAAGTGAGAAGCAACGGAGTATCAGGTTACACTTGGCAAGGTGGCCGTCGTCGTAAAGTAAGTTACCGCTATCAACAAATTAGTAATTTTATGTGCTTCGCATAAAGAGAAGTGGGAGAGCTAAATGATTTTACTCTCTCACTTTTTTATTTTTCAACATAAGAAGTAAGCTTCTGATTAAAAACTTACAATTTTTACGTTTTTATTGGAGTATAATGCAAATGTTGGGTTGATTTTCAATAGCAAATGAGAGTGGGGGAATACAATGTCAATGAAAAATAAAGTTGGGCTAAGAATAGAAGATGGTATTAATTTAGCTTCAGCTCATTTTAAAGAAGATGCTTATGAAATTTATAAAGAATCAAGAAAAGTGCAACCTATCTTATTTGTAAATAAAACTGAATTAGGTGCCGAATGGCTTATTACAAGATATGAAGATGCTCTGCCACTTTTAAAAGATAATCGCTTAAAGAAAGATCTGGTAAATGTGTTTCCTCAAGATACAAAGAACATGTATCTTTCCATTGACAATAGTGATCATTTGACAACTCATATGTTGAATTCGGATCCACCTAACCACAATCGTTTACGATCTTTAGTCCAAAAAGCTTTTACACCGAAGATGATTACACAATTAGACGGAAGAATTCAGAAAATCGCGGATAGTTTAATAAGTGCTGCAGAGCAAAAAGGTACATTAAATCTTGTAGATGATTATTCATTCCCATTACCGATTATTGTAATAAGCGAGATGCTTGGAATTCCAAAAGAGGATCAAGCGAAATTTAGAATTTGGTCGCATGCTGTCATTGCATCGCCAAAAACACCTGAAGAAATAAAAGAAATCGAAAAACAACTATCTGAGTTTATTACATATCTTCAATATATAGTTGATGTAAAACGAAAAGATCCAAAAGAAGATTTGGTAAGTGCGCTAATACTTGCAGAAAATGAAGGGCATAAACTTAGTGCTGCAGAGCTATATTCAATGATAATGCTATTAATCGTAGCAGGACACGAGACGACTGTGAATTTAATTACAAATACGGTATTAGCACTTCTTGAAAACCCTAATCAATTACAATTATTAAAAGAAAATCCAACGTTAATTGATACTGCTATTGAGGAAGGTTTACGTTATTATTCTCCAGTTGAGATTACAACTGCAAGATGGGCGGCTGAACCTTTTCAAATCCACGATCAAACAATACAAAAAGGAGACATGGTTATCATTGCATTAGCTTCTGCCAACCGTGATGAAACAGTATTTGAAAATCCGGAAGTATTTGATATTACGAGGGAAAATAATCGTCATATTGCCTTTGGTCATGGTAGCCATTTCTGTCTAGGAGCTCCACTTGCTAGGTTAGAAGCAAAGATTGCTATTTCTACTTTGTTAAAGCGTATGCCTGAACTACAAATAAAAGGGAATCGTGAAAAAATCAAATGGCAAGGTAATTATTTAATGCGTTCTTTAGAGGAATTACCATTAACATTCTAGAATATTTATTTTTAGACATGCATACATCGAAAATGATTTACATAGAGTATGTATGTGTTATTTAAATTCGAAACGGAAGGGTGAAAACATCCCAATGATCAACTAATTCTATTTGTAAGAGATCTTCGTTAAAAAACGAAATATTCTTCTGAATAGGGTTAGTATGTACATTTATAGAAAAGGGATGTGTTTCGCGCCGCGAAAATATAGTCTTTTCATATGATTTGTGCTGCCTCCTGTTCAGAACATGAAATAGGAGGCTTTTTTATGACAACGACTGTGGAAACGAAACAAAATCATGGGGTATCACAAGTGTTAAAAAATCGGTTTGTGCAAGGGATTCTCGCATCAGCATTATTTCTACAAATAGGAATATGGGTTCGAAACTTTGCGGTATTATTGTATGTTATGGAGATGACGAAAGGTGATGCTTTCGCTATTTCCATGATCTCAGTTGCTGAATTTGCCCCGATTTTTATTTTCTCATTTATTGGTGGAACTTTTGCTGATAGGTGGAAGCCAAAGAAGACAATGATATGGTGTGAGACTTTGAGTTCTTTATCAGTATTTGCAGTATTAATTACACTTATGTTTGGAACGTGGAAAATCGTATTTTTTGTGACGCTTATCTCTGCAATCCTTTCTCAGTTTTCTCAACCATCGGGAATGAAGTTATTTAAACAGCATTTATCGGCAGAACAAATTCAATTAGCAATGTCTATATATCAAACGATATTTGCAATATTTATGGTGTTAGGGCCAATTCTCGGCACATTTATTTTTCATAGTTTTGGAATTTATATTTCAATCATTATAACAGGTATCGCGTTTTTACTTGCAGCAGTTGTATTGTTAGTTCTTCCAAAAGATCTTGAAAACGAAGCCGAAAAGAAAAAAATAACGCTGTTACAGGAAATGATTGATGGTATTAAATATGTGAAAAAGAAAAAAGCATTAACTTTGCTTGGACTATGTTTTATGGCAGCAGGGCTAGGGATTGGTTTAATTCAGCCACTAGGTATATTTATTGTGACTGAGCAGTTAGGGTTGTCAAAAGAGAGTTTACAATGGTTACTAACAGTAAATGGTGTAGGGATGATTGTTGGCGGAGCTTTAGCGATGGTATTTGCGAAAAATGTTGCTCCGCAAAAAATGTTAATTATAGGGATGCTTGGTCAGGCAATTGGCATCGGTATAATTGGCTACTCTACAAATTTATGGGTGACACTTACAGCACAATTTTTTAGTGGGTTAGCTCTTCCATGTATCCAAATAGGTATTAATACGCTCATTATTCAAAATAGCGATACTGATTTTATTGGACGGGTAAACGGTATTTTAAGTCCACTATTTACCGGTTCAATGGTAGTAACGATGAGTATTGCTGGTTCATTAAAGGAGATGTTTTCATTAAGTACGATGTATGAGGGAACGGCTCTACTATTTATAATTGGATTATTGTTTATTTTACCCATATACAATTTAAAGCCAATAATAGCGGTAGAAAGTGAAATGAATGGTAAAGGAAGTGCTGTGCAAAATGAATCCTAATCCAAATGTTAAATACCCAATCGGAGGAAATCAAAACGTTCATTTTATTAAAAATACAATAACGAAATCTAATATACTCGTTGGTGACTATTCTTATTATGATGCGAAAGATGGAGAAACATTTGAAGATCGAGTATTATATCATTATGAATTCATCGGAGATCGTCTCGTTATTGGAAATTTTTGTTGCATTGCATCTGGAGTTACCTTTATTATGAACGGAGCAAATCATCGAATGGATGGATTTTCGGCGTATCCTTTTAATGTTTTTGGGAATGGATGGGAAAAATTCACACCCGATTTATGTGATTTACCATATAAAGGAGATACAGTTATAGGAAATGACGTTTGGATTGGCATGGATACAACTATTATGCCTGGAATAAAAATAGGTGATGGTGCAATAATTGCAGCTAAATCTGTTGTGACCAGAGACGTCGCACCATATACAATTGTTGGTGGAAACCCTGCAAGTAAAATAAAAGAGAGATTTTCAAATGAAATAATAGAAGAATTATTGCAAATTCAATGGTGGCATTTTGACATTGAAAAAATAACTGAAAATATAGATGCTATTGTACGAGGGGATATAGACCCATTAAGAAAGCTCAAAAGGTAATAAAAAATGCACCCCAAAGAGTATCATACCTCCGAATTTTGTTAATGATAATAGAACAAGGAGGTGTGATACTATGGCACAAGACGTTTTATGTGAAGTAAACAACTGTAAATTTTGGGCTAATGGTAACAAATGTAGTGCAGATGCAATTTATGTAGTAAGTAATAAAGGGAAACAAGCTTCTACTACGGAAGAAACAGATTGTAAAACTTTCGATCCAGAAATATAAGTTTTTGAAGGGTAGCCAAATCGTGGTTGCCCTTTTATTAATTATAGTATTGATAATAAATCTCATTTTCATTCATGTTTTTTAAAATTATTTCTTGACCTGAAACGCTTTTCATAAATTATAAATAAATAGTACTTTACGAGTTCTGTATGAGAACGATACCTTTTGATCGATTAGAACTCGTGTATTTAAAGAAAGTGGTGAAGAAATAATGAAATTAATCGCAATTGATTTAGATGGAACTCTTCTTTCGGGGAATAAAATGATTAGTAATGAGAATGCAGAAGCAATTCGAAAATGTCAGGAAGCGGGCCATGTTGTAGCAATTTGTACAGGACGTTCTATCGTCGACATTGAACGATTATTGTTAGAAGTTAATTTAGAGTGTCCAATTATTGCAGAAAACGGTGCGCTTATATATAAGGACAAAAAAATGATGAAGAGATATCCAATTCAAAATATGCAGGCACTAGAGATTGTGAACTATCTCGAAGAAAATGGCTTATATTATCAGCTTTATACTGATAAAGGTGTGTACGTACCGGAATATGGGGTAGAGAGTGTACGTAATGAAATCGAATACGTAAAGAATTCAAAAGAAAATATCGACTTGAAAGAGTTAGAAACGATTGCAGCACTATACCTTGAACATACAGCATTTCATAGTGCAGAAAGTTGTAAACCAATTGTAGAAACAGATATACATGTGCATAAGCTTTTGCCATTTTCTTATGATATTGAGAAATTAAAACAATTAAAAGAGAAGTTTCTGCATAATACAGATTTAGCAATTACATCTTCCTATTGGCATAATTTAGAGATTAATCATCGAGATGCTCAAAAAGGAAATGGATTATATACTTTAGCAGGACATCTTAATATTCCGGTTGAAAATACTGTGGCGATAGGTGATGGCCTAAACGATGTTTCCATGATGGAAAAAGCAAATATATCAATTGCAATGGGAAACGCAGTTGAAGAAATAAAAGCGATGTGTCAATACGAAACGTTGACAAATGAAGAGCACGGTGTTGCACATGCTCTGTATACGCATGTGTTAGCATAAAAAGTAAAAAAGAATCCAATGAGGATTCTTTTTTACTTTTTATTAGGGGTAAGGTATTCTATGAGATTCATAGAAGCCTTATTACTTGTTATTATATAGAATATATTGGAATAAATGTTTAAAATTTTCATGATAATTATGAAAATTTTGTGAACTTTATGTTCTTTTTTGTATTTTTATTCTGCTAAGAGTCGTTAACCATTTTGAAATTTAACGAAAGTAAGTTAGAGGGAAATATACACATAATAAGTCGCTTCGTATGGAATGGATAATGTCTGATGGATGAAAGTTTTACTTGAAGTGTATACTATTATCTATTTTTAATTGAAAAATTAAATTTGTTTGAATAATTATTCTACAGCTATATACCTAGACGCACATTCTTCGTATAATGGAGAAGTATGAATTTTGGACTTGTATTAATTTTACATATCGAGGTGGAAAAGCAATGAATGCGCGGCTAAGGGAATTTATTGATGTGAGTACAATAGAAACCATGGCAGAACAATTTTATAAATTAACAAACATATCACATCAACTTCTTGATGCTGAAAGAGTATGTATATTTTCATTTGGAATAAATGAAATGAAAATATGTAAACTTCCCAAAATTGAAATCCCCATTTTCTTATACAATCAATATTTAGGATCTTTTGTAGTATGGTGCCCAAAAAGTGAAATGTTCAATTGTCAAAAATACTTTGAAATGCTAGCAAACCTAATTTTAGATGGAGTAATAAAAGTATTTCAAAGTAAAAATGCAACGTTGCTCTCTCAAAAAGAGGAGGAGCTACATACAATTTTACAAAATATGCCTGTCATGGTTGATGCACTTGATCATAATGGAGATTTTATTCTATGGAATCGTGAATGTGAAATTGTAACAGGTTATACTGCTGAAGAGATAATCGGGAATCCAAATGCACTTCAATTATTGTATCCAGACCATAATTATCGTCACCGAATACAAAGTAAATTTTTGACTCGTGGAAAAAATTTTAGAGATTGGGAAATGCGTCTAACATGTAAAAATGGAGAAGTTAAAACAATCATGTGGTCAAATATATCAGAGCAGTTTCCTGTAACAGGATTCAGCTACTGGGCTGTTGGCGTAGATATTACACATTTAAAAGCGATAGAAAAGCAGTTAAAACAACAAACATCTGAATTGGAATTAATTTTTAAAGCTTTACCCGATTTATGTTTCTTAACAGAAGATGATGGCACAATTATAGATTATAAAGCAGGATCTCCTACAAAATTTTACGTACCCGCAGAAGCTTTTATGGGGAAAAAGTTTTACGAAGTATTACCATCTCAAGTAGCGCAGCAATTTCAAGAAGCAATTCGTCAAGTGAAAGAAAAAGGAACAAATACAATTGTTGAATACCCACTTGCAATTAATGGAAGTATTAATTTCTTTGAAGCTAGATGCCTACCGTTATTGCATGATAAAATTATGATTATTGTACGCGATATTACAGAGCGAAAAAAGACAGAAGAATTACTAAATAAATCGGATACATTAGCAGCAATTGGCCAATTAGCAGCGGGCGTAGCTCATGAAGTTAGAAACCCATTAACCGTAATTAAAGGATTTATACAGTTATTTCAAATCAATAAAGAAGATCAAGAAAAATATTTTGATCTTATGCTTTCGGAAATTGAAAGAATAGAAGCGATTCTCCAAGAGTTTTTGTCGATTGCAAAAACAGATGAAATAAATACGGAAAAGAAAAATATTTATCAAATATTTAAAAATGTCGTATCATTAATAAATACAAAAGCAATTATGACAAATATTCATGTGGAATTATATACAGATTCCAAAGAGTTAATCATTGAGTGTTCAGAAAATCAACTGAAACAGGTATTTATTAACATTTTACAAAATTCAATTGAAGCTATGCCAGCTGGCGGAAAAATTTCAATTCATATAAAAAAAATCAATACTGAGGGCGTTATTATTCATGTAATAGATGAAGGAATCGGAATACCTGAAGAAAGAATTAAGAGATTAGGGGAGCCTTTTTATAGTACGAAAGAAAAAGGTACTGGTATTGGATTAATGTTAAGCTATAAAATTATTGAAAGTCATCAAGGGACAATAAGTATTATGAGTGAGGTTGGTGTCGGGACAACTGTAACGATTTACTTGCCAAAAATTCAGAGTAAACAATGTCTATAAAATTGTGATGATAGCTGTATATCAATACAATCGACTATTAACTCTTAAATTACTAAATACCCAATAACAAAAAGCTAAACTTTTTGTTATTGGGTATTTTTATGTTTACTTTGGTAAACTTTACCTTTTCTTTATCTTTGTTTTAATTTCAATTAAGTTTTTAGCGTTATATTAATATCCATACAAAGTAATGTATAGAAGTTGTACATTATTTTTAATCTAGAGGTACCGTTATTATTCAAATCGCTAAAAGGAGGAAATTATGACAAAGTGAAGAAACAAGAGAAAAAAAGGATCAGCCTGGTTTCTTATTAGATTATTCGATTGGACAATATGATACGTATACACCACTTCAGCTTGCACACTATATATCAACTATCGCAAATGGCGGTTATCGAATGAAACCGCAAATTGTTCAAGAGATTAGAGAACAAACCGTTCAAAAAGATGAAGTTGGTAAAGTAGTGCATTCAATAGAACCAGTCGTTTTAAATAAAGTAGATATGAAAGAGGAGTATATAAATCAAGTAAAAGAAGGATTTAGAAAGGTATTCCAAGAAGGGGATGGAACGGGAGTAAGAGCGTTCCAAAAAGCACCGTATAAACCAGCTGGTAAAACAGGGACCGCACAAACGGTATACGGTGGAGAAAGTGATGTTGGGCGAAATGAGAAAGGCGATCGTAGAGAATGCTATAACTTAACATTAGCAGGATATGCCCCATATGATGATCCAGAAGTAGCATTTTCTATTGTTGTACCGTGGGTTATAAATGATAAATCTGGTATTAACTCTAATATTGGAAAAGAAGTTTTAGATGCTTATTTTTAATTAAAAAGTAAGCGATTAACTGGAGAAGCGACAAAAGTAGAGAATTGAAAAATGTGAATCGTCTCAAGTATGTATAGAAACTAGAGACGTTTTAATATAGGAATAGATTAGAAAAGAGGCATAAAATAATTCTATTAACTATTCACGTTTTATAAAATAAATCATATATTGATAGCATAGGACAAGCTGAAAAGCTTATCCTAACCTCACAGAACACTCCTTATCACATCTAAGCATCTGCCTATGCAGATGCTTTTTTATTGATAACCATTATTTATAAACATAACGTAGCAAGTGTTTTAGGAATAATAGTTTTGTAATATAGTAATTGTAGTTGTAGTTGTAGTTGTAGTTGTGAATCCATAGTTAAATTAATAGTTTGGACAATATAAAAGCATAAAGGTTACACTTGTATATTTTTATTATCCAGCGAACTGCACAGCAGTATTTGCATGTAAAAAAGCAGTGTCAAAAACAGGAACAGTAAGATCATTTTGGGAAATGAGCAAAGGTATTTCAGTGCAGCCAAGTAGTATACCTTCTGCGCCATTTTGAATTAATGAACTTGTAATTTGTAATAGTCTTTCTTTTGATGATTTTGAAATAATTCCTTTACTTAATTCGTTTAATATAATGTGATGGATAAAAGTTCTTTCCTCTTCATTTGGAATGATTGTCTCAATGTTGTAATTTGCTAGTCGTGATGTATAGAAATCTTGTTCCATCGTTTGTTTCGTTCCTAGTAGTCCGATACGCTTTATATTTTGTTCTACCATTTCTTTAGCACTTACATCACCAATGTGAAGGAGCGGAATAGATATTGCATTTTCTACTTCTTCAGCAAATAAATGAACCGTATTTGAACACATTAATAAACATTCAGCCCCAGATTTTTCAACCTTTTTTGCAACTGTCACTAATTCATTTTTCACTTCTTCATATTGGTGGTTTTGTAATAAAGTAGTTACTTCACCAAAGTCCATACTATATAAAACGAGCTTCGCATTTTGATCATATTGAGAAAGTGTAAGTGTATTAATATGTTTATAGTATAGTGAGGTAGATTCCCAACTTAGTCCACCAATTAAACCAATTACTTTCATCATATATTCCTCCCGTAACAATTTTGAATTCATTATTTCATAATTCCGATAAGAATACAATGATATAAATAATCTATTTAACGAAAAATAAAAAATAATTAGAAAAGTATTGAATTTTTTCTTTCTTAGTGCCATAATACGAATTACAAATTAATACTTATCCAGAGAGGTGGAGGGAACGGCCCTAAGAAACCTCAGCAACCCCTATGTAAATTCATAGGAAGGTGCTAACTCCGCAGAGGACACGATGTGTTTTTTGAAAGATAAGAGGATTCTTGAACGTGAAAGAAAATGACCTCTTATGTAAGAGGTCATTTTTTGTTGTATAGAAAGGGAGTGTCGATGCATAATTCGTTTTTTAAACAAATATAGAGTAATTAAAGCTGACTAATATGAGAGGGGAATTGTAATGAATAAATTAGCAACAAAGGTAGTGGTAGCAATTGGAATTGGAGCAGCATTATACGGGATATTAGGACTTTGGGGATTTACTATTGCACCAAATACATTTATTAAACCTGGATTAGCCATTTTAACTGTTTTTGGAGCATTATTTGGTCCAGTGGCGGGACTGTTAATAGGGCTTATCGGTCATACCGTAACAGATACAATTGCTGGATTTGGTATTTGGTGGGGATGGGTTATTAGCTCAGGTATTATCGGTTTTGCGATGGGTCTCATTCAAAAAAGGAATGGCTTTAGTGTGAAAAATGGGGCGTATAGTAAAGGCGATATTTCTTATTTTGCAATTACTGGATTAGTTGGTATTGTCATCGCGATTATATTTGCTGGAGCATTCGATATTATTGTGATGGGAGAACCGTTTGACAAAATTGTTATACAAGTATTAGGAGCGACAATAGCTGATGTTATTGTATTCTTAGTTCTTGGATTACCAATTACAATTGGCTTAGCTAAATCTAATAAGAAACATACACATTTAAAAATTGAAAAGTAGGGGTGTTAATATGCGACCGATTATTTCTTTTGAACAATTTAACTTTCAATACAGGCATGCCGCACAGCCTACGTTGAAAGATATTACGTTTCATATATACCCTGGGGAGAAAGTATTAATTGCTGGACGAAGCGGTTCAGGAAAGTCCACATTAGCTCATTGTATTAATGGGCTAATCCCATTTTCATATGAAGGGATTAGTACGGGAAATATTTCAATTGCTGGTAAAGATCCGAGGGAAGGCAGTATTTTTGAGCAGAGTAAACATGTAGGCACAATTTTGCAAGATCAAGACTCTCAATTTATTGGTCTAACAGTAGAGGAGGATGTAGCTTTTTATTTAGAAAATGAATGTGTACATCAAGATGATATGAAAAAGATTGTTTCGGACTCATTAAGAAAGGTGAAGATGCATACTTCTCATAAACAAAGACCACATGAATTGTCAGGGGGTCAAAAGCAAACCGTTTCTCTAGCAGGTCTGTTAACAACAAATGCCGATATATTATTGTTCGATGAACCGTTAGCAAATTTAGATCCACTAAGCAGCCTACATACGACCGAACTTATTAAAGATATACATAAACAATATAATAAAACAATTGTAATTATTGAACATCGAATAGAAGAAATTTTAAATTTGGATTTAGATAAAATTATTTTAATTGATGAAGGTGTAGTTGTTGCGATAGGGACACCGGAAGAGATTTTAGCGACAAATATATTACCACACATCGGCTTAAGAGAGCCTATTTACATCGAAGCATTAAAGAGATTGCATTGTGATAGAAAAAATGACTTAATATATCCAATTGAAAATCTGCAAAAGGAAAGGATTAATAGCGTTATAAATGAGTGGATGAACAAGCAAGTTATATTAAAACGTAATACTAAAAATAAGGAATTACTTAAAGTGGAGAATTTATCATTTTCATACCCTAACAATCAAAAAGTATTAAAAAATGTGAATCTCTCAATATATGAAGGAGAAATTGTAACGTTTTTGGGCCATAATGGAGCTGGGAAATCAACATTAGCTCATAGTCTAATTGGTATAAACAAAGTAAAAAATGGAGAAATTTTGTTAGATGGAATACCGATTAACTCTTGGTCTATTCGCAAACGTGGGGAGAGTATATGTTATGTGATGCAAAACCCAAATCATATGATTACACAACCAACTGTTTTAGAAGAAGTTGTATTTACTTTAAAAATAAAAAATTTTTCAAAGGAAGAAATTAAGAATAGAGCAGAAGAAACGTTAAAAATTTGTGGTTTATATCCATTTCGGAATTGGCCAATTCAGGCGCTAAGCTACGGACAAAAGAAGAGATTAACTATTGCAACTGTACTAACAATGAATCCAAAACTTATCATATTAGATGAACCGACAGCTGGACAAGATTATTACCATTATAAACAGTTCATGTCGTTTATTAGAAAATTAGCTAAAAAAGGAATCTCATTTATTTTTATCACGCACGATATGAATCTAGCATTAGAATATGGAGACCGAGCGATAGTACTACATGAAGGAGAAATAATTGCAGATAATACTGTGTCCGCTGTATTAGGAAATCAAGAAATACTACAAAGAGCTAACTTAAGAGAAAGTTCTTTATTCAAGCTTGTTACATTTAGCGGAGTTTCATGTCCAGAAAAGTTTATAGAACTTTATTTCGACGATAATAGGAGGGGGGAAGGTGCATAGTACATATTTTCATCGTATGGATGGAGCAGTGAAATTGTTTTTATTTATTTTTTGTATGACGCTTACTTTTTTATTTTTTGATTTTCGTATATTGCTAGTTTTATTTTTTATTGGGTGTATTGGACTTTTACTTTCTAAAATTCCACTTCGTAAAATTTTAATTGTTTTTAGTGTTATATTTACATTTAGTTTATTAAACTCTGTTATGATTTTATTTATTACACCAACCCATGGATCTGAATTAACCGGATCATATACTTCGTTTATATATATTGGTTATGCGACAATTACATATGAAACATTATTTTATGCGGCTACGCTTTCATTAAAGTATTTTACGTTATTACCTTTTACACTCCTCTTTATTTATACGACAGATCCAAGTGAATTTGTGAGTAGCTTAAGTAAACTTGGCATTCATTATAAAATTACATATGCAATAAATATTGCATTACGTTACATACCTGATATTCAGTCTGAATATCAAGTTATTAAGCATGCACAAGAAGTGAGAGGAGTAGCTTTCGAAAAAGGAGAAGCAAGTTTATGGATTCGCATGAAAAATCGTATTTTAATTTTCTGGCCTCTAATTATTCATTCGCTAGAAAGAATCGATACGGTTTCAAATGCAATGGATTTAAGAGGATTTGGAAAGAAGGATAAACGTACGTGGTTCTATACAAAAAAAGCAACCGCTTGGGATTTTATCGCTTTATTTATAGGTGTCTTCGTTTTAATTTTTGCAGTCTATTTAAAATTACATGTATTTCAAGACTTTTGGTATCCATTTTAAAGCACTCTCAAAGGAGTGCTTTTACTTATTTTATGCAGACATGCTCAAAAAAGGGATATTTACATAATGTATAATACGAACCAGTTAAAATGATCAACTACCTATTAGTTTTCAAACCAAAAGGAGGAGAAAATATGAGTCACGGTGGTTCTTGTGGTTTTGGTGGAGGTTTCGCTTTATTAGTTGTGTTGTTTATTTTATTAATTATTGTTGGATGCAGCTGTTGGGGCGGAGGATATTAATTTTTAATTAGTATTCGCTAATGTAAACTAAAAAAACATAGTAGATACTTATGTATCGAAACAAAGAAAAAAGGAGCTATTATGCTCCTTTTTTACTTGTTTTAAGATGGATTTTCGTTATGTTTTGGAAAAGTAATCATTAATGTTGTACCTTTATTAATAACGCTTCGAATTTTTAAAGTACCTTGCATCGTTTCGATAATCTTAACAGCAACCATCGTACCTAAACCTGTACCTTTCGTTTTCGTACTAAAATATGGTTCACCAAATCGATTTATTTGCTCTTGTGACATTCCAACTCCGCTATCCTCAATTCGTATTATAACTTTATTATTACTAATAGAAGAGGAAATATGTAAGGTACCACCATCAGGCATGGCTTCAATAGCATTTTTTATTAAGTTTAAAAAACATTGTTGAAAGTGCTGCTTATTACCAACAATTGTTGCCTTAGCGAAGTCTTTTGTAATATGTATTGTATTCATATTACATAATGGCAATATCATATTAATAACTCGATTTAACTCTTGTTCTACTGAAATATAATCTAGTTTTTCTGATGCGGGTTTAGCAAACGTTAAATAATCATCAATTATTACTTGGGCTCGATTTAACTCTTCGAGTATATGTTCAATATATTTGTCTCTTGATTCTGGAGTTAAATCTGGTGTTTTTAAAAGTTGTGTAAATCCTTTTACGACAGTTAAGGGATTTCTTACTTCGTGTGATATACTAGCAGCTAGTTGGCTAACAATCTCCATTTTTTCCATCTTAATCAACTTCGAGCGCATATATACTGCATCTTTTAGCACTTCATTAAAATAAACAATAAATAGCATCAAAGTAGTTGGTAATATTATAAAATAAATAATATACAAATTATTTACTTCAAAGTCTGATAAAGTTAATACAATCACAGTTGTAAATATTGCTAGGAAAAAAGTTAAAAACATAGAAAAAGCTACTTTAACTTTTCTATTATATGCATTAAATTTTGCAGATGCGAAAGCTGTAATTATGAACATTGTGCCGTAAACAATGACAGTTAACATGTTAAATCCATAAAATGCAAATCTTGTAATTAATAAAATAATAAACAATATGATACCGACAGGGAATCCACCATAAAGTGTGCCTATTAAAACTGGAATTTGCCTTAAATCATGAATACAATTCTCATCCATATAGATAGGATAACGCATACATAAAATAAGTGGGATAATCGTACAAACAGTAATAAGTAGTGTTCTATATTTCTTTAAATAGTGCCCATTATCATATATAAAATAAAAAACAAATATACTACTTAAAATGTATAGAAGATTATTTAATACGTTTTGATTAATATAAACAAAGTTCATAATATTTGCCTCGTTATTCTGAATTTCTATTTCATCTGTATTATACATGATAACAGTATAAACTATATATTAGTTTGAAAATATGTAGTTATATTTTTGCAGTATCAGATACATTTAGCCATGCTTCATAAAATTCTTTAACTGATGCATACCGTTCTGCACGGTTTTCATTTACAGCACGATATGCTACCTCATATAATTCTTTACTTGCGTTCCATTTTATAAAGGTGCGATCTTTTTCACCGCCTAAAAGTGCGAATGCCATCGCACCCATATTAAATACATTTGTCCTCTCATCAATCATTGCGTTAAGCTCAAATTCCTCAGGAGACATAAAACGAGAGGAACCCCATAATCGTCCCATTTTATTTATATATGGTTTTTTAGAATATAAATCAATATCGCAAATTTTCGTCTCATTTGTACTGAAATTATATAAAATACTCCCATCATAAAAATCTATCGCTACATAGTTTTTCTTTTCTACATATGTATGGAAAGAAAAAATGGAATTCAATGAATGAATTCGTTCTGTAACAGATAATTGCTTAAATTTAAAAAATGGAGAGTTTGGATGCATATATTTTTCAGGACGCGAGAAATTCCAATGCGGATGAAGACATTCGCCATCAAACCAATTGAAAACTAAAACATATCCAGATTGAACCGGAAAATGTTCAATTAATTTTATAAGAGATGGATGCTGTAATTCCTCGTATATGGGAACTGAATTTTTTAATCTTTTAATAGCCTCATTCGTATTCCCGTTATATGAAATTGTATGAGCTCCAGCATATTTAATAAATTTCTTATGCCCATCTTTTTCCACACCAAAAGAAAGATTACCGGAATCTTGTTGGTCAAAAACTGCAAATACGGTTCCTAATTTCATAAGCCAATCAAAATTATGACGTTCTTTTAATTGGAAAGTTACATGGTTTAACTGAATTTCAACTGGAATATCTCTCATAATTTACCTCGCATTTATTATAATAAAGTTATATGTTTCAATATTCGACAGATTTTGTGCAATTCCTATGTTACTAACACGAAATTTTATAAATATAATGACACAAGCTTAAAAGGAGGCAAGAAAAATGGATCAAAAAATTATTATCAAGCCACATCAAAAAGAATGGCATGAAGAATACTTAAAAGAAAGATGCAAATTGAATGTTTTGCTGGGAGAAGAAATGATTGCTATTGAGCATATAGGGAGTACAGCGGTAGAAGGATTAGGAGCTAAACCACTTGTTGATATGATGATTGGCGTAACGGATTTGCGAATTACTGATAAGTGGATTGAAGACCTATCAAAAATAGGATATGAGTATGTTCCAAAAGAAACACCTAATTGGCGTTTTTTTAGAAAGGGGAAATGGCGAGCAGGTACCCACCATATACATGTTTATATTTATAATAGTGACGAATGGAGAAATAATCTCTTATTTCGAGACTTTCTAAAAAAACATGAATGGGCACGTAAAGAATATAGAGAATTAAAAGAGGTACTTGCAGCTACATATCCTTTTGATCGTGTGTCATATACAAATGCAAAAGCGCCGTTTATTCAAAACATAATAAAATTAGCTAAACAATATCACTAGAAAATTTTATTAATATTGAAATTCTCATTTTATTTTCATCTTTCTCTCATGTTCTTTTCTTCTGTAGTTGATACACTGTTTGTTATAGGAATTGTAAAAGCAAGGAGATTAAATAAAATGGAGAAGTTACTCAGAAATAAATATTTTCATTTATATGTTAAAATTATAGGTTTTACTATTATTATTTGCAGTGTAGAATTGCTATTTATTAATGTTACATATGGGGATGTATTACATGTAAATGGGTTAAATAAAAAATTAGGTTCTGTTGGTGAGTATGGGGCAATTTTCGCTGCATCTTTATGGTTCTTACGTCATTTATGGTTGTTTTTAAAGAAAAAAAACATAAATTTATTTAAAAGTATTAAAGAACTATATCTTTTCATAAAAAAGTTTCATGTATTAATTGGATATGCTGTAATTGCTGTTGCGATTACTCACGGTACCTACTTTTTAATAAAAGGGAGTCACCATATTTTATTAATATACAGTGGTATCTTTTCTCTATTAGTTTTACTAGCACTAGGTTTAACTGGTTTTTTTTCACAAAAATTAAATAAGAAAACAAAATGTATGGTATATAGAAAAGTACATCAAGTTATTGCAATTATATTTGGGATAGGTTTACTTATTCATTTAAACGTATAGGGAGGGAACTGTTGTTGCAACATATATTAATTATTGAAGATGAGGAAAGTTTAGCAGATTTTTTAGAGTTAGAATTAAAGTATGAAGGGTATAAAGTAGATATACAGTTTGATGGAAGAAAGGGATTAACAGCTGCGCTTGAAAAAAATTATGATCTTATATTACTCGATTTAATGCTTCCAGGATTAAATGGATTAGAAGTATGTCGTCGATTAAGAGCAACTAAAAAGACCCCCATTATCATGTTGACCGCTCGTGATAGTATTATGGATCGTGTGACAGGATTAGATAGTGGAGCTGATGATTACCTTCCAAAGCCATTTGCAATCGAAGAATTGTTAGCGCGTATGAGAGTTATTTTTAGACGAGAAGAAAATATAGAAAATAAGCCTGTCACATTCCTTACATTCAAAGATTTACAGCTCCAGATTGAATCGCGAACGATTACAAAAGAAAATGAAGAAATCGAACTTACAAATAAAGAATTCGAGCTATTGCTTATGTTTATGAAAAATATTAATCGAGTACTTACACGTGATGTTTTATTGGATCAAGTATGGGGATATGACGCAATCGTTGAGACGAATATTGTGGATGTATATGTTCGTTATTTACGAAATAAGTTACATAGTGTTGATAAGGAGGAATATATCCAAACAGTCCGAGGAGCAGGATATATAATGAAATGATAAAAAATATTATGTTTCGCATTCGAAATCTACCTATAAAGTGGAAGTTAACACTTTGGTCTACTGCATTAGTATTTATTTTATTCATTTTATATAGTACGTTACAATTTTTGGTTATTAATAAGTGGACTATAGATTATGAACAGAAACAAATAAATAGACAAGTGACAGAAATAGCGGCATATTTCCAAGATAAAAATGATAGCCTTTCTACGAAAACTTTCGAAAATAGTAAAGATTTTCTAAATAATATGATTGATAAGCATCAAATGATTCGTATTATCGATATTAATGGAAAACCGATTGTCTCTGTCTCACGAGATTTTAATGAAAATTGGATAAAACCGAAGTATATTATAGAAGATGAATCTTTAATAACGAGGCATCTAGAAGATCGAATATTAGTGGAGCGTATACCAATTCAAACAAAAGGATTCACTGGAACGATTGAACTTACGAAAAACTTAGAGACTTTTGATCACTTATTAAAAATTATTTTAGTTGTAATGGTTATTTCTGGGGTATTCGGATTGATATTTAGTTTTTTAGGTGGAATACTTATATCAAAAAAACTATTATCAAGTGTTCAAAATATAACAGACACGATGAACCGTATTAAGAAAAACGGATTAAATGAGCGTGTTCCAGTACGAGAAAATAATGATGAACTCGCTAAATTATCATTTCTATTTAACGAAATGATGGATGAAGTAGAAACTTCTTTTACGCAACAGAAACAGTTTGTAGAAGACGCATCCCATGAATTAAGAACACCGTTAACAATCATTCAGGGACACTTAGCGATGTTAAATCGGTGGGGGAAAAATGATCCAGCGGTATTAGATAAATCTCTTCAATCCAGTTTAAAAGAAGTAGAACGTTTAAATAAATTGGTTTCAGAATTGCTAGAACTATCAAGAGCTGATTCTGAACAGATGCATCCAATAGAAGCTGAGCCAGTCCATGTAAATAGCGTATTAAAACAAGTTGCGCAAAACTTTGCGGTACTTCAAACTGATTTTCAATTTGATCTAAAATTAGATGGTAATGCAGCGTATGTATCAATGCCATCATCTTACTTAGAACAAATTATTATTATCATAATGGATAATGCAGTAAAATATACAAAAGAAGTTAATAAGTATATTTGCATAGAATCCTGTATACAATCGGAGAAAGTTAAAATTTGTATATTAGACCGTGGATCAGGAATACCTGAAGAAGATTTACCATTTGTTCTAAATCGCTTTTATCGAGTTGATAAAGCTAGGAGCAGAAAGCAAGGGGGAAATGGGCTAGGGTTGTCTATTGCAAAACGAATTGTAGAGAAATACGACGGAGCTATTGAAATAGAGAGTAAAGAAAATGAGGGAACAGTTGTTACGGTTGCACTACCTTGCATCATAAAATAAATGCTTTGAAGTATTGAAAAGAAGGGATGTTTTGTACATTCCTTCTTTTTTGCGATCGAATTAGTTTGCTTATTTCGAACTTGCTTGTACAATTAGTGGCATTAAAAGGAAATAATAATGAAAGCAATCGTAGATCAAAATAAAAGAGGATTTGATGATATATTCTTGTACTTCCGTATGCATTAATAATATGATTTTGTAACTCGCATATTTAAATGTATATGTTATGTATTTTATATATGAAAAATATTCGAGTTGTATAATTTAAAAGGTTTTTAAGCTTTGTACATAAATAGCCTATAAAATTAGTTTCATCATTGTAAAGTAAATGATAGTAAAATGAGAATTAGATGAGAAAAGCTTAAGCCCATTTTCATAATGATGTTGTATACTGTGTAAATCAAGAACACTTGTATGTAAGGAGAGAGTAGTATGAATTACACAGTATTTCAATGGTTTAATCATTTCGCGGGATCGTCCAAGCTTTTAGATACGCTAATGATCGCTATTACAAATAGTGCTGTTTATGTAGCGATTCTGTTTATGCTTATCTTATGGTTTAATAACGGAAAGAAAGAGAATGCAATTAGAAAACAATATACAGTTTTATATACGACACTTTCAGTTAGTATTGCATTACTAGTAAATGTTTTCATTCATGCGGTGTATTATCATCCGCGTCCTTTTATATCACATGAAGTACATCAATTAGTACCACATGCAGCAGATTCATCATTTGTTAGTGATCATTCTGTACTTGTATTTTCCATTGCATTTGTATTTATTCTTAGAGGAGAAAAACTGAAATATATTGCACTTATTTGGGCAGTGTTAGTTGGCATATCACGTATGTACGTAGGCGTTCATTATCCACTAGATATACTTGGCGCTGCTTTCTTAACATTTATTACGAGTGGCTTAGTAATGCAAAGTGCACGTATATTTGAACCGATAGCGAAATTTGTTTTTAAAATGTATGGATTGGTAGCGAAACGAATTCCTTTTTTAGCGAAATATAACCATATAGCTTAAATTTAAGAACCTACAAAATAAGTAGGTTCTTTTTGTTTGAATATTTTTAAAATTTCACGCACTGAATTATATTAAAAAGTAAATAAAAACAAAAAAAATTATTTGCACACCTAGATTCTTACTAATATAAAGGGATTACCAAAAAAACTACGAAAAATATAGTATTAAATAAAATCATACTTAGAAGCGTATCTTTTCATTGATTAATTGTAAAAGAAAGGAGAAAAGTATGCATAAACTTCAAACAAATAAAGGTGCTCGGTACATGATGATTGCTTTTATTATTTTGTTTCTTACTATGCTTTTACGTTTTTTTTACATTCAAGCAGTAGGGGTCGTGCAAAATGTTGATGTAAAGGAACTTGCGAATGAACAGCATAATAAAAATGGTGTTTTAGAAGCTAATCGTGGCACAATTTATGATCAAACTGGAAAAGTACTAGTCCAAGATTCCACAACGTATCGTGTTGTTGTGAATTTAAAAGGGAAGGATAAAGTGAAAAATAAAGATGAAACTGCAGGGCGATTAGCTGATGCGCTTGAAATTGATAAAGAAGAAGTAATAAAAAATTTTCATGAGGGACGTACGCAAGTTGAAATTGGAAAAGCTGGTCGGAATTTATCTAGAGAAATGAAAGATCAAATAAAAAAATTGAAAATACCAGGAGTGTCTTTTAGTCCAGAGAAAGCAAGAGTATATCCAAATGAAAATTTTGCATCCTATATACTTGGATTTGCTAGACCCGACGCTAAAGGAAATACAGAAGGGAAATTTGGACTTGAAAAAAGTTTGGATAAATATTTACGCTCTACAAACGGGAATATAGAATATGTAGGCTCACAAAAAGGTATTCCGCTTACAAATGATATTAGAAAAGTAGAACCTGCTAAAAATGGAAATAATGTATATCTTACACTTGATAAACAAATTAATAGTTTTTTAGAAGAAGCGATGAATAAAGCACAAGAGCACTATGATCCTTCTATGTTAATAGGAATCATTGCAGATCCCAAGACAGGAAAAGTTTTAGGGATGTCTAGTAAGCCTAGTTTTAATCCTAATAAAGGCGATATAGAGTATTTTTTAAATGATCCAATTGCAAATGCATATGAACCAGGTTCAACAATGAAAGTGTTTACGCTAGCTGCTGCCATTAATGAAGGTGTATATAACGGGAAAGAATATTTCCAATCCGGAAAATATTCAGTTGGTTCATCGAATATAAAAGATCATAATGGCGGATTGGGATGGGGATCTATTACATTTGATGAAGGTTTTGAAAGATCATCAAACGTAGCGTTTTCTATTTTAGAAGATCAATTACTAAAACCGGATAAATTTAAGCAATATATGAATAAATTTGGATTCAACCAAAAAACAGGAATAGATTTACCTGGTGAGAGTAAAAATACTTTATTATTAAATACACAAATTCAACAAGTCACAACTTCTTTCGGACAAGGTTCTACAGTAACTCCTATTCAAATAATCCAAGCAGCTAGCGCAATAGCTAATGACGGGAAAATGATGCAACCGTATATCGTTGACAAAATTGTAAATCCAACAAACAAACAAGTTATTATGGAAAATCAACCGAAAGAAATTGGAAATCCGATAAAAAAAGAGACAGCGGACAAGGTAAGGAGCTTAATGGAGCGTGTTATTACGTCTTCAAAAGGTACTGGTACAATGTATAAAGTAGATGGTTATCCAATAGGCGGTAAGACAGGAACAGCTCAAATTCCGAATCCGGAAAATGGACGATATATGGAAGGGAAAGAAAATTATATTTTTTCATTTTTAGGAATGGCTCCGATTGATGACCCAGAATTAATTGTATATTTAGCTATTAAACAACCAAAATTAAAGGGAGATGAATATGGAGCGCAGCCACTTGCTGAAATATTTAAACCAGTTATGAAAAATAGTCTTGAATATTTAAAGGTGAAACCATATACCGAAAAACAAATGGCAGATGCGACGAAACAATCTCAAATAAAAGTGCAAAATTATGTTAACCAAACGATGGATACAGTAGAGAACAGTGTAGAAAAAATGAAACTCCAGCCAGTAATTTTAGGAAAAGGCAAGATAACAAAACAATATCCGCAGTCTGGCGAAATAATGAGTGAAGGAGATCGTATATTTCTATTAGGAAATAACGCAAAAATGCCAAATTTAAAAGGTTGGTCTATGCGTGATGTTATGCATTTCTCCAAGCTATTAAAATTAGATTTAAAAACGTTAGGTACGGGATATGTAACGAGCCAAAGTATTGAACGAGGACAAGATATACAAGAAGGAGATACGTTAATATTAGAATTAGAACCTCCACTACAACCGTTAGCAGAGGCGAATGCAAATTAATTCAGACGATCTAAAGGGGCTATCTATATACAGTAGGCCCTTTTTTAGGTTTAGGTAATTTCACGCACCGTAATTTTTAGAAAAAATAATAAACAAGATCAGTAACGTTGGCATAATTTGAAACGACAGATTATTCTTTATTTACAGTTATATAAAACTGTGATAATATGGAAAAAATCAAATGCAATGAAGAGAAGAGTAAATAAAATGAATTTTTCACAGAGAGCTCCATGCAGCTGAAAAGGAGCAAAAATTCTTTATTGAACCAAGCCTCTGAGCAGCACATCGGAACCTTTCATAAAGGGGGTGGTGTGACGGGAGCTCCCGTTATAGAGATAAGGTATAAGCATGAAAACAATGTAGTACCTGATAAGATTAATATGGCGACATATTAATAAACTAGGGTGGCACCGCGATGGTAAATCTCGTCCCTAAGACTAAAAGTCTTGGGGGTGAGATTTTTTTATTGCTTTAAAACCATTTGGAAAGCGGGGGCCAAAAATGAAACACATACTTAAAGATTGGAAATATCCTTTATTACTACTATCCGGAGTTGGTATTGCGAATTTAGGTGCGTGGATTTACTTAATAGCACTGAATGTACTTGTCTATAATATGGGTGGCTCAGCCTTAGCTGTTGCTACTTTATATGTAATAAAACCATTAGCCGCTCTATTTACAAATGCTTGGTCAGGGAGTATGATTGATCGTTTAAACAAACAAAAATTAATGATTCACCTTGATATATATCGTGCAGTATTTATCGCTATTTTACCTTTCCTTCCATCACTTTGGATTGTTTATGTATTCGTATTTTTTATAAGTATGGGCAGTGCGATTTATGAGCCGACTGCTATGACATATATGACGAAATTAATTCCAGTAGAGAAAAGACAACATTTCAACTCACTACGTACTTTAATAGGATCTGGTGCATCTTTAATTGGTCCGGCGGTAGCGGGGGGACTATTATTTGCGAGTACACCAGAGTTTGCTATTTATATAAATGCTACTGCCTTTCTTATATCAGGAGCCATTACACTACTTCTGCCCAACCTTGATAAGAAAGAAGATTTGGATACGACTAGTAATACATTATCCCTTACTGTATTAAGAAAAGATTGGAGCGCTGTTATAAATTTTAGTAGAAAACATGTGTATGTCGTATATGTCTACTTCTTATTTCAAGGCATAATCGTATTAGCAACCGCTACTGATTCACTTGAACTATCGTTTGCGAAAGAGGTATTACTATTAACAGATAGTGAATATGGTTTTTTAGTTAGTATAGCTGGTGCAGGCTATATATTAGGTGCCATTACAAATACAATTTTATCAAAAAAAATAGCACCTTCATTATTAATTGGAATAGGATCATTATTCATTGCAATCGGTTATTTATTTTATGCTTTTTCAAATGAGTTTTTAATAGCTGCTATCGGATTTTTTATTTTATCTTTCTCTATGGCATATGCAAATACAGGGTTTTATACCTTTTACCAAAATAACGTTCCTGTTCATATGATGGGACGGATTGGAAGTATATATGGGCTATTAATCGCGGTAATAACTATTTTTGCAACGATTTTGTTCGGCGTTGCAACTCAAGTTATTTCTATACAACTTGTAGTTATTGTAGGATCATTAATAATGTTACTTATTACTATCATATTGTGTGTGTTTACTTTATTGCGATCACAATCTAAGGTGTATTCTACTGAATCGATAAATTCGAAATAAATTTTGTGTTCTCATTAATAATTTATCGTATTCAATAAGAAGGTTCTTCTCCCTTTATATGGAGAAATAATAAGGGGGAAGAACAATATCGAAAGATAAGGGTGGTTGTCGTGATAAAAATAAAAGATGCAATGGATAAAATTATAAAAGATATACATAAGAAAATAGATTTCTCTGGAGTAGTTTTAATAAAAAAAGAAAAAGAATTAGTCTATGAAAAGGCATTTGGTTACGCAAACAAAAGTGAATGTATAAATAATACACTACAAACAAGATTCGGAATTGCCTCAGGGTGTAAAATTTTCACTGCTATCGGCATCTGCCAACTTGTTGAAAAGGGTATAATTACTTTTCATACAAAGTTAAAGGATTGTTTAAGCATTGAATTTCCAAACTTCAATGAAAATATTACAGTACATCATCTTTTAACGCATAGTTCGGGTATTCCAGATTATTTTGATGAAAGTATTATGGACAACTTTGAGGACCTTTGGAAACAAAATCCAATGTATCTTTTAAAAAGTTTACGAGACTTTTTACCATTATTCCAAAACAATAAAATGATGTTTACACCAGGTGAGCAGTTTCACTACAACAATGCCGGTTTTATCCTACTTGGATTAATTATAGAAGAACAAACAGGGCTTGGATTTACGGAATATATAGAAAAAAATATATTCATTCCACTAGGCATGAAGGGTTCTGGCTATTTCTCTTTAGATAGATTACCAGGACACACAGCTCTCGGATATATAAAAGGTGTAAATAAACAAACATGGAGAACAAATGTATACTCTATACCAATAAAAGGAGGTTCTGATGGTGGTGCTTTTATTACTGCTCCAGACATGCTGAGGTTTTGGGAAGCATTATTTAACTATGAAGTAATAAGCCAAGAAAATACAGAGTTACTTTTAAAACCTCACATTCAAGTTAAAAATAATCAGTTTTATGGCTATGGAGTATGGATTGAAACTAGACAAAACAATGTTTTTAAATATCATGTGATGGGCTATGATCCAGGCGTCAGTTTTCGCTCTGCTGTATATCCAGATTTGGGAATTACATTAGTTATTCCTTCGAATAAAGGAGCGGGACCTGAAAAAATAATAGGAGAAATAGAACAGGCTTTTTAATTGTACAAATACTTTTAAAAACCATCATTTTATTTACAAAATGATGGTTTTCAATAATGAATATTAGAGATAATAAAATACAAATTTATAAACATAAAAACATTTAATTAATCAAATTTACAGATTAATGGTTTTTCGGTAATATAAAAATAATAATATGAAGGGGTGTGTTAACAGTTTGCATATGATCAACGGAAGTTTGTTTATCATTTTGGGGATTATCTGTTATTTGATAGTACGAATTATATTAATTGGAGTAATAAGTAAAGAACGTATAAATTGGTGGACAGAATTAATTTGTTGTCTATTCGCAGTATATATTTGTATGGTTGTTGCCGTAACCCTATTTCCTTTACCAATTGGTTTTCCTTCTAGTGCCGAAAATCTAAGTCGTTCAGTTAATGTTATCCCTTTTGCATCAATTATTAAAGATATCAATCAAATTGGAAGTGCTTATGATGGGGATGCTTTATTTATGATTGCTTTAATCATAAGGAATGTAGGAGGTAATATTTTATTATTAATGCCTTTAGGATTTTTAGCACCAATCATATGGGGTACATATAAAAAGATCAAAAATACTATTTTATTAGGATTTGCTGTATCAGTTAGTATTGAATTATTACAATTACTTGAGTCTTTATTTAGTGGATGGGGACGTATTACTGATATTGATGATGTAATTTGCAATGTTCTAGGCTCTATTTTTGGATATTATGTTTATAAAGTTTTTTTAAAGTTAGTTACTAAATGTAACATTCAAATGTTAGAGAAAAATAATACTAATAATGTGAAATGTATTGATAAATAAAATTGAAAATAAATTCATCCCGTGTTTAACAATACTGTGAACGGTAATACTAATTAACATTGAACTTTTACAACAAGGGATGATAATATGATATTCATTTACACAGACTTCGGTGGAACACATACAACATCACTCGCTGCAGCTTATCATTTGAATAAATTACCAACCGATCGTAAGTTGACGAAAGAAGAAATTTTAAATGTAGATTACTTTAATAAATTGAAAACAGAAGATATGGGGAAAATTATTTTTCATGGAATAGACGAAAATGGTCATCCTGTTTATACGATTGGATGTGGCGCATCAAAAGTCGTGGTACCTGCGATGAAGCATTTAGGAGAGATTCTGCAAAAACACTATCAAAGTCATGAAAAGATTATTTTTTCTAATACATCACCAACAGTGCCTATTCCAATGACTTTTGGGGGGTTGTTTTCTAGAAGATTCCATATCGACTTTATCGGCGTACCGTTACTCGTATGGGGAGCGAAAATTTGCTGTGATAATATACAAAGGTTAGTCAGTTATACAAAAGAAGCTGGGCGATTGACGAATGATTATGTTGTAATTTTAGATAATGAAACCTTTAAATAGTATGTTTTAAAAAGAAAATTGGGCGAATGCTTTAATTTTCTTTTTTAATTTATGAAAAAGACAAGAAATAGTCACATTTGATATACATCTACTATAGCCAAAACAATAAAGTCCTGTTACTATTACAGGGATATTCTCTTTTCATAACATAAATATATAGAAAAATTAGAAAAGAGGAATTGAATTAAGGGAGGAACAACATGAAGCGTGTTGCTTGGATTACTGATAGTACAACTGCGGGTTTTATAACAGAAGGAGATAACTTTGTTATTCCAATTGAAGTTATTATTGATGGGGTGTCGTACAAAGATTGTGAAGAAGGTGTACGTGAACGCGTCTATGCTGCGTTAAACGAAGGTAAAACTGTCACTACATCACAACCTAACATTGGGGAAATGGTTGAGTTATTTACGAAATGTAAAGAAGAATATGAAGAAGGATTTGCAGTTGCTATTAGCGGAAAAGTAAGTGGAACTTATCAAAATATGAAACTTGCTGCAGAAATGGCAGGGTTCCCTTTAACAGTGCTAGATAGTGAATCGACCAGTTATCCAATGGATGAACTAATTAGAAAAGCGAAATCGTTATACAATGATGGTATGACTTTACAAGATATACACAAAACATTAATAGATGAAAAAAGAAGACCTTTTTATGTATTTCCAAAGAGCTTAAAAGGTTTATATGCAAGCGGTCGTGTAAAAGGCGTACAATTTTTACTTGGAAGTTTATTAAGTGTCAATTTAATATTAGAAGTAAAAGGTGGAGAACTTTTACTTGAAAAAAAAGTTCGTAAAATCCAAAAATGTAGAGAGTACATTAAAAGTGAACTTGAAAAAGAGTTACCTAAAGTACTTCATATGTTCCATGCCAATGATAAGGATGGAGCGGAAGAATGGATTTCAGATATTAGACAAGCATTCCCTGAAATGGATTTTAAATTATATCCATTACCAATCTCATTTGCTGTTCATGCGGGTGAAGGAACAATAGCAATTAGTTATTAAAGTAAACCCGTGGATTATTCACGGGTTTTTTATTTGATTAATACGAAAGTAGGGACCAGCCACATGCCCATGTCACTACCTATACCTGCTTCCTAAAACAATTAATATTCTCACATAGTGATTAAGATGAAATGAGTGGTTATTCAAATCGTACCAGTATGAAGACCTTCGGAATTAAAAAAGTTCTATAAATTTGACAATGAATATCATTTTCATTTAATATGAAATCGTCACATTTAATTGGACATTATTTTTGTAGAAAAATTTTACTTTTTTATTAGTGTAATAGATTCCCGTTAGGGTGTCACTGTCAAGAACTATCACGGGATTTTTATGAATTTAAACGCAGGAAGGGATAAAATAAAAATGAACTGGAAAAAAGGCGGATTATGGATTATTATTTTTTTCATTGTAAAAGGTACGATTTCTACCCTTTTAATTGTTACAGGTGCTAAATATTTTGATTTATCATTTATACAAATTTTAGTACTAATACTGATTTTATTACTGATTTCTCTTACATCTCGTAAATTACTTTATAGACATAAACAAACGAAAAAGCAAAAAGAGATAAATATATAATAAAGCCCCAGAAACCTTTGGATTTCTGGGGTTTTACTTTGGTTACACAAGTAATACCATCATTTGATGCGGATTAGTCAACCTTAGGGTCATTAACTATAAGGTTTCTAAAACAAACTAGTGAACCAAATCTATTTGTCGGTTTATTTAATTTGCGCTACAAATAATCTTGTATAGAGAGATAAAAGGATTTTTAAAAATAAAAAAGAAGTATATATAAACAAATACATAAATGGTAGTGATAGTATGAAAATCAGTAAGTTTGCAGAAGTAAATAATGTAAGTGTAGATACGATTAGACATTATTTAGACCTCGGGCTCATTATTCCTGAAAAAAGGGGAGGTCACTATTTTTTTGATGAGTATTGTCAAAAAGATATAGAACTTATTTTAGAGTACAAATGGCTAGGATTTAGCTTAAATGAAATTAAAGAACTGTTTCTTTATAAAAATTTAGGGAAATCTATTGATTACGAAAAAGATACTTTATATCAATCCTTATTTAAATTGAAATATGAAAAGATTGAACAGGAAATAAAAGGTTTAGAGGAAAGAAAAGATAAATTAAAAGAAACTTTAAGTAATTTATCTATAACAAATGAAATTTCAAATTCAGTTTTAGGGATAGATTTAAAAGTACTTATTTTGTTTACATGTTTTAAGTGTAGCGGAAATTTAACTCTTGAAGATGGCATAATAAATAAGAATCAAATTATTGAAGGAAAGTTAATTTGTAGTTGTGGTGAAGAATACGCGATTACTTCCGGAATTTTAACAGCTGGTAAATCATTTAAAGAGTATGAAAAAACATCACTTAAAGATTCTATTTCGGATTATATTTATGAAACAGATAGTACTTTTTTGGAGAATATACAAAGAGGCGGAGAATGGGCGAAAAAGAAACTAATGCAGCTAGATTTGAATAACAAGATACTACTTGATTTAGGATCGGGCCTTGGGTTCTTTTTACGAAATATTTATGAAGAGTTACCAGAGAATTGCTTATATATAGCTGTTGATCGAGATTTGAATAAACTTTCATTTTTAAAAGATGTAATTGAAAAAAGAAATCCGAAAAAAAATATTCTTTTTATTTGCGCTGATTTTTTAAATATACCTATTCAGAATGATTCTGTTGATATTGTAATTGATCAGTCTGGTACAAGTAATTATAGTTTTGAGCATAAAGATTTTTTATTGTACATGTTAAATTCCCTTTTTAAACCAGATTGTTATTTATTAAGTTCATTTATTTTATTTAATAAATTCAGCATAAATAGCCAAATTCCACCTGGATTTCGAGATAATTTTATTTCTTCAAAAGTTAAGAAAGCAATCAAAAAGCTACAGTTTCATTCCATTGATGAAAGAACTTCTAAAAATTTGGAACGGGGCGGGAAGTATGAAAATTTCTTTGTTCAAGGAGAGGAAATTTATATATATTCATTTTTCGGAAGAAGATGGGGTTAACCCCATCTTCTATTTATTTTCCCTCAAAAAATTTCTAATAGTACATATTGCTATCGGGTTGACCCAAGTACTTACAATGTACGTAATACAAAATTAAACAGAGAGGAAAAAATTATGGGGAATTTACAATTACATTTAGAAAATAAAAAAATCAACCAAGAACTAAGAAACATTTGTTTATATTCCATTGCGAAAACAGTATCTATATTTGGTAGCTCTATTTATAGTTTTGCATTAGGATTATATGTTTTACAAATAACTGGATCAGCATTAAACTTCGCGATTACGCTCATATTAGGAACGATTCCAATGATTATAATGAATCCATTTGCTGGCGTAATCGCAGATAAGGTTGATAAAAAGAAATTAGTTGTTTATATGGATCTGCTTAATGGAGGGGTGTTAATCTCAGTTTATATATTTAGCAGTAATTTTGGATTAAACTTATTTATTATTTATGCTACTACATTTCTTATTACTGTATTTACAACATTTTTTGGGATAGGATTAGAATCTGCAAAACCCAATATTGTTTCTAAAGAGCGGTTAATGAGTATTAATTCTATAAGCAAAATAATTGATTCCGTTTCTTTGATTCTCGGTCCTATGTTAGGTGGCATTGTTTTTGCTGTCTTAAATATAAAAACTTTTATAATAATAAACGGTATTTCATTCATCCTTTCAAGCATATTTATAATGTTTATTCGCTTTAAATTGTTCGAGCATAACACAAATGAGGAATGTTTAATAAAAGAAATTAATTTTATTAAAGATATAAAAGAAGGGTATTCTTACTTAATTAAGAAAGAGACTTTAAAGAATACGTTTAGTATTTTAATTGCACTTAATTTCTTCTTAGGGTTTGCTGTAACGGTTCCTTTACCATATATAATACACACGGTTCTCAATCTCAGTTCGAATCAATTCGGTATAATCCAAGGGACTTTTCCAATAGGAATGATAGTTGGTGCAATATTAGTAAAAAAGATAACTGATCGTTTTTCTTATTCTTATCTTTTG
Source organism: Bacillus sp. NPDC094064 (assembly GCF_050279585.1). Taxonomy (NCBI): domain Bacteria; kingdom Bacillati; phylum Bacillota; class Bacilli; order Caryophanales; family Bacillaceae; genus Bacillus; species Bacillus sp. NPDC094064. The sequence continues at coordinate 589,995 of NZ_JBNNUI010000001.1, forward strand.
AAAAAAATAAGTTTTACGTTGGGGATTTTTATGATAGTTTCAGGAATTCCTGTTTTATTTAGAAGTATTGAAGTAAATAACTTTGTATACGTTTCTATATATTGTGTGAGTATGTTCTTTTTAGGGCTAATGATAGCACTAATTGATATCCCATTAATTTATTTCATGCAAAAAGAGATTCCTGATGAATATAGGGGAAGGGTACTTAGTATCGGAATAAGTATAGGTAAAATGATGCAGCCAATAGCACTGGCAGTATCAGGTTTATTATTAAATTATGTTCCAGCTTATACGTTACCTATTGCAGGAGGGATAGTATTTCTTATTTTGAATGAGGCTTACTCAAATAAGTTGAATTTAGAACTTCATTCAAAAGATTATAGTGCTTAACATAATTAAATGATATTGTTTCATATTTAAAAAGCGCAGGTTTCCCTGCGCTTTTCTATCGTAATTCAGCGGTTTTTCTAATTACAATTTTATCAATATCATCTTCTTCATCACCAATAAATAACCCTCGTTCTTTTAAATACGCTTCAAAATATAAATCTGCTTCTGCACGTTCATCATACGGTTTTACTGATAGAACGAAACCTAATTTATTTTGTTCTTCTAAATGAGAAGTGGAGATGTAGGCCGGTACGTTGTGGCGTAAAAAGAGTTCTTTAACTGGAATAATCATATCTTTCATTAATTTCGTTAACATACCCATTTCAAACTCGAAATTAAAGCGATCTATACTAGATAAATCAGCGAATACTACACCGATAAAACCCGTATTAAATACTTCTTGATATTCTACATCTTCATCATGGCCGCCGTAAAAGTTTTTTTCGATTAAATAATTTACAAAATAAGCAACGCCATCACTTTGTTCAAATGGTTTCGTTGAAAGAACGAAACCAATTTTCTTTTGTTTATGTAAGTACACACATGACATGTATGCTGAAATATTATGTTCTTTAAATAGGGAACTCGTTGCCCCGGAGAGGCCATCTAAAACATGATGAACGATTTGGAGTTTTTTACGAGCGAAGTAATAGGATTTCTTTTGTAACTCCAATGTATCAATAAAGACAGAGCCAATAAAGCCTGTATTTGAAATAATAGGTGTTTGCTTTTTTCTTCCTCTGCGCTTTGCTTGAGCCATTGTAAAAATCATCCCTTCATGTACAATTAAAATAAAAAGAACATTCGTTCGTATATTTATATTTTACTATTAAAACGCTCTAAAGTAAAGGGTTTTTGATGAAAAAAACAACAAAAAAGGCACCTGTAAAAGGTGCCTTAAACGCTGTAGGGAAGAGGGTTCATCCCAACTATTTATATTATGATACAGAAACAATCTCTTCTGTATCTTCTACATCTAAATGACAGTCCATAGTACGAACATCTTGATCTTCATGACTTCCGAAATAAATAGTAATTTTCATATGTATCGCTCCTTTATTCTAGGAATACCTAAAATAATTACTAGTAATGTTAATATTTATTATATACCACTTTTTTCATTCCGACAACGTTATATCATTTTTAATTCTTTCATACTATAACGTGTCATATAAAGGGGGTAAAAAGGGCGTTTTCAAAGAATAAGTAAAATTCCCTCTATGTTATATTTAATATAGAGGATATTAAATCATTACTTTCTGTGAAAGGGGAACAATCGTAATTGATGATCTGCAGGAAGTAAAAAACTAATCTTAAACTATAATGGTGTAATGATCAATAAACCAATACAAGTACCTACAGGCATGAAAATGATAGTTCGTCATCCAGATGGTAACATCATTGAATACATAGAGCCGATATTGAAATGAAATCCGAAAAAGAATCCAATACTTTTATTGGATTCTTTTTATTTAGCGCTAAATGACTAACTTAAAGCAATACGATTTTGACTTTATTAATAAAATATTACATTGGGTATATTTTTTATAATGATAATCAGTAAGTAATCAAAATGTAATTAATTTTAACTACGCTTTTTATATTTTTTTGATACACTAGCTACGAGAGGAATTCCGATTAAGGTAGGTAAAAACCAAAACCATATTGGCGGAAGCAAATTTAAAATGGGAATATGAATGCCGATGTTTACTAATAGTGCGGTAACAGCACCGATATAGGAGCCTAACATTCCCCTAATATGGTGGTGGAGCCAATTTTTCCAACGCTTTTTTCTTGCAAGGTAACCATAAATCGCAAATGAATAAGAAAAAATTGCTACATAGAATAAATATGCGATTTTATCCCAGTTGATAATGGATAGTATTATTGCAGTAATTGTGACAACAACGTAGGATGCATGATATATTTCGCCCCATTCCGTATGCTTCCCTTTCTTTTTTTGAGCAACCATCGCTATAATACCGGTAATTAAGCAGATCGTGCCAAATAGTATGTGGATGATCAAAAGAATATTGAAAATACCCATATTTATTTCTCCTTTTTATTTTTATAGTATTGCAGTATAGGAGAAAAGTTGAAAAATATAGTTAGTTCGGCTTAATTTATTGAAATAAAGGTACTCCTAGAACAAATTTTTCTTGAATTTAGTGAGACACGTATTACGTGAAATGAAGGAGAGACTTCAATGTTTACATCTATTACATATTTACAATCTGGGAATGACAAGCAACAACAAGTATATAATGTTTTAAATAAACTAAACATAATGGAGGATTTATCTTTATATAGTCCAGTTCTTTGCGGGACAATCCCTATTAGAATTGATACTCCTCAATCTGACTTAGATATTGTAATGGAAGTACATCACTTTAATGCTTTTGAACAAGAAATGAGATCTTTATATGGTTCTTATGAAGGGTTCAAAATAAAAAAGAAAAAAATTAAAAATACCGAATCGATAAAGGTGAATTTTAAATTTGAAGGTTTTGAATTTGAATTATTTGCTCAACCTAAGCCAGTGCGTAACCAAAATGCATATAAACATATGATTGTAGAACACATGCTGTTAATGCAGCATCCATATATAAGAGAAAAAATAATCCACTTGAAGGAACAAGGTTTAAAAACTGAAACAGCTTTTGCTCAAGTATTAAAAATTAACGGAGATCCTTATGAAGAACTTATTTTATTGGGGCAAGAAATGAGATTGTGGTAAATAAGACACATAAAAACTCCTCTATAGATAAATGAGGAGTTTTTGTTATGCCATTAACTTACGGATTAATCCGCTTAATAGTTTAATTCCGTTAGTGATTTGTTCTGAAGAAGCATATCCATATGATAAACGTATGCATTGATCTGATTTTTCTTCATAAATACGTCCAGGGTTTAAAAGAAGACCTTTTGATAGTGCCTCTGAAAATAGTTTCTTCATCGGAATGTTAGGTACAATCTTTATCCATATAAAAACTCCGCCAGTAGGAACGTCCCAAGTGGCAATGTCTGTACAATACTCATTTAAAGCTTGTATCATCATTAGTCTTCGTTTTTTAAGGTGAATTCTTACATTTGCTACATGATCCTCATAAAATCCTTTATTTATCCATTCAGCAGCAACTCTTTGAGATAAAGAGCTAGACCCATAGTCAGTTTGCATTTTTATATCTGATAATCTATCAATTACAGGTTCTGGCCCGATAATCCACCCAATTCTAAGTCCAGGGGTAAGTGTTTTAGAAAGACTGCCAATATATAATACATGTCCGTGTTTATCCATTGATTTTAATGGTACTGGTGGTTGTTCATCAATCCATAATTCACGGTAAATATCGTCTTCGATGATAGGTAACTGTTCTTTCTCGCATATTTTTAATATTTCTTTCCGTCGCTCTTTAGACATTAATATCCCTGTTGGATTTTGAAAGCAAGGAATAGAATATAAAATATTTTGCTTTTGACTGTATTTAATTCGTTTTAATAAGTCGCTAGGTAAAATACCGTGATGGTCCATTGATATACCAGATAGGTGTATATTTGCTGATTGAAATACATGAAGTGAATATAAGTAAGAAGGTTGTTCAAGTAAAACAGTTGACTCTCTATGTAAAAGACCAATTGAAATTAATTGTAATGCTTGTAGTGCACCAGAGACGATTAATATAGAATTAGGCGATACATGTATTCCGAATGTTTTTACGTATGTACTTATTGCTTCACGTAATGGATAAAACCCTTTTTGTTCCTCGTATCCGAAATAATCTAATTCTGTGCTTACGTTCTTCATAATAGCCTGCATAGTTTCTATCGGGAAAAGATCAGGTGAAAGTTCGCCTTTACTAAGCTGGATAAGTTTTTTATTTGCTTCTGCTTCATTTATTTCTCGTACCATTAATTTGCTGGGTTTATGGATACCAGCTTTTACATACTCACTCCAATCGGGAGGAGGGTTCGTCGCTAACAATGACCATGTATTATTCGTTACAATTGTTCCTACTCCGATTTGTCCTTGAATTAAGCCATCCGCCATAATTTCATCTAGCGCAGTTATTACAGTACTCCGATTTACATGAAATAATTTTGCTAACTGCCGTTGACTCGGAATCTTACTTCCAATTGGCCATTCTCCATTTTCAATTTTTTCTTTTATATAGTCTACAATTTGCTGATATTTGGGCGTTTTTTTATGAGTTTTCATGTGAAAAATCTCCCTCTTTTATTTAAAAGTTGAAAAGTGGTTGGTTTTTTCAATAAATAACTGGTTGAAGACATTGTAGCAACTATTAAATATGATGAAAAGAAATAATTGGTAATTTGAAAATGGTTGGTTTATTAGGGAGGGAGAAAAAACATGCATAATAAAAAGTGGGATTTACGCATTATATGTGCTCATACTTTAACCATTCTTATATGGGGAACTGCTTTTCCGGCAATTCGTAGGGGGCTTGAATCTTATACACCTGAGCATTTGACTTTACTACGTTTATTAATTGCTTCATTTATACTTCTTTTGTTCTCCTTTATATATAAGTTACGGCTACCTGATTTAAAAGATATCCCAGCAATTTTTATGTTCGGTGCTTTAGGGTTTACTATTTATCATATTGCATTAAACTACGGCGAAAAAACAGTAAATGCTGGATCTGCAAGTTTAATTGTTTCAGTCACACCTATAGTAACGGCAATTATTGCTTTTGTTTTTTTGAATGAAAAAATGAAATTAAATGGATGGATCGGTGGGGTAATTAGTTTTATAGGGATTGCATTCATATCGTTCAGCCAAGGAGATTCTATTCAGTTAAAAAGTGGAGGGTTATTTATATTATTAGCAGCCGTTTCAGAAAGCCTATTTTTCGTTTTCCAAACATCTTACTTAAAAAAGTACGGCTTCTTGCCATTTACCATATATACAATTTTATCTAGTACGGTATGTATGCTTATTTTCTTACCGGGAATTTATCAAGAAATACTAGCAGCTCCTCTTGAAGTTAATTTGAGCGTTATATATTTAGGCTTATTTCCAACAGTACTCCCGTATATTGCATTGGCATATATTATATCTCATGCTGGTGCTTCCGAGGCAACAAGTTCTCTATATTTAACGCCAGTAACTGCGTGTTTTATAGCTTGGGTATGGTTAGGTGAAGTACCTACTTTTATTTCGGTAGTTGGTGGGGTAATTACTATACTTGGAGTTTTAATAGCACATGTATCATTAAAGAAAGATATTCGAAGTGAAAAGTACAGCAATATTAATGGATAGATTTTTTTAAGAAGTGATAATTCAACACATTTCTTAAAATCAAGAAACAGGGAATTATTTTACAGCGTTGAATATAAAAATATATCCTCTTAATAAAGGAGCTTACAATATTGAATATCCACTTAAAGGTTGTTACGAGAGAGAATTGGAGAGATGCATTAAATTTACAAGTTAAAAAAGAGCAAAGAAACTTTGTTCCATCAGTAGCAGTTTCACTTGCTAAAGTATATATAAAACCAGATGGTGACAATGTAGAGTACGTACCATTTGCGATATATGACGGCGACCATATGGTTGGTTTTATTATGCATGCTTTTGCAAGAGAAACAACTGATATGTATTGGATAAACGGATTTATTATCGATCAAAAGCAGCAAGGTAATGGTTATGGAAAAGCAGCATTACAAGAAAGTATTTATTTAATAAAAAATACAAGTATGGCGTGTAAAGAAATTAGATTAACAGTACATAAAGATAATATCTCTGCAAAGAAACTATATGAACGTTATGGTTTTCAATCATTGGGACATGATTATGATGGTGAAGAAGTATATCGTTTATTCGTTTAACTTTTGTTAAGTAAAGGCGTGAAATAAAACATGTACTTTACAGAAGTGAAAATCGAAGTATGTATTCCTGAAGAATACATTTCATTATTACGAGATGAATTAAATAAAGTCGACACTTGTAAAACGTGCTATTTTAAATTGAATGACTAGGAGGAATATAGATTGAAAAGCAAATTCCATCATATTGTACGGGCTGTCATGATAAAAGATGAAAAATTGCTAGTTGCTGAATACATCGGATATCATTATTTTTTACCAGGTGGTCATGTTGAAGTTGGCGAATCAGCTGAGAATGCATTAATAAGAGAACTACGAGAAGAACTCGGAGTAAATTGTAGTATAAAACAATTTTTAGGAGTCATAGAAAACCAATGGCAAGATCGAGAAGTTCTTCACCATGAAATCAATCATATTTTTGAGATAGATTCACAAGAGTTACATATTGAATTCATACCGAAATCTAAAGAATCTCATTTAGCGTTTCACTGGATAGATTATAATCAAGAAGCTTTAAATGATTATAAAATCATGCCAGCACCTTCAGTTAAAGAGTTACTAGAAAGAAAATTAAGTGATGAACTACTAAACTGTTGGATTAGCAATTTTTAAACGCCTCTATCAATAGTAAATCCGTCCGCCAAAAGGAAAGTAAGAAAATAGGCTAAAAAACAAGGTACATCACCTAGAGTAAGTTCATATTTTGTTGATGTACGCATTTAGTCTATAGCCTTGTTTCTATATTAATTTTAATATTTGGACGGAATTTATATTTATAAATGGAGGGTTTCGTAATGAATCAGTTTCAACAAGAACTACAATCATTAAACCTAAATGATTATCAGTCTGGTAATGTTGTGTATTGGGATCAACAACAAAATCAATATCCATATTACTACATTCAGGACGATGCACGTCGCTGCGGTGGATGTGGCGGTTGTGGTGGACGCTGTGGTGGTTGTGGCGGCAGATGCGGCGGTTGTGCAGGTCGTTGCGGTGGATGTATAGGTTGCGCTGGATGTTTCAGCTGCTTTAATTGCTGGAACTGGTGGTTTATTTAATTGTAGTAAATCACTAATATTTCATATGAAAGAAAGGCGTAAATACTAGTTTATGCTTTTCTTTCATACTGTGATTTTTATGCGTATTAAGGAGGATTTATTTGTATACATATGATAAGTTGATCTCTTGGGTAGAGAATATAAAAGAAAAAAATCATAGTTCTGCTACAGCACTTTGTATTATAAAGGATAACAAAATTGTACTAGAGCATTATAGTGGATACCATTCAAATACATCTAAAAGTAAAAAGGTAACAGCATCTTCTCAGTTTAACGTTGCTTCTGCGAGAAAAAGTTATTTAGGATTAATGGTAGCGTATGCGCTTTACGAGGGGAAAATAAACTCTATTGAGGACGAGGCGATACAATATTTTAAAGACTTCAATCCTTTATTACTTGGTAAAACAACGATAAGACATTTAGTAACTCACTCGCATGGCTTAACGGAAACGGATGACGGGACAATTTTTCGTGAATTTGAACCCGGACAAGCTTGGGCGTATAGAGATATTAATGTAAGAATGATGACACGTCTTATTTATCAGCTATATAACAAAAGTTTTCCTGAATTGTTAAAAGAGCGTGTGTTTAAACCTGCTAAATTCCAAGAAACAGGATGGAGAATTCAGCAAGATGAAAATTTAGTTAAAGTTGTTAATAATCCAAATGAAGCCGCGATTAGCGAAGTGGGTACAGTAGATGATGGTACTGAAAAAAATCTGTTTGTCTCAGCTAGAGAGTTTGCATGTTGGGGTAACCTCCATTTAAATCAAGGTATGATAAATAGTAAACAAATTGTTCCAAAAGAAGTTATAAAAATTGCTACCAGCTTGCAGAGTCCAAATTATAAAAATAATGAATTACCACAAAACGGGTTGTTTTGGTTCGTTCAAAATGAACCTGCACAATTAAGTGAAATTGGTGAACGTGTTCCAAAAGGTTCGTATCAAATATTAGGAATTACTGGACCAACCATTTTAGTGATACCTGAATATAATGTAGTTGTTGCAAAAATGTACAATAAAAGGTTTAATTACGGCGGTGATAATTATTTATATTATTTACGTGAATTTAGCAATTTAGTAGCAGATACATTTAGTAGCGGTAATAGGGCATAATTACTCCTATAACAAAAAGGAGTGATATAACGTGAAAGAAAATGTAAGCAAAAATAAAAAGAAAAATATAAAAGATGTAACTACAGAGCAAAATGCGATTTATAGCGACCCAAAAGACGCAGCAAACATGCAGACAGTACCGCAGCCGAAGGATTTTGATGAAATTGAATATTAATTTCTTATCCGACTATATGATGAATTAAAAATACATCTCAAGTCCCATTACATGTAAGAAATCATTTGGTAATATATACATAAGCATTTGAAAATGTCTTATCTTAACAAAGCTTTCTTTAAATATATCTGATATAACCTGCAAAAAGGCACTTCATTATGAAGTGTCTTTTTGTGTATATGAAATTAATTACCATTTTCCGTACAGTATCTTGCATTTTATCGTGGATATACTAACTATGAAAATTCATGTCATGATAAAAGAAGGGGACAGTACGTATGAAACAAACATCTATAAATCCGTTGCTAATTGTTCTAGGTACAATCATTGTTCAAATTGGCCTAGGAACAATTTATACATGGAGTTTATTTAATCAACCCCTTGTAAGTAAGTTTGGATGGAATCTCAATTCAGTCGCGATTACTTTCTCTATTACGAGTTTTTCTTTATCATTTTCAACTCTATTTGCAGGAAAGCTACAACAAAAATTTGGTCTTCGTAAACTTATCGCTACTGCAGGAATTGTTTTAGGACTCGGTTTAATACTTAGTTCACAAGTTTCCTCATTACCATTACTTTATTTATTGGCCGGTGTTGTCGTTGGATATGCTGATGGAACAGCATATATTACATCACTATCTAATTTAATTAAATGGTTTCCAAACCGTAAAGGGCTTATTTCTGGTATATCTGTTTCAGCATATGGAATGGGGAGTTTAATCTTTAGATATATAAATGGTAATCTTATCGATAGTCTTGGTGTATCACAAGCATTTTTATATTGGGGTATTATCGTTTTACTTTTAGTATTGATTGGATCGTTCTTCTTACGTGAAGCAATTGTAAGCAACACGGTAACAGAAACATTACACAATGATTATACGCCACGTGAAATGATGAAAACGAAACAAGTATATTTCTTGTTTTTCATGCTATTTACGTCGTGTATGGGTGGATTGTATTTAATCGGGATGGTAAAAGATATCGGAGTCCAGCTCGTTGGTCTTAGTGCAGCAACTGCTGCTAACGCCGTCGCTATGATTGCAATTTTTAATACAATAGGTAGAATCATCCTTGGAACGTTATCAGATAAAATAGGTCGATTAAAAATTGTCTCGGCAACGTTTATTGTTATAGGATTGTCAGTCTTTACACTAAGTTTTATCCCACTAAATTACGGGATATATTTCGCTTGTGTAGCAAGCGTTGCTTTTTGTTTCGGTGGTAACATCACAATATTCCCAGCCATTGTTGGTGATTTCTTCGGTTTAAAAAACCATAGTACAAATTACGGTATCGTATACCAAGGTTTTGGATTTGGTGCACTTGCAGGTTCATTTATTGGTGCACTACTTGGAGGGTTTCAGCCAACCTTCATAACAATTGGTGTTTTATGTGTGATCTCTTTCTTCATTTCTATTTTAATCCGTCCGCCAAGTGCAGAAACGAAAAAGGATTCAAATCAGTTACATCGGAAAATAGCTTGATTTTAAAAAGAGTCCTTATGCTAGGGCTCTTTTTCACTACAACGTAAACTTTGCTCCGTAAATTGATCAGTAAAGACAGGACAATACAATTATGAAATGGAATAGATAAAATAAAAAGACCGTACTTTGGATAACCTTTTCAAAATAATGTCTTTTTTATATGTAGCAGCAGACGTTACTTATAGCGATAAATGAAGGGTTTAATTAATTTATATATATCGAAACGAGAAAATGATAAAATGAGATAAATACAGAAAATTCCTTTTATTAAAATTAGAGGAGGTACGTATGAAAAAAGTCAATGTTACATACGCGCTTTTGTACGATAAAGCTAACGAAAAGATCTTGATGGTAAAAAACAAAGGGAAAAATGGTTCTTATTACACACTACCAGGCGGTGCGGTTAAATTCGGGGAAACGTTAGAAGAGGCAGTAATTCGAGAAGTGAAAGAAGAAACAGGACTACATATATCTGTAAACGGGATTTGCTCTATCAGCGAAGCCTTTTTCGAGGAGAGAGACCATCACGCCATTTTCTTTAATTTTTCAGGCGAGATAATCGGCGGAGAGACATATATATCCCGGCCAAAAGAAATTGAAGAGATTACTTGGATGGAGCTTCATATAGTAGCACCGTATTTACGTATACCAGAACATTTACTAGACATTTTACAAAAGAAAGAAACAGTACCGTACTTTTTTAACGGAACAATCGTTCATCAATCTACATAAAAATATCATTTCATATAAGGCGGGGGAAAAATGGAGTTTATCGTTAATCATAAACACTTCACTCAAGCACTTTCAGAAGTAAGTAAAGCTATATCGACAAAAGCTTTAATTCCTATATTATCTGGTATCAAAATAACAGCAGATCAATCTGGAATTACTTTAATCGCGAGTAATTCGAATATTTTTATCGAGAAATTCATCCCTATTTCAATCGAAGACGAACAAATTACAACTATCTTAAAAGCAGGAACTATTGTTGTACCTGCAAAATATTTCATTGAAATAATAAAAAAAATGCCAAATGATATAGTAATAAAAAGTAAGAATGAGCAAACAATTACCATACAATCAGCAGAAATTACTTTAAACTTAAATGGATTTCCAGCAGATGAGTTTCCTAACGTACCACTAATAGACAATCATACAGAAATACAAATAGAAACAGAACAATTAATTGAAGTGTTTAAACAAACTGTTTTTGCAGTGGCTAAAAATGAATCTAGACCCGTTCTTACCGGCGTACATATAGAGTTAGATCATAATAAATTAATTTGTGCTGCAACTGACTCGCATAGACTTGCTATACGTGAAACACTAGTTTCTACAAATGTGAAGGCAAACTGTATAGTACCTAGTTCAACTATTAGTGAACTACTTAAATTAATGAATAGTAATTCGAAACTCGTATATATCTATTTTTCAGAGAGTCATATTGTTTTTACATTCGGCACAACTACGTTATATTCAAGACTAATTGAAGGGAAATATCCTAATATATCTAGTCTCATTCCAAATGAATTTCAAACGGTTATTCACATAGATAGAAAAAAGATTTTACAAGGCGTAGATCGATCGAGTTTATTAGCAAGTGAATGGGCAAATAACAATGTAAACTTAGAAATCATCAACGAATCCACTATTAAAATCTATTCTAACGACTCTCAAGTTGGTAAAATAGCTGAAACACAACAAATAGATGTGATTCAAGGTGAAACACAATTAAATATATCTTTCGATGGACGATTTATGGTCGATGCTTTAAGGGTAATAAAAGAAGAAACCGTCACTTTAAGTTTTGGTGGTTCAATGAGACCGATATTAATTGAAGCAGGTGAGCAATCTGCAGCAGTTCATCTTATATCACCAGTGAGAGCTTATTAGGAACGAAGGAAGGAACTACATTATGTACAAGTACACTTTATGTTTCATTAAAAGAAATGAAGAAATACTTATGCTAAATAGAGAATATGATCCTGTAAAAGGATTATGGAACGGGGTAGGTGGGAAGATAGAACCAGGAGAATCGCCTTTAGAAAATGCGATTCGTGAAATAAAAGAAGAGACAAGTATAGATGTTAAGCAAAATCAAATTCAATTTAAAGGAATTATTAAGTGGGAGGACTCTTCATACTCTGGTGGCATGTATATTTATGTAGTAGTACTACCGTCTGAATTTACATATGACACACCTAAAAAAGTATCCGAAGGGATTTTAGACTGGAAAAATGTGTCCTGGATATTAAGCGACTATAATTACGGTGTAGGAGAGATGTTACCAAAATTATTACCTGAAGTCCTACATAATGAATTAATATTAGAACACAATTTTGTTTTATCTAATCAAAAATTAATAGATTACAGGAATGAAGAATTGGTTAAGCAGGACGGTTCGATAGATGATATACATAACTTAATTAATACATAAACGAAACTGTCATTATAATTTGTAATCTAAAAACGTTTGAGGAAATAGAATGAAAAAATTAAATACAGAATAAAGAGCGAATCCCTAATAAAAAGGTTCGCTCTTTATTACATTTATAATTAAACTTCACGCCACCAAGCTGCTGAGGGATAATCCGTAGATTTTAACGTAATAGATTCACCGATTTGCGGCGTTGCAATATTAACTCCTAAACGTTTTGCTTCTTTCGTAACACGTTCAATAGGATCACTCCATTCATGTAATGCTAATGTAAAAGCACCCCAATGAATCGGAAGTAGTAATTCTCCTTTAACGTCAATATGAGCTTGTACCGTTTCTTCTGGCAACATATGAATAGCAGACCAGCGTGTATCATATTGCCCACATTCCATTAATGTAAGATCGAATGGACCATATTTATCACCAATTTCTTTAAAGTGAGGCGCATATCCGCTATCACCACTAAAGAAGACTTTAGTTTCTTGACCGAGAATAAGCCATGAACACCATAACGAACGATCTCTATCTGTCATACTTCGTCCAGAAAAATGTCTTGCAGGAGCGCATACCAACTTAATATTATCAAACATAATTTCATCCCACCAATTATGTTCACTAATTTTACTAGGTGAAACACCCCATTTAATAAGATATTGTGCAACTCCATTCGGAACATAAAAATGCTTTGCACGATCTTTTAATTGCATAATACTTTTATAATTTAAATGATCATAGTGATTATGAGAAATGATAATCGCATCAATTTCTTGAAGATCTTCACGTTCCAATGAAAACGTCCCACTATAACGTTTACTATTAAAGACAGGGAATGGGGAAGAGGCATCTCCAAACATAGGATCTAATAACAATTTTTTACCTTCTATTTTTAGAAGAGAAGCAGAGTGTCCAAACCATGTCACACTCTCTAAAGATTCATTATCTGTATTCGATAAAACAATAGGTAAATTCTTTAAAGGACGCAGTTTAGATTTTATTTTAAAGTAATCAGCCATTAAACCTATAGTATCTTTCAGTTTAAAACTCATATCAGTATGGATTTGATTTTCATATTTCTTTTTCATTATTTCTCCTTTTTACGTTTAACAATGTACGTATGTAGTTATTGTGGTTATTTGTAGTGTAAACTATATCATTTTACCTTTCATCTTTAATGCATTACATTTCATAATTCCATCAAATTTATTATTCGTATATATAAAATGAAGTTTATTCAGCAGCAGATAAAACCAATATGAAGTAAATGTAAATTGTTTTAATTTAGTAAATTTCTTTTTATATGCAACAAAGAACGTATGTTTTGTTATATGTTATAGAAGAAAATATGTCTCTAATTAACAAAAGGAAGAAGAGGATGCCAGTGCAAATACAGGGAAAAAAGAATTCAAAATGTAAACTATCGAAATCTGAAATCATTCATCTGTATGCAGAAGGGAAGAGCACCTCAGAAATCGCCATACTTGCTAATGTGTCTGCTAGGTATATTCGTATGGTTCTATCAGACAGCAACATTCCAAGGCGCGCTATAGGCAGTTGGAAGAGAAAGTATGACATAACAGAAGATTATTTTAAAACGTGGTCAAATAACATGGCTTATATATTAGGGTTTATAGCAGCAGATGGTGTTATACAGAAGGAAAATCAATGTGTCAGTATATCTCAAAAAGAAAGTTACATTTTAGAAGATATAAAACAAGAACTAAACACCAACCAGCCACTATATCAAAATAAAAAAACAGGCGTATATATGCTAAACATTAATAGCAAAACAATAAAAAACGATCTTATGAACATACACGGAATCATGCCATGTAAATCATTTAACATCGAATTTCCTTTCGTACCAGAAGAATATTTACATCATTTTGTTCGTGGGTATTTTGATGGAGATGGTCATGTAAACTCCCATAAATATTTTGTTAGCTTTGTTGGAGGATCGTATAATTTTATGAATTCTTTTAAAGATATCCTTGAGGATAATAAATTCAAATTAAGTTTTGTTGATAAAGAAAGACAATATCGTATATACCTAAGTGGTAAAAATAATGTTAATAAATTTTCACAGTGGATTTATAAAGATAAAGGTTTACATTTAAAGCGTAAATATAATATTTTTCAACAAAAAGAATAATTGTAATGATAATCAAATCATACACGAGCAAGTTCAATTATATATAAAATTTAAATTCAAAATGAAGTATTAATCGAAATCAAAGTAATTGCTGTAGAAAGCTAATTATAAATATAGTTTGGTCAATCTAAAAACAACTTGTTTAATTATTAATTCTAAACAAGTTGTTTTTAATTTTGTTAATTAACATCATATACAAGAAACAATTAGAATTCCAAAAAGCTATCAATTCACACCAATTCAAAACAATGAATGAATCACTAATAAAAAAAGAAAAGGGAAGTGTAAAACATGCCGCTAATATATAATAAGTTTATTACTTTTTACTAGTTGACATAATATATATTATAGGCAGTTATAGAAACAAAGCAATATCAGGTATCAAAAACCAAGTAAACTATACTTAATGAGACAGAACGGAGATTTTTAATGAGATTCACACAAAATCTTATCTAAACGAATTTCTACAGTTTTTATTGTTTTTTGTTATAAATCCTTCACAGCAAATTTAAATTAATAATCGATTAAGATTTAACGAATTAAAATCATTTTTGATCAACAAGAAATTTTTATGCGGAAAAATTATTTTATACAAAATATAAATTAATAATTTTATTTTATGTTTACTTAATGATTTTATATTGCTATTTACACACGTTTTACAACTTTACTTTATTTGTTGTTATTTTGTTATTTATGCTTGACTTTTATTATACTTATTGTTCTGCAATCTAGTTAACATAACATTTATTTTGAACATAAAAAAATCTCCCTCACCTTCAGGAAGATTTTTTAGCTTGCTAGTATTTCATTTATATTTTTTAGTAACAGTCCCAATTGTAAATAACATTGGAAAAATCTAGGTTCAACAAATCTTCCTTACGTATAAAGAAATTAGCAACACCAGAATCTCCCCACATAATATTTAATGAATTGTCTGTATCAATTTGCAGCAATAATATATTATGTTGTTGGTATTTTTCTTCCCATTCCCTTGGATCTGTCTGTGTGAAAAATGGATAACCTCCAATTTTATGCCCTTGATCTTCACATAAATCATCATACAGTTCACCTAATTCTGTATTGTTTTCTTTATCAACAATTTCTTCCCAATCAATGTTATCGTTAAAAATCTTTTCAAATCGATAATCTCTTGGTGTTACTGGTTGATAATCCAATTCAAAATTTAGTTTTGCTGCTTCGGGTATGATAAAGTCCTCTAATTCTAAAGTGTTTAAATAACTAAAATCAGTAATAACCGTAGTTAAATCTTCTGTAATTGTAGAATGATAAATAATTCGAAAGTCTTTTTGGCTTGTTGGATGATCAAAATCTGCTCCAAACAGCTCATCATCAGCACTTACGAAAAACTGTAACATTCCGTGTTGAGGCATAAATTCAATATGCGGCATTTCTTCAAAGTTTAACTGCGCAAGTAGCATCATAGGTTGTCCTGTTGAGTCTTTAGGATGCTCTTGATTGGTAGGTAAATACGGATATCCACCAAACTTACTTTCAAAAAGAGTTGTCTCTGCTTGTGTTCCAGACACTTTAATATACGGTTTTACACTTTCTTCTAAATTACTACGATACTGTTCTAGTTCTTTCGGAATTTGAAGTTGATACGTATTCTTCACCACATTTGCCTCCCTATAATTATAAGTTGAAAATGCCTCACTTAATTATATAGTAAGAGCTAGCTTAATTGAAAAGTGTTAAAAATCTGTTTTCACCCTCGTTTTTTGCGCACTTGGCGGACAAATTAAATTATGTTCTGAAACCTTTTTATTAATAGTTTGAATTAAATCCGCTGCTTCTGTTGTATTTGTTGTTTCTTTTAGACTTTCTTTTAAAACATCAATTTCCTTTGAAAGTTCTATCCATTTAGGCAAAACATGATTATTTTTCAAAGTTCTATACAGTTGCTTGTCAGGATTGTATGAAAGATCTTTATCAAGATTAAGAGGTTTCCCTTTGCCAGGTAAATTATCAAAAGCTCCTTTCTTCTCTGCTTGTTTAACGATAGAACTAATATGATCCTCATACGTATAGGACCAAACTTTCTCATCTTTCACTAAAATTTCTTGTTTTTTTAATTTTTTATCTAGTTCTTCTTGATTCATAGATTCAATCCTCCTTCTATTTTACAGCGTTGTTTTTGTATGTTTTAATGCTCTTAATCCATCAAACAACTTTTCGCGCCACCAAACACTGTCATGACCACCTTGAAACTCTTCATAAGTAATTTGGTATCCCTTTCCTTTTAAAGTTTCATACAGGCGTCTATTAGCCGTTAAAAGAGGTTCATTTTCAAGTTCTCCTGCTGCTATATAAAATTTAAGATGATATGCGTTTAAATTATTAAATAGAATCTGATACTCAGTCCAAGGAATTTCTTTTTCAAAACCATCCTTTTTCCAGTGTACGGATCCAGACATTGACAACACATTCCCAAAAATATGTGGATTTTGAAGCGCTGCATAAAAGGCTGCTAAGCCACCAAGACTGAAACCAGCAATGGTTGTATGCCTCTCTTCTTGATATACATGATACTTAGCTTGAATCCACGGAAGTAATTCCTCCGTTAAAAATGTATTCATTTTACCGTTATAAGTTAGCTCTTCTAGCCGATCAACAGGATCTATAGCAACAGCAATACAAGACGGGATTTCTTTTTCGTAAATTAAATAATTGAGTGTGCTTGCGATTGAAAGGTCATTAATGAATGAATTTCCATCAAATACAATGAGAAGTTCTTGAAGATGTGAAGTGTGAGAATAATCATGAGGCGTATAAATATGAATTTTACGTGTGTTATCTAGAATCGAACTATGAAAAGAATATGTTTCAATTTTTCCAGATGGATAATGATTTGAAGGAAAACGACTGCTATACTGCACTTCCATACCTATTTTTAATACAGACGCTTTATGGGCACCTTCTCCAAATGTATTTCCATTAAATTGGTCTATTTTGTACTGCTCACTACGTTTTACCCAATCATTTTCAAAAAAATCATTAACTGAAAAATAGTAAGTTGAAATAAATGTCTTATCCGTTCTAAACGTTTTAAACCAAATATCTGTATGTAGCAACCGTTGCAGTTGATTTACAGACAGATCCCAACCAGGAAAACTACCGAATACATAAACATTTTCGGTTTTTCGGTCACCTAACCATATATACGTTATAAGCTTATACTGATTATCTACAGGACATTGTTCTATTAGTGGCGTATGATTTAACCTTATTTCATACAAAAAAGTATTTAAAGCTTTCACTTCTCCGTTTTTCAATTGATCAATAAGCTCCTCTAACTTAGGACTAATTATTGAGTGCACGTCTCTTCCCTCCTTTGTAATATTCTATATGTACTTCTTTTTCATAATAAGAATTCCTATATAAACAAGTTGTCAATATTGTATATTTTATGAACACAAAAAACGCACAAGTAATGTAACTTGTACGTTTTCACTTTTATTCAGTAAGGTAATAAATTAATAGTTTTCGGGTCTTCTCATAATTCATGAAATCTCTATATAAAATGGGATACTTCACAAGTTCAGTTGCTAGAAAATGATATTGCGGGAACCATTCAAAAAAAGATTTCCTTAGCCACTTTATGTGATCAAACACAATCTCCTGTTCGTTGTTATTAAGCACGTAACTTAAAGTACCTGCCGTATGCATCCAATAATAATTTAAATCAGCGCTTATACAATCATCTTCTGTAAACATATTATTAAAATCTTTTCGTATTTTTCGAATGTCACAATTCGGAAACGTTTTGTACAGTGGACTATGCATTTTCTGCAATTCATTAAAAATAACCTTTTTTCCTAATATCAACGTTCCACCCCTTTATTTCTCTATCCAATTTAATAATTTTTCATAATGATCTTGAGCATCCTTATACCCAAGATTATATAAATTAACGAGTTTTTCTTTATTTCTCTCTATACCGCTTATAGGAAGTTGTACACTTGGTTGAATGACATAAAAGTTGTCTTTTTGTTCTATTTGATTCATATAAGATATCGTCTCATTATAAAAACGATAATGTTCTACTAAAGATTCTGCGATATTCGGATATTTTCTATATAAAATTTTAGCTAAACCTGAAAATTTATTTCGCTGCTTCTCAAATCCTTCTGGCTTTGTCATAATTACAACATTCTTTTGATAACCATCATTTTGAGCTTTTAGAACTGGAATAGGGTCAATAATCCCTCCATCTAACAACTTTCGATTACCGTATTCTACAGCAGGTGCTATAAAGGGTACAGAGCTTGAGGCACGAATGATTTTTAAAATATCATTTCCGTGTTCTGTTTTATTATAATAAATAGCCTGTCCTGACTCACAATCTGTCGTTCCTATTACAAACTGTTCATTTGAGTTTAAGAAAGTTTGAAAATCAAATGGAACAATTTTGTTTGGTATTTCATCAAATAAAAAGTCCATTCCAAATAATTCACGTTTTCGAATCAAATTTCGATAAGATATATAACGGTGATCTGCTACTAGTTCTGTATTTACTTTCTTATTTCTTCCTTTTTGACGTGATAAATAAGTTGCTCCCATACAGGCTCCAGCCGATACACCGACTACATACGGAAAGAATAAGTCCTTTTCCATAAAATATTCGAGTACTCCTGCAGTATATAAACCTTTCATTCCTCCGCCTTCTAATACTAAACCGATATTCTTCATGCTATATCCCTCTGCTTCGTTTTTCTTATTTACATATTAGCACAAGATTTTAAGATGAGGTTATATAAACTAATTACAACAATAACGAAAAACTATTACAGTAATGTCATAATCTCTAAGTTAGTAACATGGTACAATATAAATTACTCATTCCACAGATATTAAAGGAGGAATTTCATATGGGTTTATTTAGTGGTATTTTAGGAAATGCATCAAATGCGAGTACAGAAAGTGTAGAACGTGATTTAGAGAAGATTATGTTAGACGATGAGAAAGTTGAACATGCATATAAATTAATTCGCGATTTAATCGTATTCACAAATCGTCGCCTTATTTTAGTAGATAAACAAGGGATATCAGGTAAAAAAACAGAATACCATTCTATCCCTTATAAAAGTATTACACAGTTTAGTATCGAAACAGCTGGGCATTTTGATTTAGATGCAGAACTGAAAATATGGGTTTCTAGTTTGAGTGCACCAATTACGAAAGAATTTAAAGGTGACGATAGTGTTATAAGCATTCAAAAAGCATTGGTAACATATACGACAAAATAGTT
This sequence comes from Bacillus sp. NPDC094064, assembly GCF_050279585.1. NCBI lineage: Bacteria > Bacillati > Bacillota > Bacilli > Caryophanales > Bacillaceae > Bacillus > Bacillus sp. NPDC094064. The sequence continues at coordinate 609,931 of NZ_JBNNUI010000001.1, forward strand.
AGTTTGTGCATGTTTATTCAATTTCAAAATTACTAATCCGATTATTTTGGAAGAATATACATTAATTTTGTATATTCAATCTAAAATAACATAAAAAGGTAAAGCGTATTTCAAATGCTTTACCTTTCTTTTTTGTAATAAATAAGTGTAGTTTTATCATTTAATTTCTTTATTACTTCTGTTCTTTTATACCCCATTTTTTCGTATAGAAAACAATTTCTTTCTTCTTCTAAAATCGTAGCAAGTTCAAAACTTCGTGCTTTTGGAAACATCTCTTCAATTAAAATAAGTACCTTTTGAGCGATTCCTTTCCCTTGATAGATTGGATGAATAAACATTGGACTGATCCAAAACTTATATGGTAGTTCTTTTTGGGATATACATATCGCTCCAACAAGTTTCGAATCTATTATCATCTTATAAAAATTACTGCTGGGATTATTTATTCTAAAAATAGTTTTTTCAATAGATTCATTTGCTGGGTTTGTTTCATAGTCTTTATATTTATTTAATAGAGGGCCAAATGAGTCTATTTGCATTTGAAATAAAACTGCTGCATCAACTTCTGTTGCCTTCTCTAATGTAATCTTCATGTTACCAATTAAGTCGCTTTCTTAATGAAGTTACATGAGCTGTATGATGTCGACCGTGCCATGCATATAGTCCTATTGCAGCAGCAAGTTTTGTTTCACCAGTCTCTGGATGGTTAAATGTCTTTTCTAGATCTTCAAGTTCTAAAGAATATAAAAGGTTAACCCATCTTTTATGTAATGAATCTAACATTACTAGTGAAACATCTACTGGTAATTTAGAATCAGGTAGTTCTGCCCACTTCTCTTCTTTATATGGCTTAATCGTTGGATTTTTTTCTGTTAGTGCTAATTTAAAGCGTATGTAACTATTCATATGGCTATCAACAACGTGATGGACTACTTGGCGAACCGTCCATCCCCCAACGCGATACGGTGTATCTAACTGCTTTTGATCTAAATCTTTAATTGCCTTTGTTAATTCATTCGGTAAATCTTCAATTTCTTGAATCCATGTATCAATCATTTCTTCAGTTATAGGATGTTTGTATGTAAATTGCCCAATTGGATAACGTAAATCATTCATGAATAAGTCCCCCTTATTATAAGCGCGAAGTATTTCTCCAAATATAATGTACAAAATTCATATGTTCACCATTTAATTCTACAGAAGTTGTATCTGCTTCGTTATGATAAGAAGAAAACCCGCTTTTTTCTAATACAATTTGTGATGCGAGATTATTAGTCGTTGTTTTAGCATGAACTTCATTAATTTCATAATTTTGCGCTACGTCTAAAACTAATTTTACAGCTGCAGTTGCAACTCCTTTTTTAGTAAACTTTTCTCCGACACGATAACCTAACGAACTGCTTCGAGTTTCTGTATCTATATCTACTAAATTTATTCGTCCTACAATTTCTTTTTCTTCATTACGAATTAAATAAAAATAAGAATCTCCATCCGCCTGTTCTATTAATAAATCATCTAGTAGTTTTTGAAAATATTCAAAATCAAAATATTGCGACCCACGATTTGGCACCATTGTTTCAAAAAAAGACTTATTTGTAAGTTCAAACGTAAATAAATCTTTAGCATCGTGTTTCTTTAATTGTTCTATGTATATTTTCATCTCGATTACTCCTTCTATATCTACTAACTGTTATATATTCTTTTTTAATCGATTAATTTCCTGCTATTTCTTTCGCTTCAGTAACACAGCAAATAGCACTTTCGGATGAAATAAATGAAATGGACTACGAATTAAATTCATCACTCTTACTAATCGAATATAAACGTCAGAATTACTTGCAGATAGTTGATATATTTGCTTTGTATACCATAGCTGGAATTTTTGTTTCATAGTTAATTCTCTCTTTAGCTGAGGATGTCGTGATATTTCCGTTGTTGTCATTTCCCATGGGGTTTGTATGATTGTAGTAGCCTTCTTATAAAACTGTTGTGTAAATGTTTTATCGAGATTTTTTCTATCTTGTAGTAGTAATTGCAACTGATAAGCTTCCATAGCTGCAACTGAAACACCTTGACCGAAAACGGGATCAAAACGACATTGTGCATCTCCAACTACTAACAACCCTTCTGGTAAATTAGTAACTAAATCAAATCGCCGACGTACTTGATAAGGAATTTTGTATAGCTTTATACCAGTAATTCCCTCAGCTTTGTTTAGAAAGTCTGTTACATTAGCAATGGATAAATTTTCAGCAAAATTATAAAACTCATCAGCCGTTTGTGGCGCTTCCTCATTTGCATAGCCACTAAAAGTAACAAAATAACGATTATCTTCAATCGTTTGTATAAGTACACCGTAAGGGTTTTCTGGAAAACTTGGAGACATTAGCATATTACAGCAGTCTAACGTTTCATCTTCTTTGAGTTTAAACATTCTCGTTGCATAAAATAAATCAATACGCACTCTCTCTTCTTGCACCTCAATATTGTATTCATGTAACCACTCTATACTTTTTGAACCGAATCCACTCGCATCAACTACAATATCTGCATGAATTTCTTCATGAAGCCCTGTGTCTAAACATTTAGTTTTTACCCCACACACTTTATTAAGCTTTCCATCGACTAATAAACCTTCAACTAAAGTTTCAAATTTAGTGGTAACATTTAAAATTTGATCTATTCGTTTTTGAATATGCCATTCTAGCAAAGGACGACTCTGTTGAATCATATGTACGCCTCCGTTGAATGGCTGTTTCCATAAACCAAATTGATGCCACCTCAAATCTCGAGTAAAGTTATTTACGATACTACCTGCTTCTATTAATTCGTTCGTAATAGTAGGAAACAATTTCTCAATTGGGTTTTCTCCGCCTTTTAATAACACATGAGGATGATTACTTTGTGGAACTCTTTTTCTCGAAGCTTTTCCATCCCATTTTTCGCCAGCTTCTAGAATGATTACTTCTTTAAAAGTAGTTGATAATGCTTTTGCTGCGAGCTTTCCTGCCATACTTCCACCAATAACAATAGCCTTATTAAACATATTTTCCCCCTTAATGAAAAAAGACCCTGTCTTGTATGAATGAAACAGGATCTGTTACTAAATTAAAACACATGAGTAAATTGCAACGTTAAAATTAAAATACCTAATCCCCATACGTAATACGCGAATACTTTTAAAGAATGTCGTTTTAAATATTGAATCATCCATGAAACGGCTATGTAACCAAAAAACGCTGCTGATAACGTTCCAACAATTAAAGATGTACTAGAAATAGATTCTGCCTTCCCTTGAAAAACATCTGCAAATTGTAAGATGATAGCTCCGACAATGGCTGGAGTTGATAATAAAAAAGAAAAGTAAGCAGCAGTTTCGCGGTCTAACTTTCTCCATAGTGCAGCGACAATTGTCATTCCAGAGCGAGAAATTGCTGGAAAAATAGCAGCCGCTTGAAAGGAACCAATAATGAATGCATCTTTGTATGTAATGTCGTCCATTTTTTTACGACCATTCTTTTGTTTATCTGCCATGTAGAGAAAAAATCCTGTCACTAAAAACTCCCAACCAATCGTGATACCTGTTTTTGAAATATCTTCAAAAAAATCTTTAAATAATAAGCCGATTACAACCGCAGGTATCGTCCCAACAATAAGTAACAACATTAGTTTTGAAAATGGATTTTTGATTAAATATATAAATTCTTTTTTGTAATAAATAAACACTGCAAGTAAAGTTCCGATATGCAGCATCGTATCTAAAAACAATCCTGCTTCATCTAATTGAAACAAATGCCTTCCTAAATAAAGATGACCTGTACTACTTATCGGTAAAAACTCTGTTAAACCTTGTATGATCCCTAATATAAAAGCTTCTAACCAATTCATGATGGTCTCCTTTCTTGTTTGCTTGTACCAATATATGAAGGTTAAATTTTCGATATGAAAAAAACTATATTTCTCTATGAATTTACTTTTTTATTATGGATATATATGTAAAAATGGTCGAGGAGGGTTAATATGTGGAAACATACAACATTCGGCAATGTATTACTGTGGATAGGACCTATCCTTGTGTTTGTAGGGTTGTGTATGACAAATGTTATTTCTGATATTCCTTTCTTTGAAGGAAAACATAAAACAATTGGAATTGTACTTATATGTATAGGTGTATGCTGCTTTATTGCTGCTAATCATTTAAAAAAAGGAGAAAAATATGAGGATTAATTTTAAATAAAAAACAATCCCAGTATATGTGCTAGGATTGTTTTTTGTTGCTTATTTATAGAATACTTTATCAACGTTATATTTTGCTTTATATTCATTGATGATATATGTTTCGTAAATTTCTCTTTCAGTTGGATCTTCTACGATACATGCATCGATGCGGTATACTTCATCACGGTGATTTTTAATTGGTGAAACATTGTCTTCAAAATGTTTTTTAATACGTTGTCTAATTTTACGAGCTTTACCTACGAAAAGAAGTTCGTCATTAATATTGTAAAACATAAAAATGCCGCCTTTATCTCTAGGGAACAAGTGGAAATCGATAAAACCATTAATTGGAGTAATGATTGGCTCGTCACCTTTAATAACTTGTTTACGCTCAGTAATTGAAACATCAGCTTCAGGAATATTAATTTTAATCAAGTTCATTCACGTCCTCTTTTATTATAAAGATAAATAATAGCATACATACGTAAGAAAAGCTATGTCCAGAGGTATATTTCATTTTATAATCTAAATATTATAGGTGTATCATGTAAACTCTTCTTCCAAATCATATGATCACTTGATTCTCCCCAGTAATCCTTCAGTACGTAGCTAGGTTTTCCAAACTTTTTCGTCCATATACTTTGTGCGTTTTTGTATCCGCTATCTAAACAGTATTCTGTTATTCCTCTGCTAAGTAACGTAAGAAACATTGTATTTAGTAGTAAACTACCTATACCCTTTCTTTGATACTCTGGAAATATAAATACAGTTCCTATTTCATACAAATCTTTAAGTGCGCCGCCTGTACAACTATTAATCAATGTACTTGCTGGACCAACTTCAATTGTTCCAATGATTTTATCGTTATTTGTATCTATTGCTAATAAAAAGTAACGATTTTCTCCATTACTATCAAAATCATTTTTCAAATATTGCTTTTTTGAGTTAATTTCATTTTCTATTTCAGCTAATAATTGTGATAATCCTTCGTCTTTATATGTATTCGTAATAACTATACGGAAAAACAAGTGAAGTTCCTCTAAATCATCCGAATTCGGTCTTCTAATTTCAACGTTATACATGATTTAAATCTCCATTCTATACAATTGTTAAAACCAAACTTTATATATTCTATTCAACAATATTTTACAAAGCCCTGCATAGATCCAGCAGTATAGAAAGCTCAGTATAAATATTGATAAAATAATGTTTATATCCATAGTTGTATGAATAGTAGGACCAAGTACGGGAAAACGGAAAATATCTAGAACAATTATTATTCCTATAAGTAGACAAATCGCAGAAAAGGAAACCACCCAAATTCTCCTCTTGAATTGTATAAAGGATAGTCCTAAGGCTATACCTAATAAGCCTGTAGTAAAAGGAAAAACAATTAGTTCACTTGGCTCGATAATAAATAATAGGAGAATAGTAAGAAGATAAGAAAGTACTCCCTCACGAATAGAGTAGCAAATAGCGAAAAAAATTGGTAACGTCGCAAAAGGGCTAATGAATAATCCTATACCAGGAATTAAATTCCCCGCTGCTTGAAACATGGTGGCTAAAGCGCTCATTAAAGCTGTAATGACTAACTTATTTGCAAGGGACAATTTTCTTTTATGAACAAAGTTCGCATCAGTCTCTATCATAAATTGACACCAATAACGTATAAACCGATTCATCGAAATCCCCCTAAAGATACCTAATTCATCACTTTCTATATTATTCATACACTAGTAGTTTATGAGTTGCTAATATTTTTAAACTGCCAGTGTATATCGTATCAAGGAATAATTTCAAAAATGGTTCCTTTGTTAAAATCAGTTACTTTCATAGAACCGTAAACCCCTAAATATAATCTAGTTTGATCCGAATTTGTTCCTAAACTCATATAATAAGCTGCTTGCGTACCAAAATCATAATTGGTTTCAATAACATGAAAGTCAGTATATTTACCTTCTGTACCGGCTCTAGTATATGCTAAAACACCTTTAACTGGCGACTGTGAATCTTCTTTCTTAGCAAGGTCACTAAATACAACACCACCATTTAAATTCGGGATTGCAGTTCCCATATACGGCTGAACTCCTGTTAGTGAAGTTCCTCCAAACTTATCTGGTCTGGGGTCTTTATGAAAATAACTAATGAGTGGCTGAATACGCTTTGCGGATAATTCTATTGTTTCATTATAATAAGCCATTGTTCTCTCATCCAAAGTAGGATTCTCAGAACAGTGCCTTATAAAAGAAGTAGGTAATTCTCCTTCCCATCCTCTCCAACCAAAATTAATAAACCCATCTTGATTGGGAGTGAATCTCATTACATGCATTTGAACAAGTTCGGTAACCGGTATTGGTTTATATTGAACAAATGAAAAAATAGATTCTACAATATCCTGTCCGACATTACCTGTATATTTAATATATTGATTATAAAACCTTTGGAATGAAATGCCGGTTATATTACGAACCCCTTTCGCAATCACTGTAAGTGTTTCTTGTATAGATAGAGGAAGTTCATTAAAGCGCGTAACTACTGGAGGATTATTTATGAATGTATTTTTACTTATATCGATTTCAATTATTTTACCTGCTATTTCTAAATTATCTTGGCTTAAATTAAACGGATCATAACCCGACCCACCATCTCCATTTGTAAAAATAAGTTGCCCTGTTTCTGGAGAAAAGTTTAAAGTATTTACTCCATTATGATTAAAAAATGGGCGTTTTATATTAAGTAATGTTCTGTGTTTTTGAGGTTGACCATTTGATTGTAAAATCCATTCTTCAATTGTATCAATATGATCATATTGTGTATTTCTATTAATCCACTTTAAGTTTAACGTTTTAGGGTCACAAGGATTCGGTTTGAATTGTTCAGAAAGTGCACCAGGTCCTTGAGTTCCAGCTACTGAAAAATGAAGATAAAATAACCCATTTTGATAAAATCGTGGATGAAATGCTAGTCCAAGCAATCCTCGCTCATCATACCCACTACTAGCAACACCTTCTTCAAAAGTACCTAATTTAATAATTCGCGGACGAATATTTAAAAATGTTTTTATAACACCGTCTCCTATGTAAAAAATCTCTCCTAATTGAGTTGCGATAAATAGCCTTTCGGTCGATTCACCTGGAAGAATAGTTGTTTTCAATACAGTTGGTAAATTTACTTTATGAACAATGGGTCGTAAACGAACCTTAACTTTTGTCAATTAACTTTCCACCCCTTTTTATTCTATTTAATAGAAGAGTATGATTAGAGTAGTTTTATTAGTATCAACTAACTCATATTCCTTTTTATTACAATTTTGTATATAATATAATTATAAATAAACTAGGGGGACTACTTATGACACTTATACTACAAATCATCTTACCACTTATATTTGCACTATATTTATTTACCCTCTATTGTAATACGACTATAGGAAAAGCCGCTTTTCTTTTAGCAATCATTATTGGGATTTTTGGTTTAGAGAACATTTTTCAACATGCTAATCTAACAAATCATGCTATTTATCCATATTGGGGCAGTTTGAAGGCTGTTGTTATCGTTTTATCAGTCGTATTTCTATTTAAAAAAGGTGGTTTAACAGGAGAATATTGATTTTTAATGCTGTACATATTTTCTTATTAGACTGCTTTTATTTTATAAAAAAAGAAATGTTTATGTAAAAACACGAAGGGATATGTTATATATGTCTATAAATATTATTTCTATAGTTTCTATAATAATATGGATTTTGTTGATTACAGAACTGATAAAACCTTCAAAAGAACAGAATGGACGAAAAATAGTAATGTTATTAACTGCTGGTTCCGCATCAACACTTATTTTGACAGTTTCACTTATTCAAAATATCTCGTTTTGGAATTGATAGTGATATAACTAACAAAAATATGTATAAATAAAAAAGATTAGGACCGTACATATTAGACATATCTAAAATGTACGGTCCTTTTGTTTACTAGTGTTTCACTTAGCTAACCTATAAATAAGTATGTGATCCTATTATAATTTGAATTTCTTTTTAATGTTCTTATATTTTCTATACGAATGTCTAACTATGTTTAACATAAAATACGGTATTTTAACAGGGAAAGGCAATTTATAAATGAAAGGCAAGTAAAATGTAAAATATGCCTTTTCTAGGTCTCTCCACTTACTATCTTCTTTTGTTTTTAAGAAATCAGATACATCGACTACATATCCCCTTCCTTTTTCCATCATTACATTTTTCCCGTGAACATCACAAGGAGTTAATCCTTGTTCCCTTGCATACTCTAAAGCTTCATTGATATCAAGGATCACCTGCTTAGGAATTTTAATTCCCTTATGAATAGCATCGTATAAGGTAATTTCTTTTAAACGTTTCAATACTATGAAATTTTCTCCTTTATATATAAGCTCCGAATAAGAAGGATGATTTCCGATTCTTCGGTATACTTCTGATTCTTTTTCAATTCCTTCTCCTTCTCGCGCGTAAACTTTCACTACCCAATCTTTGTACTTTCTGTGCATGAATACTGCGGCATAATTACCTTGCCCTAAACACTTCCAAGGTCTAGGAATATCTTTAACTACTACAGGCTCGAATGCATCCTCACTTCTTATGATTACCTCTTTTAATAATTCTTCCTTTATCAATCCCACAAAACTATTTATACTCATCATTTCCACTCCGGTTTTGCTAAAAGGGGGCCTACCCACATTTTAACGAAAATATACACTAAGCGAATTTTAGCATAAAACGAGTCATCTTTCTTCTTAAAATAAAAAGATGACTCGTTTTATTTGAACTGCTGAATACTTAATGTTTATTCCGCTATTCATAGCCAAAAACCATACAACATAAAAATATTTTTAACTATTTTCACGTATTTTCATTTTTTCATAGGCAACTGAACAGGGCTTTTCTTAGTGTCAGTTCTCTTGGTTCATTGGCCATATTTGTTCATCGTATAAGTATAACCTAACTTTTCATCTGGATAGTCAAAACAGAATGCACCTCCTGCGCCTGGGTGACCAAAAGAGTTTTCATTTTCATAAAAATTTTGATTCAGGGATATCTGTTTTCACATCGGATGCTTAGTACTCTATTTTATCATCTACGGGTACCGTCACAGGCCCATCAACTTAAGAAATTGGTAGTTCCCCAAAGCGAAGAAAATTTTCGTTTGGAGCACACTTCAAAATATTAACTTGAGGGCATGGGACTGAACTCCTAATGCTTTATTTTAATAATAATTCTTTTTATAAAATAAAACCCAGTTATCAGTCTAAATCATTTTTTAGATCTAACAATAACAAGTGTACATTTTTACCTTTCAGATAGTCTCTTTTATTCTAATCTCTTCATTTCTTTCAGCCGTTCTATATCCTTTTCTGAAGCCTTTTCTATTTTATACAATTCATAGCTACCCTGTGTCTCATTTATCACTACAAATTCAATTTTATTCCGAATATAGCTTTTAGTTTTTCCTTTTTTATAACCAATAACATTATCTAATATAGTTTCCCCACTATCTTTTTTATATAAATTATAGCTAACAGGTGGACGACCAATTACATACTTATTATCAGAAAATCCGACTATATCATCTCTCCCTAGTCCTGTCGAAACACTCCAGACAAAAATAATCTGAAATATAGAAAAAACAACAATACCGCATAAGAAAACAAATAGGATTGATTTAAAAAATAACTTTAAAAATATCCTGCCCAAAAACATTCCCTCCCATTTCACCTCGGGATAGCAAGAACAAAACGTGAATTTTGTACGCTAAGAACCGAATTTTTATATTGTTGAACTCAATCCCCGTCAGTGCCATAAGAAAAAGGGTTACCGCAGTAACCCTTTTTCTTATAATACACGCCATTAAGGTAAGCTATGGATGAATAAAGTCAATCTATGAAATTTCCCACAATCTTTTAACTTCCACCAATTCTTGCCCATTGAATTCCATTCTATATATATCTGGTTTTGATGTCTGTAGTAAAAAATTCAAATCATACTTACTGTCATAATATCCCATCATCAAAGTCATTACAGCCCCATGAGTGCCTAATACTACTTTCTGTCCTCGATAGGTGTTTAATAATTCTTTTAAAACTTTTATAGCACGTTTCTGACATTCGACATTCGACTCTCCTCCTATTAAAGCAAAGTCGGGGTCTAAGAATGACTTTTCTATCAAAGGGAATAATTCTTTATCCGACATTCGTTCCTCTTCAGCAATAAAAATTCTCTCTTTTAAGTCCTCAAATACTATAACTTCTTGTCCTAATTGCTTTGCTAACTGCTGAACAGTTAGAATTGAGCGATTGTATGGACTTGAGATAACAACGTCGATTCCCTCACCTTGTAATGCATTTGTTATTCGTTGAACATCTAATTTTCCTTTTTCAGTTAATCCTCTTGTCTCTTCTTTTCCAAATTTCGGTGAATCCCCGTGTCTCACCATATATATGAAAGTTTTCATAATTACCTCCATTTTTCCAGCTTCCTTTACAATTCCTCCCTGATGTTAGCATATATATCCAAGATTGTCTCTTTTAATTAACAGAAAACTGCGCGAATTCGAAATAACTTCACGATATTTGTAAGAAAGACGTGAAGTTTTCACTATCCTCAGGTATAAAAAACGTTTTTCTTTCTAAACAAGCTTGATTATTGGGGTACCGTCAGGAAAATGCGGATTTACAACGTTAAGGATTTTTCAATACTAAAAACCCAACTTCACCGTTAATTAATAGAAATTGGGCTTTTTCATTCCTCTATAAGGGGTCAAACCCCTATAAGCATTTTTAAATTATATTCAAAAACCATACTTTGACGTTGTCTCAAGCATGGTTTTTATTTAAACTAATATAAATCTGCTAAGTTGCTTTTTTTAGCTCATCTATTTATTGAATTCATTAACTGGAAGAAGTATTCAGGTTTATGAGTCTTATTTAGGTTATACCATGAATGTAATGCATCTGGTGTAAATACATCTATTTTTTTCAGTACCTCCATTACAAATTCCAGAGGCGCTATTCCGGATGCAGTAACTAAATTCGCATCAGATACCGCAGATCCCAACTCATAAAACTTTTCTCCTTTATAGTTAGGACATACCATTTTAGTATATTCTAGGTTATTACTTGTATGTTTTCTAGTATCCAAGTATCCCATATTCGCGAGGGCATCAGTTGCACCACAAATTGCAGCAACAATAGTGCCCAGCTTTAAAGCTGGGCCAATTCTCTCCAAGATAGGTTGATGAATTTCTTCACTCCAAGTAGTCCCTCCTGGTAAAATTAAAAGATCTTTACTCTCAAGAATACATTCATCAAGGGAAATATCTGGTTTTATGCTCAGTCCTCCCATAGTAGTAATCAATTCTTTATTAGCCCCTACTGTAATTACTTTTAAAGGTGCTAAATCTTTTTTGAAATATCTTCCTGAGTTTAGTTCAGCAATTAAATATCCATATTCCCAGTCCGACATTGTATTAAATACATATAGAAAAACTTTTTTTGTTTGCATCCAATAGCACTCCAATCACAATTGATATAGCTATTATATGATAACTTCCCTGACAGCTAACGTCAGGGAAGTTATCATACTTGATGAAATTTTATTAATTCCGACAGAATTTCAATAAGTCTTTTCTTAAGACTTATCGGCTCAATAACTTTAATAGATTTATTGTACGGTAAAAGTAAATAAGGTACATATGTATGAATTATATCTTTTTCAAGAAGAAAAACTGCTTGATTTGAAGTCCGTTCTTGTAAATAATGTCCTAAAAACCAATGCTGGCAAATATCAGCCAATACACTTTTATCTCCATTAATAACCAAAGAAATAATCCCTTCCTTATCTTCTATAGTTGGAAGGAGGTTTTTTATAAAAAAGTCACGTGCTGAAAAATCTTTTGGCCGGTTAAACTTATTTTCGGTTAGCATTAGACTTTCAATTCGATCTACTCTAAAACTACGGATATCATTCCTAAGATGACAAAATCCAATCACATACCACTTATTATTCCAAAAGATAATTCTGTATGGATCGACTAATCTATAATTTAATTGCTTTTCGCCACTTTTATGGTAAAGAATTTTTACTGAATACCCGTCAGCTACGGCCTGCTCCAATTCCTTCAAAAAAGGTTCTATAGAGAGTGGACGTAATCGACTTATTACTTCAAGATTAGTTAAATGTTGGTTTATCTTTGTTTCCTGCTCTTGATTTGAGTATTTACTTAGTTTTGAAATGGCCCTATTTAGTGCTTCACCTCCATAATATCCGGCTTCTTCTGCGAAAACAGCAGCGTGAAATAGTGAAGTTTGCTCCTCAAAATCAAAAAAAAGAGGAGCCTCAATAAAATTATTCAGTAAAGTGTATCCACCGTTATGTCCTGGTTCTGAAATGATAGGTACGCCACTTGTTGAAAGTGTATCAATATAACGATACACAGTCCTTATATTAATCTCTAACTTTTCTGAGATTTGATTTGCAGTAATTTTTTTACCTGAACGAAGCATCCATAGAATCGCTAACATATTATCAATTTTAGGCATATAATTTCACCTCTATATGAAATTTATTTTCTATTATATATTTCCGATATTTGGTGTAACTCATCATTTGATCACAATTTGGTTTTAAAAAAACGACGCTAAGAAAAAACTTGCTACATATGAAGTGTAGCAAGGCTTGTCTTAATTGTTCAATTCTTGTTCCACTAATATTTTTGTTAGTTAACACTTTAATTGTTTTAATAGTCTTTTGTTTAATTCCCACAATGCTGTTTTGTTACTATCCCATTTCAAAAGCTTTACTGCTTCCTCAAAGCATAACCATTTATACTGGAAATGTTCTTTAGATAATGAGATGTTTTTTGTAGGGACTTTAACTCCAAAAGAAAATTCTTTTATTACATAAACGTCTTCTCCCCAAAGGAATCCTCCAACTACATCCTCTACTGGTAGTGAAGACACAGAATCTAATTTTATATATGGATATTCTCTTATAATACCAGCTTCTTCAAACGCTTCCCGTTTTGCTGATTCAATAGGAATCTCACCGTCTTCTCCACCACCAGCAATTCCTTGCCAATAACCATAATCACTTCGGTTGAAAATGGCATATTGAATAGAATCGTCAGTTTTTATATAAGGAAATATCAATACTTGATAGGGTACTCGCATTGCTTAACCTCCTCTCGAAAATAAGCTTTAAATAAATATGAATAAAGAGCCAACATCACATTTCTACATTAATAATGCAGGTTTATCGTGTCGGCCCTCTATTTTAAAAGTATTTTATTTTTCATAAACAGGCTTACTCTTAACGAAGAAAAACTGATTATTTCCTGTCGAATTTGCTTAAGTACTCCATGTTATTCAATTGCGCCAGCAACGTCATAATCATTTAAATCTAATTCAATCGGTTGTCCCAGCGCTAATTTAGCAAGTTCTGACCCTAAATATGGACCTGCCGTTAAACCTGAAGCACCTAATCCGTTCGCAACGAGAATACCTTCAAAGTTAGGAAGCGGGCCAATAACAGGTAAGAATCCTGGCGTAAATGGTCTGAATCCAACTCTCGTTTCAAGCATGGTAGCATTTTCTAATCCAGGTGCAACTGTTATTGCTTTATGGAAAACTTCGTTTAAACCACCTGCAGTTACACGGTGATCGAAACCAGTATCATTCTCATGTGTTGCACCAATTACGAAATGACCATTATCAAACGTTAAAATATATTGATCGTTTGGCGGCATAACAACAGGCATATTTTCTGTTGCTGTATTTTCCATTTGCAAATGAACAATTTGTCCTTTTTGGAACGTAACTAAGAAATTAATTCCTAATGGGTTTAAGATTTCATTCGCCCATGCACCTGCAGTTACAATAACCTTTTCTGCTAAAATTGTTGCATCGTTTACTTTGACTCCCGTAATATGATTACCTTCACGGATTAATACTGCATCGCCTTTTATAAAAGTTGCACCATGTTTTTTCGCAGCGCTTATTAATGCGTTGCGTAATAATCTTCCATTTACTCGTGCAGCACCACTAATATGAACAGAACTATATTCTTCTGATAATGCTGGGAATAATTTTTTCGTTTCTTCAGCTGATAAGCGAGTGATTTCACCAATTTCTGGTGCATCTTCACGGCGTTTATACGCTCGCTCTTCCATTTGATCTAATTTTTTCTCATCAGTATGTAAACTAATTGCACCTACACGGTTGTAACCTGTATCCGTTTCACCGTCTTCTTCTAATTGCTGAATTAACGAAGAATAGTAACGCGCACCGCCTTTAACGATTTTATACCATGCCTTATTACGACGTTGTGAAAGCCATGGACAGACAATACCGGCTGCTGCATCAGTTGCTTGACCTACTTGTTGACGATCTACGATAATAACGTTCGCGCCAGCCTTAGCAAGATGATAAGCAGTAGACGCTCCTAAAATACCGGCTCCAACTACAATATACGATTTCATTTTAAACACCTTTTCTTTTTTACTAATTATATAAATATAAGAACATTCCTTAGTATAATGGAAGGAATACTTTTTTCAATGTACTCATCGCAATTAATTGTTGCATCATTGTGACGTTCCTAATCATTATTTTTTCTTCTTACGGAATAATTCAATTGTTTTATATCCTTGTGAAAGGATTTCAATCATTTTCTCAAGACGTTTTTCACGTGTTTTTTCTTGTTTTACAGAAAATAAATTACGTGCCCAATCTTTTTGATATCCAGGTGTTAAACTTTGATAAAACGTAAGTTCATTTGGATGATTAGCTAATAAAGCTTCAACATCTTGAATTCGATCTGCATAATCAGCTACACATTGGCTCATTGCAGGTGTTTTCGTAGCTTTTTTCTTCTCACGCTTTAAGCCTACAACAGTGAAGACGTCATCCATACTTACCATTCGCGCAAATTTAATATCGCTCTTTCCTACATACCCATCTTCTCCAACATTTAAAGCTGGAAACATTTCATCACGATGAATAAAAGTACTATAACGAGAATTACCTTTTTTCGGATACGCAAAAAATACATAACCTTTCTCAAGTAACAACTCTTCATTTTTAATAATGAAATTTGTATGCTCTACCATCTCATCAAGCGTTTCTACAAAAATAAAAACAGCATCATGTTCTTTTGAAAATGATGTTTCTTTATCTGTGAAAATGTCATAATCACTTGGTTCGTTAATAACAACCATATTTGTATACTTATTTAGTTTCAATTTATCAATTACTGACATAATAATCTTCCTTTACATCCGATATTCATTTTATATACTTTTTTTATACTGTTCTAGTGTATTATATCTATTAAGAAAATCAAACTTTAAATCGCATCATTCTGTTGCAAAAGAACATAATTCTTTACTAGAAGGAGTGGTTTCATGCCATATGTTATCCGAGATGAAGGACGCGTTCTGCAAGGGGATAATGGAAAAGAACCAGTTTTTCATACATATGAAGAAGCTGCAGAAACGTTAAAAACATTAACTATACCGCAGTTTCCAAAACATATTAGACAAAAACCTTTTAAATCAAAAATAATTAAAATAGCCGATTCTGAATAAGAACCGGCTATTTTGATATTCACAACTCAATAGTAAATAAAGTATATAACAAATCTCTATATTGATCCTCTGTAATACTACGCTTCGTTTTTTGACCACAATTAATTTCAGTTATACTTGTATTTGTTAAAGAAATATGACCGAAATCCGTCAATTTGACTGCAATTGGTCCTTTGTTAAAAATAGATTTCTCATCTTCTATTACTCTTCTTTGGACGTCATTTACTACTGTTTCATCAATCATATGAGTATAAAAAGCATGACAAACTTTCCACTCTTCGTTAACATCTCTTCTTTCTAAAATATAGTTTCCTTTACTCGTATCTTTTTGTCTCACTCGGTACGAGCCATTTTTAGAAGAAAGAAACTCACCATTAAACGGTACTGGCGCGAGAGGTACTAACGAAGCTATACCTACATCAATTAAATATTGTGCATTATCATAATTTAAAATAATTGTTATATGTCCATCCTCAAGTGCCCAAGCGTTTATATCATTTTTATATACAGTACCTAATGCTAGTTGTACATCATAACCACTATCTTTTAAAAAATAGTAAAAAAGAGTATTTAATTCATAACATAGTCCACCGCGAGAGTTAGTTAAGACTTTCTGCTGTAAGTTTTCTTTTGAAATTACGTCTGTATTACCTGCTATAATATCTAAATTCTCAAATGGAATAGTGTGTGCAAATGCATAGAGTATTGTATTTAACGCTTCAAACGTTACGTCATTATGTTTTTCAAGGTTTAATCTTGTGAAAAGCTGATCTTGTAAACTTGTCATATACAGCACCCCTTAAAAAGTATAAGTATAGTATATGATGATTGTATATTTAATGTTGTGCTGTAACAATGTACCTTTTATTTAATTGTACCGGTACAAAAATTTCGATTCACAAGATAGTAAAATATAAGAATTAACCATTACAAATACCTTTTTTATAATCCGTGATACAAAAGGATTGCTTCTTTTTGGATCCAATCAAAAGCTATGAATACAAACTTAATAATTTGTCTATTGGCAAATTATTATTATCACTGAAATCAACAAAATATTGAAGTTGCCACATTTGGCTCTTTTTAGCTTGATTGCTGACAGGGTTATCCCATATAGGATAAATCCTCATAGCCATCTTGCCTTTTTGATTTTGTGTTCTCAAGATTTTTTCCTTAAGAAGGATCTCTTTAGGGAAAATAAATTGTCCTAGTTTATTATCATCTATACAAGTAATAACTAATAAGTCAGGAGCAGCTTTATAAGAAAATGCTTGATTTTGCATATTGTCATCTTTCTCCCAAAAAGAAACAAATTGACCAATTTTATTAGGAGTAATTTTTGATTTTCTAAAACGAATGGTTTTGTTATTTAAATGAAATATACATCCTGCATATTCTGCGTTTTGCTTTTCTTCTTTTAGATTCGTAATTATTAAATTGTTGGGTTTGTATACTATATTGTTTAAATTTCGGATTGAATCATTAAAATTGTTCAAGAAAACTCCCCCTTTATTCATTTCTCAGTTTATCACAAACATCAGTTCCTATATGTTGTAAATAATAAGCGATATGAAAAAGAGGGAGATTTTATTGGGATGTTATTATTACTTCAATGTACTTAATTTTTCAAGTGCTTGTTTTTCAGTTGCTAAGTAAAAAATATCTCTACCTTTATTACATTCATAAATAAAATCCTTTAAGCTTTTACTAGTATACATAGAGAAATCTCCAATGATTGCAAACTTTACCTTGTAGTCTATAAATTTTTGAAGAATATCACCCGCAAGACGTGTTTTTAAATCAAAGAACTCTTCACTTATTAAAGATTTATGGATGATAATATGTTTCGCATCTACCTCATATTGAACTGTTGCCATTGTATCTAATGCAGATTGAACATCGGATATTAATACCTTATCGTTTCTAATGACCGCAATATTGATTCCATCGATTACTACTTTCTTTATTTCCATAGTCCCACCCCTTTATAATGTACACTGTATGAGTAAAATTATTTTACAAAACTTCGTATTAATCATAGATTAAATTGGCCGCAGCTATTTAAACTGCCTCTTTTTTATTTTAAATATAGATTTTTATCTTACTAATACGGTCAATGAAATTTTTGAATATATATGAAATTGATTTTACTTGTTATAAAAATATTGTGGAGTAACATAACTTAACAAACTATCCAAAGTATTAATCTCGGCATACGGTTGTATTTTAGTAGTATTCTTGATTTTCTGCGGGTTAAACCACACACCTTTTATATTTGCATTTTGAGGACCAGCAATATCCTTTTCTAAGTCATCTCCTATAAATAATACATCTTCTGGTTTTACATTAAGCTTATTTAATGCTAGTTCGAATATACGTTTATCAGGTTTACTAAATCCCACTTCTTCAGAAATAATGATCGTATCAAAGTAATTATTTAAATTCGTGTTAATTATTTTGGCCTTTTGCCTCTGAGTTGAGCCATTTGTTATAATTCCAACTTTAAAGTGCCTCTTTATATGATTTAAGAAATGATAAGTATTTTTGTCTATTGAAAAACATTTAGGGAAATTATCATTCCAAAAATCTTGGATGTAATTGCGTGGCAGTCTATACTTCGGTGGGAATTCATCAAACAATGATCCCAGGACTGTCGTTTTATTACTTATGCCGTATTCTCTTTTATCGTATTCTTTGAATTTCTGTAACATATTGTTTTTAACTGTATCACTAACATCCTCATAACACGTTTTTAAAACAAATAAAAACAATTTATCTACTGCCATATCCCTATTAAGTAATGTATCATCTAAATCAAACAGCATAGCTTTATAACCCATCAAATAAATTCACAACCTTTCTATATTTCCTCGTTATCATCAAAAGTAATCAAAAAAGCAATTAATATCAAAGTACTCGTAATAGAACGATATTCTAAGAGTTAAATCAAAAGTCCTTTTTCTGTTTGTTAATTGATGTGAAAGTACACTCTTTCGACTAAGGTAGTAGGTAAATTTTTTAATTGTAATTTCGAACTTTCAGATTAATTCAAAACTCTTTTGTGATAAGCTGTACTTAATTAAATATAAAGGATGATTCGTATGCAAATTAGACCAAAGGTAAGTGAATATAACTCCTATTATGCAACGTATATTAACTTGGTATCAGACGGAAATATCATACATATTCTAGAACAACAAATAAAGGAAACGAACCTTTTATTAAAAGAGATTTCTGATAGCAAGGGGCTTTTCCGATATGCTCCTATTAAATGGAGTATAAAAGAAGTAGTCGGTCATATAGCAGATACAGAACGTATTATGGCGTATCGCTTGTTATCTATTGCTCGAGGCGAGACAGCAGAACTTCCAGGCTATAACGATGATATGTATGTTCTTAAAGCTGCTTTTGATAAGCAATCTATGCAAGATCTTCTTGAGAATCTAATAGTTGTTCGCCAATCTACCGTGCATTTACTTAGAAGTTTAGATAAAGACACTTGGTTACAAAGAGGAAATGCGAACAAATCTGAAGTTACAGTTCGTGCATTAGCATACATCATCGCTGGTCATGAGCTTCATCATCTTAAAATTATAAAAGAACGTTATCTCGGTTCTAATGCATATCCAGTAAATTAATACTTGAAGAAAAAGAGTCCCATTTATGTAGGACTCTTTTTCACTATTTATAAAGGATTAGCTCTTAAATCTATAGCTAATTAAACTCCTTTATTTATAAAATTCACCATATAATATATAAGCTATTCCCCTTATTCTTCACATAATTTTCTTCAGGCTGATAAACTATAAACGCAATAGTTCTAGAAAGGTGATGATATTATGTATGAACAACAAAATAATAGGGATAGAGATCAAAAAATGATGTTTTTTATGCAAGGAGTTCCCACAAATAAAGTTAACATGAATCAATTACCCAAATGGATTAGAATCTTCGGCTATTGTGCATTTGGTTGGATGATACTATTTAGTTTAATTATGATTGTAGGTTTAATTCTGCAATAACGATACATATAAAATGTTAACGGGACAGTATATAGATCATATATCTAGGTAATAAACTGTTTTATTGTCTGGATGTACTTCCCATTCCTTTTCGTTTTCGTGGATGTAAATAAGTGCATTGAATGTTTCGGTCCATTCAACTTGTGGAGAATAGTAATGAGGATGTGATAGGGCTATACTCAAAATCCCTTTGATTTGTTTTTGGATGGTAAAACATGTTTCTCTACTCTTTCATATTGAGTAAGTAATTGCCTAATAAAAGATAATTTTGGTACTAACCAATACGAAAATACCGCTGAAACACATCCTATTAAAGCCCCTATTGCAACATCAAAAGGATAATGAACCCCTACCCAAATACGTGAGATCGCTACACAAAGTGCAAGTATAAGCCATAGCCATCCAGTTTTTTTACGAACAAGCCAAAACGAAAAGCAAATTGAAAAAAAGAGAATCGTATGGTCACTAGGAAATGAATTATCTACAGCATGGTCGACAAGTTTATTAACATCAGGCAATACTGCAAACGGTTGATAATTCAAATGAAAATTCCCTGCTATTTTTCCAATCACCTCAGCAATTACAAAAGCAACCATCGCTTGAATAATCAGCATCCTACTTTTTCTGGACCCGGTAAACCAATAAGCTAAAATAATTAAAGCAAAAATATATACCATATATTCTGCCAAAAATACCATGGCTGAGTTTAGGAATGAATATTGTTTACCTAAATCATTAATTGCTCGGAAAATATCAATATTGAATTGAGAAAAAGACATTTTCAAATCCCTCCTTTTTAGTAAGGTGTTTTACTGTTTTCCATATACCTTCATTACATAAATAGTTTGAGTTATTGTACTCAACTAAAAATATTACTCTCTTATGACATCGATTTCTTCTTTTTCACTTTAATAAAAAAAGAAAAAGGAAAACATCGAACTTTCTTACAAACATTCATGCATTCTTACAGTTTTGTCATTTTCTCGTCACTTAGTAAATAGGTTCATCGTCTTGTCGTTCGTTATTTTCAAAAACTCTTATATATGCAATTACGGAAACACTAATTACACATAAAAAAGAGAAGAACCGTGTAAGTTCTTCTCTTTTTGTTTATTAAATTGTAATATAATTACAGTATGTGAAATTATACTGTTTTAACTTTAAAAGCGAAGTGAAAACAACCTTCACTCCGCTTTTGGCATTTATTTAATCGATTTCTCTGTTTTTAAAACTAATGAACTTAATGCAGGAACTTTAATTTTATTGTCATGGACAACGTAAAGTGTTTTACTACCCGACTGTTTACCGTCTACTAACACTTTCCAAGGACCTTTCGATGGAAGCGCGATTTCAACGGATTCCCTATTTGCATTATGAGCCACCATAAAGTATTCGTTTTTATTTCCATTGCCCTTTCCATCTATTGAATAAGCCACAACATTTTTTGGAGCATCAATAAAAGATACTTGTTTTTTAATTTGTTCTGCAGATGTCATTCTAAAGGCTGCGTACTTTTTACGTAATTCTATTAAGCCCTTCATATAATCTACTTCATTATTAAACGATGCACGGCGCAACCAGTCCATCTGATTAATTGAATCTGGAGATTTGTAACTGTTATGATCACCATATTTCGTACGCATAAACTCTTGTCCTGCATGTAAGAATGGAATACCTTGTGATGTTAATAAAATCGAAGAAGACAATTTGTGCATTTGTTTTCGCACTTCTTCACTGTCACCTGGATTAGTCAACTCAAGTTTATCCCATAATGTATGATTATCATGTGCTTCCACATAAGTTAATACCTGCTCCGGATCTTGATAAGTAGACGAACTTGTATCGTAGTCAATGCCTGCCGTAATCCCTTTTTTAATACGGTCTTCCATGTTTTCCTTTCCATTTACAAATCCATTTTCTTTCTCTTCAAATACACTACCTTTCAATCCATCACGTATATTATCGTTAAAATGTGCAATTCCTTTCATTTTCTCTGCATTTTTTTGATTTGCTTTCAACTCAGCTGCAAGAGGTGTATTTAAATCCCAGCCTTCTCCATGCAATATAATAGAAGGGTCAATTTGATTAACAGCTTTACGTATTTCATTCATCGTTTCATAATCATGAATACCCATTAAATCAAAACGAAATCCGTCTAAATTGTATTCTTTTGCCCAGTACGCTACAGAATCGACCATAAATTTCCTCATCATTTTTCGTTCTGAAGCAGTATCATTTCCTACACCGGTTCCATTTGCAAATGTTCCGTCTTCATTGTAACGATAATAATAACCTGGAACTAACTTATGAAAATTAGATTCAGTAGCACTATACATATGGTTATAAACTACATCCATAACAACACGAAGATTATTTTCATGCAGTGTTTGAATCATTTGCTTTAATTCAGTTATTCGAACAGTTGGCTCATATGGATTTGTAGAATAGGATCCCTCTGGAACATTGAAATTTTTCGGGTCATATCCCCAGTTATATTGTGGTTCGTTTAAATTCTCTTCATTTACTGAAGCATAATCAAATATCGGTAAAAGCTGAACGTGTGTAACACCAAGATCTTTCATATGATCAAGTCCCGTTTTCAAACCTTCAGGCCCTCTTGTTCCCTTTTCTGCTACACCTAAATATTTCCCTTTCTGTTTAATGCCACTTTCGGGCTGAATAGAAAGATCACGTACATGCAATTCGTAAATAATAGCATCTTCCGGATTTTTAAATTTTGGCTTTTTGTTTGCTTTCCATTTTTTCGGATTTGTTTCTTCTAAATCAACAACCGCACCTTTATCTCCATTTACAGAAGCAGCACGCACATACGGATCAACGGCTTCAGTCCACTTATCCCCAATTTTCACCTTATACGTATAAAAGAGACCTTTTTGGTTCCCTTTAAGTTCTGCTTTCCAAGTGCCCTTTTCACCTTGTTGCATGTTTATTTCAGTACCTATTTTATCGTTCCATTTTTTATATGTAACTAATTTTGCTTCACTTGCAGTAGGAGCCCATACACGGAACTTTGTATATTGTGGTGTATATACATTACCTAAATCGTTACCACCATAATAAAATAAATTATCAAACTCCTCACTACGAATGACTTTACCGATTTCGGTATTCGTAGTTGCTAAGTTTTCAATTTTAACTTTGTATGTCTGTTTTAAATCAATTTTCTGCTCCGTAATTATTTTAACCTTATTAGTAACATTTCCACTGTTTATATCGAAAGGACTAATATTCTTAATTTTAATGCCTTCAATTTCAATTTTCCGTTCCTTAATATTAAACGGGAAATTAGTCGTTACAGTAATCTCATTGAAACTATCAATAGTTGCTTTTTGAATTGATAGATCCGAAGAAGGCTTAGAGTTATATACTTTTTCATCACCTGAAAGAATCCATACTTCAGCACGACCGTCCTTTATATTTTCAATCCAACGATCGCCACCATCTTTTTCCCACTCATTTGTACGAATGATAAATCCTACACGATTATAGTCACCATCTATATTCATCTTAGCGTACTTTCCAAATTCATCTTTGCCAGTAAATTCATATGATTTACCATTTTCGTTTTCTCCCCAAATCCAAAGGTTCCAGTCTTTTTTATTTCCAGACTGCTCTTTGTAATGAATGATAACTTCAGTTGTTTTCGAATTTGAAACTGCCTTTACACTTTGAAAAGAGAAAACAGATGATAACATAACGATTATAGTAAGTAATAATACTGATTTGTTAATTAATCTTTTTATCATTTGCATCACATACACCCTTTCTTTAAATAGTACGAACGATTTATTATGCTCGTACTAAATTACACTACTTAAATTAATTTAGAAATCTCTTTTACTTCACCCCCATATTGGTTATTTTCCACATATGTATTTCAATGATCTTTCAATACGAAAACGTTTGCATTATTTTTCAAAAAAATAGATTTGTTTATGTCTTCATATATTTGTAAATACTAAAAGATCAGGGAAATCATCTTAAAGCAATCGTTTGTTATCGCTTTCATTCTATAGTACTTTCTATAAAGTGGTCAATATATTATTAATTTTCTGTTTTTATAGACTTTAAACCTTATATATTTGTCGCAAATTATTAAAAATACCCAGCCTAATCATTGCTTAGTAAGTTTATTTTCACAATGTATTAATATATGGCTGTATTCGCTCCATATTTATTAGTTGCGACTCGAATATATGCTGATTTCAACTCTTTGAAATTAGAAGTCATGTTTAACTCATCTTTGCTACATTACTAAATTTGTATAAGTTATAGGTATGTAAAAATTTTATTTTAACTCTAAATAAAAAATCTCTTTCATCGTCCTAGCAACTTACTAGAAATGTAATAATTAAAAGCATTGTTCTTTCAATTTATCATTAAATAAATGTAAAAAATGCCCCTATTCATTCATTTTTCATGCGTATGTATGTACATTTGTTAATTTATTCGATATATTATGTGTATTGAATGATTACGAAAAGCTTATAGGTCGCTAAAAAACACCTTATATTTTTATATCCGTGAAAACTACAAAATGTATGAAAATCCATTTGTCAAATGAATTTAATGCGGAAGGAGGTTTGTGGTTACTTCATTAGGGTATACTAATCAGTTTTGAACTGATAAAAATATAGGAGGCGACATAATGTTTCGTACGATTTCAAATTTCATGAGAGTAGCTGAGATAAGAAACAAAATTCTTTTTACACTAGCGATGCTAATTGTTTTTCGAATTGGCACGTTTATTCCAGTACCTCATACTAACGCAGAGGTATTAAAAGTACAAGATCAAGCCAATGTTTTAGGTATGCTGAACGTATTTGGCGGAGGAGCACTGCAACACTTCTCGATCTTTGCTGTAGGTATTACACCATATATTACAGCTTCCATCATAGTACAATTACTACAAATGGACGTTATACCTAAATTTTCAGAATGGGCAAAGCAAGGAGAAATGGGCCGTAAGAAATCAGCTCAATTTACTCGATACTTTACAATCATTCTCGCATTCATACAATCCATTGGGATGTCTTATGGTTTTAATAATATAGCAGGTGGACAATTAATTACAGATCAAAGCTGGACTACATACTTATTTATTGCGACAGTATTAACTGCAGGTACTGCATTTTTACTTTGGTTAGGTGAACAAATTACTGCTAAAGGTGTTGGTAATGGTATTTCGATGATTATCTTCGCAGGACTTGTTGCGGCGATTCCGAATGTCGCTAATCAAATTTATTTGCAACAATTCCAAAACGCAGGCGATCAGTTATTTATGCATATCGTAAAAATGGTTTTAATTGGACTCGTAATTTTAGCGATAGTTGTAGGTGTTATTTACATCCAACAAGCGGTTCGTAAAATACCAATTCAATATGCAAAAGCTGTTTCAGGAAACAATCAATATCAAGGAGCAAAAAACACTCATTTACCTCTTAAAGTAAATAGTGCTGGTGTAATTCCAGTTATCTTTGCTTCCGCATTTTTAATGACGCCGCGAACAATTGCACAACTCTTCCCTGATTCAGGCGTATCAAAATGGATAATTACGAATTTTGATTTCGCACATCCAATTGGAATGGCGCTTTATGTTGGCCTTATCGTTGCTTTTACATATTTCTACGCATTTATTCAAGTAAACCCTGAACAGATGGCTGAGAATTTGAAAAAACAAAACGGTTATGTTCCGGGGATTCGTCCTGGTAAATCAACAGAACAATATGTAACTAAAATTTTATACAGACTAACATTTATCGGTGCAATTTTCTTAGGCGCAATTTCTATATTGCCGCTCGTGTTTACAAAGGTTGCTGCATTACCACCTTCTGCACAAATTGGTGGTACAAGCTTACTTATCATCGTCGGTGTAGCACTAGAGACAATGAAGACTTTAGAAAGTCAGCTTGTGAAACGTCATTATAAAGGTTTTATAAAAAAAGCGAATTAAGTATAAAAACACAGTTGGTTATTTTTCCAACTGTGTTTTTGTTTCTACTACCTCTAATTTTCCCACTAATGTACCAATGACTTTTTCCAAGTTCATTATTTTTTCTTCTAAGGCTTGAATGCGTATATTGCTATCATCTACATCATTATATTTTAAATGATCATTAGAAACTTTGAACTGCTCCCCTAATTCGGAAGTGATATTTTCAATAGTTGATTTTGATTTTTCATTATTATTGGTTCCATTTGTATTTGATTTTAATTCAAATTGAAGGTCATATGTATTTCCAGTTACTTCTTTGGCTATTTGCGAAATTAAATCTTTATAAGACTGTTCAACCCACTTTTGTTGGAATTCGTTTTCAAAATAAATGATCAATGAATCTTCATTTATTCTGGCTGTCGTTTCTTTGACCCATGTTTCAAATGAAGGCCTTGAAATGATTACTTGGATTTTATCTTTTATTTTATTCCAAATTGTTTTTGATTCCTCTTGTCCGGAAGTGAGTTGGTTATTTTGCATGTGATGAATCTGCGCTATAGAAGTAGCGTTTGATTCTATTTCGAACCAAATTTGATATTCTTCGTTTGTAATTTTCTGTACGGTACTTGAAATTAAATTCTTATACTCCCCTTCAAGCAAATCACGATGAAACACATCTTCACAAAAGATTATTAATTTATTATCTTCAATAATAGCATTTGTATTTCTAATCCATTTCATAAATGTTTTCTCTGCTAGTTTAGGTCTTAATGCTTTCTTTACTTCATCCCAAATATTAATTCTATCTATTGGAGTATCTTTCGCTTTAGATGGTTCGTCTATGAATACATCAAACTGAATTTCAAACGTTGTATGAAACATTTCTCTTAATGTATTAAATATTAATTCTTTATAATGTGATTCTAACCAATCACGTGCAAATTCATGAGGACAGTAAATTGTTAATATATCATCTTCTAAATAAACAGTCGTATTAGTAAGCCAAGTTTCATATGATGGTTTTGAAATTTGTGGTCGAATTTTTTCTTTTACTTCATTCCAGTTCATTTTCATAATAACTCCCCTCTTTTTACAGTTCACTTTAGCTTAATAATTTTACGGCTTTCTAGTAAATAAAGTCAATGCGTATCATTAATAAATTTCAAACAGCCCTGTAAATTACAGAGCTGTTTCTTTATCCGACTACATTTCCTGTTCTCACAACTGTCCTTGCTTGAAATAAGTTCGGAGTGTAGAGCGATTAGCCCAAAATACACCAATCAATATGAAACAAGCCCCAATTCCCATTGCAAGATTTAAAGGTTCTCCGTTGTTTATTTTAATAACATACAAATATTTCTCGAAATTTTTTGCCTTGAATGCCCATAAACTTATTTTTGGGGGTAATTATGCAAAAAACATGATGAATTCGAAAACGAATCTTACACACATCTTAGAATCATTCAAAATTGTATTATTAATTAAATTCAAAAGAAATGGAGAGAACTCTATGAGTGAAAAGATGTTTAAAATAAACGATATTGATATATGTACAGAAAGCTTTGGTAACTCTAATGATCCTGCTATTTTATTAATTATGGGAGCTACATGTTCAATGATATATTGGGATGAAGAATTTTGTGAACAATTAGCTAACACAGGGAGATTTGTAATTCGCTTTGATAACCGTGATGTAGGACGCTCTGTTACGTACGAACCTGGAATTTCCAATTATTCAGTGACAGATATGGCTGAAGATGCAATTGGGGTACTAGATGCGTATCATATTGATAAAGCACATCTATTTGGTATGTCATTAGGTGGTATGATTGCTCAAATTGCCGCTGTAAAACATCCTGAAAGAATTTTAACGTTAACTTTGTTAGCTACAAGTGTAATAGGATCTAATAACAACACTCGTGATTTACCCCCAATGGATGAAAGAATTTTAACACATCACGTAAATGGTAAAAATATAGATTGGGCAAATCAAAATGCCGTCACAGAGTATTTAGTCTCAGGATCTCGTCTACTTTGCGGATCAAAACGAATCTTTGATGAAAATAGAGTTTATAAACTAGTAAAACAAGAAATAGAACGTGCTAACAATCTATTGAGCATGTTTAATCACGCTTTACTTCAAGGAGATGATGCTTATGAAGGTATACTTCACTCTATACAAGCACCAACATTAGTCATTCACGGAACAGATGATACAGCACTCCCATTTGAACATGGTCTTGCACTGATTGATGAAATTCCAAATTCAGAATTATTAACTCTTGAGGGAGCAGGACATGAAAATCACCCTGATGACTGGGAAAACATAATTCAAGCAGTTACAAAACATACATCCAAAATGTAAATAAAATCAATAAATAGAAGGGGCACAAATTATATTGTGCCCCTTCTATTTATTGAAATGGCTTCACACAAACAAAAGCCCATCACTGCATCCGTATGTATAGTGATGGGCACTACATAAGTTTTTCTATGTTTAAAAAAAAGGACAATCTAATTGATCAACAGAATCCCATGATTTTTTTTTTACATTTTCGGTGGATGTATTTACTTCAAGTGGTACTTTTTTAAAAGGATTTACTTCAACCTTTAATAGTGATGATGGCTCTACATATAATGAATAAACATGGCTACTTGGTATGATTTTTGACACATCAATATCTCCCACTTGTTTAAATAGTTGCTGCGCTGCAAAGAAAAAGAAATTAGTTGGGTTTGATTGTTTATTCAGCCATGCAAGCATTTCAGGTGATACTGATTTATGAATGTTGATTTTTACTCGATCACCACGTTTATATCGCCTAGATCGCATACTTCCACCAACTAACTTATCGTTAAGTTTGTAAACCCTAAATCTTTTTGCTTATGCTCTCTATATTTTGGCGAACAAGTGTAGACTAATAATCCTCGTGCATTTGTAAATAATGGATTATCTACGAAGATTACATTTTTTAATCGCCCTTTTTGTTTTAAAATCATCTTTAAACTGTTTTTAATAATTACTGCGCCTCCGCCATAAATAAATACGTATGGATCGTCTTTCATATCATCAATTTTATTTATAATATCGGTTGCGACACGAGCTGCCAAACCTAAGAGTGCTGGTTGTGATTCCTCAACTAATGATGCATTTCTCGGGTGTTTATCATTTAAATAAATTTGATTAAATTCTGTAATACTATCAATGGTCTTTGTCGGATATTTCCGGTTCCACCTTGTAATAACCTGTAGTAATGTTTCTTTCACCCCATAAGATAAGCCCTTACTTAATTGAGGTCTAAAGTTTACCCCTAACGATACAACTTCTTCTGTCGTTCCAGCACCTATATCAAAAGATAGTAACGTTTTATCTACAAAATCAATTTCAGAAACTTTGTTTTGTTCACATTCTATTTTATGCTTCACAACATTTCCTTCTTCATCATATACAATGCCCCACGTCCCAGAAGCACCTTCAGGTAGGCATTTACAATACTCGATAGAAATATTAACTGTCACATCACGTCCGTTCGGATAATGGAAAACAACCTTATGATTGCCCATATAACGTTTCGCGTTTTCCGCAGCTATTTCTTGTGTAATAAGCTGCATAGGAAGAGCGACCGATAAATCATATCGAATATTAATATGACCGGAAGTTGGGCTTTGACGCATAGCACTTACCGCTAAACCTGATAGAATTGTAATAACCATTAACTCATCCGTCGACTTATTCGATTTCTTCTCTACCTCAGTACCTTTTAATTGATCTTGAATTACTTTTTCTCCAACGATGTACCGTACATTATTTAACATTAGTGATGGAGAACTAATGGTCACATCAATGTGATTTTCTAATTCTGATAACGAAACATCGCCCTCTTCTAACAATCCTGTAGGTTCTCCTATATATAAAGAATAAATACTCGGAATAAAAATAGGATCTTGCCCTTTCACCATTAATTTCAGACCGTTATTTCCTGCATCTGCACCCGCTTTTAAAAGAATAGACATAACTACCCCCTAGTTTAATCTGACATCCCTTCCCAATATATGCGAGCCCATTCTTTTACATTCAAATTTTTATCGTACTTTGTTTTTCATTCTGTATTTCCCCTATCATTGAACTCATTGTTGCGAAACAATATAAATAAAAAGATGAGGTTTTTCTATGTAGAAAGCCTCATCTTTTTATATTTACAAACCCTCTGCTATCGCTTTTAATTTATTCACAGTCCGCCAATTCCTTACTGTAGCTGGTGTATGTAACTTCTGAAACTGGTTCATTAATTTAGAATTCCGAATGCTATTTTTGAAAAATAAATACACAACTTTTTCATGTATATAACAATCTTCAGTCTCATTTTTTTGCATAAGCAACTGATCTTTTTCTTTTTCAGAAAGTTCATTCGCTAAGAAAGCAACGTGTATACTTTCTCCTTCTAGCAATGAATTCGCTTCATAAGGACACCCTTTTATACTATTTACAAATTCATCATATGTTCTTAGCATAACTGGAACATCAAAATCAAAAACGTTTTTAATTTCAGATTGTATTCGTCCCTTTAGAAAGTTTATATCTTCCTCAGATTCGAACACGATATTACCGCTTTGTATATATGTTTTTACTTGTTTTAATCCTATTGATTCAAACATTTTTTTCAGATCAGCCATTTTGATCACTTTATGTCCACCTACATTGATTCCCCTTAGCAGTGCAATATAAATTGTCATATCATTACCCCTCATCTTTAAATGGACTTAACAATTTTTTCATGTAATCACTTTTGGCTTTCTCCAGTAATTAACCTGGATCTGATGTGAATTAAACTTGTTCACTTGGTAAAGTAAATGACTGTATCATTTCTTTATACTGCTCTTTATATGGAACTAATTCAATTTCCCTTGTATGTATGTTCATGCTAAACTCTCCCGCATTTTATCTTTTTAACTCAAACCTTGTTGTGATTTAGAATGTACTTTTCCATCTAGAAATGTAATTTCAACAATTGATTTAGGACTGCTTCCCTTCCAAGCAAAAATTTGTTTAATTTGTGCAGAATGTTCTACCCCTTCTTCTATGAGTAAATCCCCTTCATAACCAATTAAATCCTTAACTTCCGTATATGTCATTCCTTCATTTATTTTCGTGAAATGGTTTATATTTATAGATTCTTTCTGCTGACTTTCCGTTACAGTAGAAGAAGTTGCTGTTTGCTGTTTCACTTCTTTCGTCTGTTCACACGCTGTCATACTGAAACTGAGGCATAAACTACATAATATACATGCGCTTTTTTTCATCATAACAGTTGTCCCTCCTATACATAATTAAACCATATATTTCCTTATAAATAAACTGAATATTTAATGATATGATAAAATAAGCCTCGCACAATGTAGTACGAGGCTCATTTTACTTATTCAAGTGATTATTTGATTGGTCATCCTGTTCTTTTCTTAGTTCTTGTTCTTCATCTTTTGGTAATTGCTTGTCATTATCTTTAATTGGATTCGTTTCTCGATTTTCAATCATATCATTTGGAACTTGCGGCATTACTCGGCCAACAATTGCTGCTAATTCTTCTAGTATACCTTCTCCCGTGTTACCTTTTTTGATTTGTTTTCCAATTTCCTTAAGACGTTCGTACGTATCAATATCCGCTACAACTACTGCGTTTGCACCATCAGGATCATTTTTTAAACTTTCTGCAACAGAGTATTTAATTGATTCTACACGAGTTCTATCTAGTTTTGCTTTTACATCAATACCGACAACAGCATATTTGCCAACTACTACTGCTGTTGCATCATTTACTCCAGGTACACTTGCAGCTAAAGATGCTAAATGGTCCGCTGCTTTTTCATTTGGCTTATTTGATTTGTTCGTATAATTAACATTTTTTGTTGAAACATTTTTTTGTTCTGGCTTTTCGTTTGGATTGTCTTTTTTGCCAATGCTGCATCCAGTGATAATGAAGCAAAGCATCAACATATATATTAGGATTTTCATTATTTTCACCACTTTACTATTAAAGTTTAATCATAAATTTTTTCAACGGATTGCATTTTCTTCACTTTTTCCTCTGCTCCATTATTTGCGTTAATAAAAATTTGGTACGTATCTTTCCCTAAAGTACCAACAAATTCATAGCAAAGTACTTCGTTATGCAAGTCATTTACGACTACAGCTTTTCGCTCCTCCATCACTTTTACATCAGGGTTTATTTTCTTTCTTGCCTCTGCAGCAGTAAGCTTTGCAGATGGAATTGTTCGTTTTTGATGTGATGCCAAATATTCTTTTGCAGAAAATCCTACGATGGAACCGTCATCTAAAGCAATTTTCATTTGAATTGCTTCCGGATAAATACGTACACCATTCTCATTTACTACATACGTAAACACGCCAATATTATCATATTGAGAACTATCATAAAGCTCCATATTATTAAACTTATGATCCTTTAAAAACGTCAACCCTTTACTTCCGGCATCATTTAAACTAATTTTTTGCTCTTTAATTTCTCGATTATTCATTACCCAAATTGGATATCCACCTTTTCCTGTAATATCCATATAATACTCATTATTCGTTGCTGGGTCTTTAATTTTCACACTGTAGAAAGACTCTTTTGCACCTTTTCCACTTTTCTCAACATCTACTTTTTCATTTCCTTTTAAATTCAAAAATGATTTTGCGATTTTTACTGCTTCATCTTCAGAAATTGCTTTTCCTTCTGCTTCAAATCCCCCTTTTTTATTTTTTTGCGCACTTGTAAATGTCGGTCCAAAATTTGTAGATGAATAGGATGTTACATTCTTTTCAACTGTTTTAAATCCGTCAATAATTGTGTTATCTGCTGGATCACGATTTGAAGCAAGGGCCAGTTCCACATCCATCCATCGTAAATTATTTTTCAAAGCAAGATGCTGTACTTTTCTTAGCTCATCTTGAATATCACCTGCGTTCGAATATAAAGTTTGTAAAGTTTTATACTCTTGATCATTTAACGGTTCTTTTTCTAAATCACGAATGGCTGCACGGTAACTAAAATCACCGATATTCGCTAAAAATTCTTCTGTTTTATTAAACGGCATTAATGTTAATGGCAGTTGACCTACATCAGAACGAGCTTCAGATGTTAAACGCCACACATCCGCTAATGCTGGTGATAAAGATGTACGCGAATTCATTGCAAGCGTTGTCCCAATTTTATCGTGTAACAAATCAACCTCGTATGCTAAATCATGAAATGCACGTTGATAACTATTTTCCGCTCGAATTAAAACCGCATTTTTCTCTTGATGCTCTTTATAGCCCCAATATCCTGTTCCAACTACACCGACTGTTAATAATACAATGATAATACCTCGTAACATGTTTCCACCTCCGCTCTATTTACAGAAAATATGTTTACCGATTTTTTTAATTTGTGGACGACTCCAAATCCATTTACTTGTTGCCGTTTCTGGGTTGAAATAATATAAAGCATTACCTGTTGGATCCCATCCATTTATCGCATCGAGTACAGCTTTTTTCGCTGTTTCATTTGGAGTTAAATATATTTGTCCATCTGCTACCGCTGTGAACGCTCTTGGCTCAAAGATTACTCCTGAAACGGTATTTGGGAACGATGCGCTTGTAACACGGTTTAAAATAACTGCAGCTACTGCAACTTGTCCTAAGTACGGTTCCCCACGTGACTCTCCATATACCGCGTTTGCCATAAGCTGTATGTCATTTTGAGAATAACCATTTGGAACATTTGTCCCTTTACTTTGTGGTGGTTTATTTTCTTGTGCAGTACCACTGCTATTTCCTTTATTCGTTGTAGTACCTTTATTAGCGGTCGATTTGTCATACTTCGTTGCTTTAACAAGTTTTTGCTTCGTTGCAGCACCCGCTAAACCATCAACAGGTAGTCCAAATTTCTCCTGAAAATTCCGAAGTGCCCAGTATGTACCCCATCCGAAAACACCATCTACTTTCCCTGTATAAAATCCGTTATATTTCAAACGAGATTGCAGTTCAATGACATCTTCACCAGATGCTCCTCTTTGAATGACTTGATTCGAAAAGGCTTCTACATTTTTCAGTTGTATACTACTGACCATCAAAGATAGTCCTATGAACGCAAGTAAAACTGCTATTTTAAAAATAGCTTTTTTACGCATAGATTTCCCTCCTTAATTACGGAAATGATTTCTTGGTTATGTTTTGTAAAACCATCGCTTTTATGTAAAGAAGACAAAAAAATCCAAGCTTATATCGTTGAAAGAATATGTAAACCATATACAAAAAGAATAAAAGGAGTTCATCATGAAGAAATTGTTAAAGCGTGTCGCACTCGTCATTCTGTTCATAACAACATGTTCAAGTATATATACGGAGTCATCAATTGTTCACGCACAGCCACCTTATGCGAAATGGGGTAAACTTGCTGTAGAAAAAACGAAGGAACAATACCCAAAGGCAGAGATTATTGATTATCTTCATATAGGTAGAAAACCAAAAACAGTTCAAGTAACAGTTGAAAAGTTTAAATTATGGCTACGTGAAAATGGAAAAGAATATGGTGTTTTTGTCGATGTAGAATTTGATACGAAGACAGAGAAATTTATAAAGATGTCGTTTCAAAAGACAAATAGATAAAATGAAGAACCCCCACTATTTATATTTTTAATAGTGGGGGTTCTTCATTTCTAAAATTCATTTCTAAAATTTCGATTCCCTAAAAATCTTACCAATATACAAATAGCACCAATTACAACTGCTATCCCTATACTGTATAAAAGCACTCTATCATATCCATCTATTCTCGGATCTAGAAACGGATAAGGATACCAATTCACAATTGGACCACGTATTATGCTATACACAACGTAAAAACACGGGAATAAGAGCCAACTTGCAGCTTGTTTCCAAGTTATTTTCTTACTAGGTGGATTTAAAATCCAATCTAAAAGCATTGCAATCGGCATGATATAATGTAGCACCGTATTTACCCATGGTATTGCGGTTTGAAGTGATTCTTCTAACCCTCTTAATAATAAAAAATAAATGAGTCCTGTCGTAAGTATGTATACAGTCGCCGCACCACGAAGTATACCAAACTGTTCTGAACGACCAAATGTAGCTGTTCCAATGCTACTTAAAAGGAGAATACATGCAACTAAAATATTACTTTCAATTGTAAAGAAACTAAAGAAATTTACTGGATTAAACGGTTTCACTTGTGCCCTTATTATAAATTGCGTAATAAGGGCGCTAAATGCTAAAAGGCTTAAACATAGTCTAAATAAAGATAACGTTTTTACACCTCTCATACATTCTCTCCACTCCTTATATAAACTTATAATTCTCTTGTACATGCTCAATAAATAACTTTAATGGAACGAGCCCCCGTTTAGGCATATGACTACTTATTACAGATACGATTTCTAACTGGGGAATGATAACGATATATTGTCCGCCGTATCCCATAGCAAAGTACATACAATACGGTATGTGAAATCTTTCGTTATTCAATACCCACCAGTGATATCCATATGCCCCGACATGTTCATACGTTTCAAATAGAGCCGTACTTGATTCTTCTAACCATTTCGATGATACGATTTCATTCCCCTGCAAATATCCATTCTGTAAACATACTATTCCTAACTTTAATAAATCTTTCGACTTCATTTTCATACCGAAGCCGCCGACATGTATTCCTTGCGGGTCTTGTTGCCATTCATATTCGGTAATTTTTAATGGATCAAATAAATATCTTTTCGCAAACTGCTCTGTCGATATACCAGCAGCCTTTTGAATAATATAGCTCAGTAAATGTGAAGAGCCTGAATTGTAATTCATTTTTGTACCAGGTTTTTCAATTAGCGACTTTTCTAAAATGTACTTTACCCAGTTATCTGATTCAACAAAATCACTAGGGAATACAACTCCATTTCCGAACTCTTTCCAGTCCTCTCCCGTTGTCATTGTTAATAGGTGATAAAGCGTCAAATCACTCTTTTCCTCAGGGACATTTTCAATCCACGCTGTAATCGGTGTATGTATACTATTTATATATCCTTTATCAATTGAGATACCAATTAATATGGATACAACACTTTTTGTAATCGAATTTATTTTATATAAGTTATTTTCACATTCTAATGTTTTATAATATTCCGTTGTTAATTCACCTTTTTGATAAACGAGAAATGTATTCACTTTTTTCTTTTCGAATTTATTTTCTAGTTGCTTGAAATCCAAAAATTTCACCTCCAATTAAATAGTTATTTAATTTATTATATCTTTTTCATTCACTGAATACATAATTGTGCTCGAATATAAAAATAAACCTGTCAGCCAAACTGACAGGTTTATTTTTATAATTTCGTACGAACATTCCAAAGCTCTGGGAAGAACTGTTGATCAAGTACTCGTTTTAAATATGATACACCAGAAGAGCCACCTGTTCCCATTTTATGTCCGATAATTCGTTCTACCGTTTTCATATGACGGAAACGCCATTGTTGTAGCCAGTCCTCAATATCGATTAATTTTTCAGCAAGCTGATATAGATCCCAATATTTCTTCACGTCCGCATACACTTCTATCCAAGCTGCTTCTACTGTTGCATCCTCTTCGTAAGGCTGCGTAATATCACGGTTTAACACATCTTTATGAATTGGGAATCCTTCTTTTACAAGTGCCTCTATTGCCACATCATACAAACTTGGTGCATGTAGCGCTTTATGAAGACGAGCGTGTAATTCAGGATCCTTTTCATAAATTTTTAATGCATGTGGTGTTTTATAACCAAGTGCATACTCAATCATACGATATTGATACGATTGAAAACCTGAAGCTTGACCGAGTGAATCACGAAACTCAATATATTCTGATGGTGTTAACGTCGCAAGAATATCCCAAGATTGAATAATTTGAGACTGAATTTTTGATACACGTGCTAACATTTTAAATGCTGGCTGTAATTTATCTTGTTTAATAGATTCAATCGCTGCATTTAGCTCATGTAAAATGAGTTTCATCCAAAGTTCACTCGCTTGGTGAATCACGATGAACAACATTTCATCATGATGGTCTGATAACCTCTTTTGAGAAGATAGTAAACTATCTAATTGTAAATACTCCCCGTACGTCATATTCTCTTTAAAGTCCGTATGAATTCCTTTTTCCATAATTACCTTTTCGTTTTCTTTCATATTAACCAAACGCCCCTTTTATATATTTCTACTTATATTGGTCTAATAACTGCTCGAACTGGACTTCCATCTGCATCTGTTAATGCGAGTGGTAATGCAATTAATTCATAATCTCCGTCTGCTACATGATCTAGTACGACATTTTCTAAAATGTGTATTCCATATTTAAACAATTGGTGATGCGCTGCTAGTTCTTTATCATCTAATGGATCAACTGAAGGTACGTCCACCCCGATTAAACGTATACCTTTCTCTGAAAGAAACGGTGCTATATCCGCACGTAAATACGGGATTACATCTGGGAATTCATTAACTTTATTATGTGAAGATGTGCGTAACAATAAGCGTTCTACGCCTTCTAAATGGAAATTTTCTAATTCCTTTTTCCCAATGCTTTCAAGATTAGAAACGTCAATGATTCTCGTAGGTCCGACATAAACTTGAATATCTAAGTCTATTACTTTCTTTCCTTCATTATCAAAATGAAACGGTGCATCAATATGAGTACCTGTATGAATACTCATCGTTAACTTTCCGACATTTACTGAACCACTTTCTTCTTTTGACCATGAAACTTCATATGAGAACGGTGTATCCCCTGGCCAAGTAGCAATATCATTATTTAGCGGTTGTGAAATATCAATCCACTTTGATGTTTTCATACTTATGCCACAACCTCTCGTTTATTTTCAAACTGCTTATACTCCTCATCTTTCATGATTTTCTTCAAAATTTGTACAGATTTCCACACTTCTTCGTATGTGTTATATAAAGCGACTGGCGCAAGTCTTACTCCATTAGGTGCACGGAAATCAGGGATAACTCCATTTGCTTTTAATGCTTTACAAATGCGTGCTGCTTCTGCATGTTCTAAATAAATGTGCCCGCCTCGTTTTGCATCCTCTAATGGATTACCAATTGTAAATTCGAAACCTTTTAATTCCTGATCAATTAAATCAAGCATGTATCTCGTAATATGTAGAGATTTTTCACGTAAACGTTCTATACCAGCATCTTTAAAAATTTCAAGAGAACCGATTAACGGTGCAGTACTTAATACGTGAGGTGTACCGATTTGATATGCACCTGCATGGTCAGCCGCAGTTAATGAATGTTCCATATCAAACTGCTTATCTTTTCTAGAACTAAACCATCCAGACAATCCTGGAAGTCTATTAAAATGTTTATTATTTACATAAAGGCCCCCAACACCACCAGGTCCTGCATTTAAATATTTATAATTACACCAAACAGCGAAATCAACATCCCACTCTTTGAAATGGTGCGGAATAGAACCGATTGAATGACATAAATCAAACCCAATATGAATACCTCGTTTATGTGCTTCCGCTGTTAAACGTTTCATATCGAGAATTTGTCCACTTCTATATAAAACAGAAGGTAATAAAATTAAAGCGATATCATCTTCCATCGCATGAATAATATCATCTTCAGAAAGTGTTCTACCATCTCGGCTCTTCACTCGTACTAAATGCTCATCTGGATCTAAACCTTTTAAACGAATTTGACTCTGAAGTGCATATATATCCGATGGAAATGTTAATTCATCCGCAAGAATTTTTGTGCGTATTCCTTTCGGCTCATAAAACGTCGCAATAACTTGGTGTATATTCGTAGTCGTGGAACCAGTTACAATAGTTTCTTCTGGTAAAGCTCCAATAAGAGGTGCCGTCAATTCACCTGATTTTTCTGAAAGGAAAAACCACGGATGCTCGCCTTCTGTCCAGCCATCAATACCATACTCTTTCCATGAATCTAGTAAAGTAAGTAACGATTTCTCTGCTCTTTTTGAAAGTAGTCCTAATGAGTTTCCATCTAAATATATTGTTCCTTCTTTTTTATAAAATTCAGTTTGAAAATCTTTCAGTTCATCATGTTTATCACATTCAAGCGCATATTCATAAGTTGGTTGAAATGGTTCTTTATACATGGTGTCACCTTCTTTTAATTTTCTTTTTATTCTAACTAATTGAAATATATCATCTTAGTTGATATAACGTCAATGATATTATGTCAGTTGACTTTATATATGAATTTCTTTTACAATACAGTTATATTTTCAGACATTTCAGTATAAAGAGGTGATTCTTTGGAAAATTCTACGCTTTCAACAAGAAAACACCGCTCCTTAGAAACGAAAAAGAAACTATTACATTCCGGTTATACTATTTTTATAAAAAATGGATTTCAGAAAACGACAATCACGCAAATTATTAAACATGCAGAAACTGGTTATGGAACAGCATATGTATACTTTAAAAACAAAGATGCTCTCCTTATCGTTTTAATGGAAGATGTTATGAATCGCTTTTATGATATTGCCGAGCGTTCTTTTTTCCCTCAATCAAAAGCAGAAGCACATAATATGATTCAAAATCAAGTTAGAGCATTCTTACAATTAGCTGAAGAAGAACGGGCTATCTTGCAAGTTGTTGAAGAAGCAATAGGAGTATCAAAAGTGATACGTCAAAAATGGGAGGAGATTCGCGAACGCTTTATAAAAAGTATTACGCAGGATATTACTTACTCTCAAGAAAGTGGATTGGCACAGCCTGAATTAAATAAAGAGATTGTAGCACGTGGTTGGTTCGCGATGAATGAATCTTTTCTTTGGACAATTGTACAACATAACAAAGAAGTAGAACTAGAAGAAATAGTGTATACGTTGACAGAAATGTATACGACAGGATTGTATAAATAGCACACTTTCACAGATAAACAAATAGAACATATCCTTAACCCTTCTGAACTTACTTATTGGATAACAAAAAAATTCTTTTGATAAAGAAATATATGAAAGAGCTATTAAGATTTTCCATTGAAAATCTTCAAATAATAAAAGCGTTACTCAAAAAATTGAATAACGCTTTTACCTTAATATATGTCTTTAATATTAATCTTCTTTATGATAAGCAGTTTCTACGCATTCTGCTAGACGCTCCATTTGTTCCATAGTTAAACCTCGTGAAATCCAGCCTGTTAACTTATACATCATTTTATAATAAAAATTACTAGGTTCATATTCTGAAATTAATGTTAGTGCTGTACCTTCCTCATCTTCTTCTAACATATAAGTCATTGCTGAATAACCTTGCTTCATTTCACTACCTAGTGAAATAATATGCGGTGTATCGTATTCAAGGATCTCTACTTCTGCCTCGAATATTTTCTTACCGACTTTTTGAACAGAAATATATTTATCTCCTACACATGGATTCTTTTGATCCATATTTAAAGGATAGCGATTTTCTATTATAAACGTATTCCATTCTTTTATTTTTTCATCTTCTATTATGTAGTCACATACAACATCCATTGGTGCTTTTATTACTATTTCTATTGCAAAACTCATTACACTGCCCCTCTCAAATACCCTATCCATTTCTATTTCAACTAAATCATTATGCCATATTTTATATAGTGAAATACAAGTAGAAATTAAACTTTTATTACGAGAATGTTTATTGTAATAAGAAAATCGTGAATAAGTAACTTAAATACTTATTCATACAAAATATTTTATTAAAGATACAACAATTAAAAACAAAGCCACAAGTAGTAAAGCAATCCCTATACTTCTATTTTCTTTTTCGTTATTTTTAAAATTTTGCACCCCTAAACTAACTAACATAAACCCTAAAAGCGTTTGTAAAATTAGCATACTCTGTTCCGAAGTGTCATTCCAACTATAAATAGAATATCCCATTATAATTATCGCAAGTACAATCGTTAAAATCCTATTCATATGAAAATCCCTCCTATAAAGTGAAACTTTAATCAGTGGGGATTTTCTTCATCCCCCACTGATTATTAGTTGAACCAATCGAGCTTTTATGGGCAGTTGATCCCCCACCTAACTTCTTTGCCTTCGCTGAATTTTGAGGTGGGGGTCTTACTGCTCATTAAAGCGGGATAAAAAAAGAAACCGCTAAGTTTCCTTAGTGGTTTTATTAACAATTTATATTTAGTAAAATTGCTTTTTATGAATTTGATATAAGTCAAAAGAATTTCCTGGCCAATATAACTATGTATGTTAGCACGCTTTTTCTTTATTCAGTCTACTTACAATTCCAATTATAAATTTATATTCAATCCTCCTCTTCTTAACCCTCTTAAACCCTTCTTTCGTATCAAAAATTAAACACGTTTTCCGAAACCACATTCGTACATATAAAGACTCAAAATAAATAGGTTTTATAATTCCTCGTTCTTCAAATTCAGTTCCATCTTTATTTTCGGTTTCTGTTCGAACAAACCACTTATTTCCGATGCCAATTTCAATATACTTCACATAAGTCCTCCTTCCGGAAATTAATTTCTAACTATTCTATTATTTCCCCGGTAAGCGCATATTCCGACAGAACATGAGCCCACAAAGAAAAAGTAGATTACAAAAATCTACTTTATAGCTTATATTTTTGCATTCGTTTATAAAATGTACTTCGAGGTACATCTAAAAGTTTTGCAGCTAACGAAACATTTCCATTCGTCTTTTCTAACGCTTCAATCATGCTATCACGCTGTATTTTTTCACGAAAATTTAATGTGTTCTCTGCTTTATTTTCTGCTTGCAATTCAAGTTGATGTTGATTTCCCATCATTGTTTGTAATAAAAAAGAGATTTGTTTTTCGCATATTTCCCGTCCTTGCGACAAAATGTAAATGCGTTCTAATACATTTAATAATTCTCGAATATTTCCTGGCCATGTATGCTGAGAAAATTGATTACAAATACTCTTTGGAAATACAACATTCCAATTCTTTCGTTCGCAAAAATGTTTTATGAAGTACGGAATATCCTCTATTCTTTCTATTAACGATGGAACATATAACGGATAAACATGTAAACGATAATATAAATCTTGACGGAATTTCCCTTCTTCTACTAATCGCAGTAAATCTTTATGTGTCGCAGTAATAATACGAATATTTACTGGTACCTCTTTTGAACTGCCAATTGGAGTTACTGTTCGCTCTTGTAAAACACGTAATAATGCTACTTGCATCTCTGGCGACACTTCACCAATTTCATCTAAAAATATTGTTCCTCCGTCTGCTTGTTCGAATTTCCCTTTATATCCTTGGCGCCGCGCACCTGTAAACGCACCTTCAGCATAACCGAATAATTCACTTTCCATTAATTCTTTCGGTAATGAACCGCAGTTAACCGCTATAAAAGGGCCATTTTTTCTTGGACTATTTTCATGAATCGCTCTCGCAACATATTCTTTCCCTACACCTGTTTCACCACAAACATATACACTAGCGTCAGTTGGTGATACAAGCTTAATTTCTTCTAAAGTATGTTGAAATGCACTGCTCGTTCCAATAACTCCAGGGAAAGTAATTCCGTTTATAAATGAGGAAGTATAGAGTGCATTTTCTTGTTTATTTTCCTTTAAATAAATACATTTCCCAATCATTCTGTTATTACTGTATACTGGTACTTCTAACTTAGATTTCAATCCATTGTGCATTAAATCTTCAAGTTTCATTCGTGACCAATTACATACTCGTTCACGAATTCTCTTGCTCGCAGAAACGATAATATCACGATGATTACAAATAACAACTTGTTCATCACTGTCAATTACATCTAAAAAACGATGGATTAAATGAAGTTCATTTTGATGCACTCGAATACTACATTCACGTTCAATCGCATGTGCAATCGAAGTTACCATTCCGAGCATATATGGATGCGAAAACTCAATCGGACAAGAAAAATCTAAAACACCTATTAATTTCCCATCATCATTATGAATGGGAGCGGCCGCACAGCTCCAGCTATGAGATGCGACAGAATAATGCTCTGTACCACTTATCATAATAGCCTCTTCAATTTCTAACGCTGTTCCAATCGCATTTGTGCCAACAGCTGCTTCCGTCCATTTTACACCTTCAATAAAATTAATATGTTTCGCTCGTTTTAGCGTTTGCTGATTTCCACTTAATGATAGAACGTAACCGTCTGGATCAATTAATAATGCCATCATTTGCAGTTCATCAATGGTTTTTCTCATATTTTGTATTTGTGGTATCGCTATATCTAGGAAGATTTCACTCTTTTTCTTTTGGTCTTGAAAAATATTAGAAGACAAAATTTTCTGACCTTTATTCATATGAGGATTCACATTTGCTTGTTTACATCGATGCCATGACTCTGAAATTCTTTCGTTTATACGGTTTGAATCAAGGACTCCTTCATCAACAAACTTTTTCCATGTAT
This sequence comes from Bacillus sp. NPDC094064, assembly GCF_050279585.1. NCBI lineage: Bacteria > Bacillati > Bacillota > Bacilli > Caryophanales > Bacillaceae > Bacillus > Bacillus sp. NPDC094064. The sequence continues at coordinate 653,206 of NZ_JBNNUI010000001.1, forward strand.
GTAAGTAAAACGGTGAAGCTAACATTGTATCATCTCCCTTTTCATTGTTTTGGAGATTTGTAAAAACATACTTTTATTATAAAACTGAATAAAAGCGTTTTCAATAAAACTAGAAAGACGACACAAATATGTTAATAATTTGAATATCTTAATGCGCTTCTTTATTCTTTTTTAGTAGCACTATGATTTGAATAATGGACGCAAAGAAAATACATAACCAAACCCACTTTTGCGGAGTATCATTTATAAAGAAAACTATCACCGCTATTGCAAATAAAATAGTGGATGCTAAACTAAAATATAATTTTGTTTTAATTCCCATTATCCCTCACCCCTCTATCACTTTATAGTACATACTAACTCTTCATTTTTCATCGCTACTATGTACTCCTTTAAAACATATTCTTTCCCGCCATGTTTTTCATACCATTTATGTATTCTTCTAGTATGCTTCTCGTCACTTCTAATTTTCGATTCAATTTCTTTATACTGTTCATAACTATTATATTCCCATATAGCGAATATTTCAGTTGTACCATCATTATTATCTTTCATCCAGCGTCCTATTAGCCTGGAACCATGCTTTAATTGATTAGGTAAGTTCGTGTTAGTAAAATGCTCATTAAATATTTCTATAAATTCATTCTTTATTATATAGTACTTCCTTCTATAAAACATATATTTCCACCTCTTTTATAAACAGACTCAAAAACACCTTCCCATTACTACCGTATTATAATACTTCCCATCCGACAGTCTTTTATCATTTTTCAAAATACCTTCTAATTCAAAACCTAACTTTTGATACAGCTGAATTGCTTTTTCGTTTGTCTCTAACACTTGTAATGATATCTTTTTTACTTCATTTTCATCAGCCCACTGAATACATTGTTGCAAAAGACTCTTGCCCATTCCATATCCCCAAAACTCTCTTAAAATACAAACGCCAAATTCTACTTTATGAGATAATCTCTTCAAATTTGACCCTTCACATCTTGAAAATCCAACGATTCGATTGTGCACTTCTGCAACTAAAAATAGATTCTTTGTCTCTTCACTATCTGTTTTTATTATTTTTTGAAACCCTATCTTATCTATAAATCCCTCTCCAGCTTCTCTATCCATATTTTCAGTTTCGCCATCGATCTGAACTCTAATTTCCGATAACTGCTCAGCATCTGTTTCAACTGCAGAACGAATTGTATAAGTTAATCCATTTATATGAAACTCTTGTCCTTTTATAAGCATTTCAAACTCCCTTTACATGCAGTCTATTGACGCTATTACAATTTCTTTACCTTGTTTCTCAAATTCTTGTATCGTTTCTTTACTAGCTTCTTCATCTGTTATTATAAGGTGAATTTCTTTCAGTGACTCTCCATTTATAAAGCAATTTATTCCGAGTTTATAATGAGACGCTAAACAAATATTCATTTTAGCAATCTTACTTACTGTTTTACTAAAATAAGCAACTTCCGGCGTTTCATTACTTATACCATTCAATGAAATGCCACCACCTGTAGAGAAATGAAGATCAATAGAAAATCTACTTATCAATTCAGAGGCAAGTGTATCTGTCATATTTCCTGATGGTTTCACCTTTCCACCGATTAAGTACGTATCAATGTTCTTATATTCCCGTAACGTACTAGCAATTTCTATAGAATTCGTAATAACTGTAAATGATGTTTCCGGTAAATATTTTAACATGGCATAATGAATAGAAGCCCCACCAATAAAAATGGAATCCCCTTCTTGTATATAAGAAGCTGCGATTTTTGCAATTGCGTCTTCATATATAGAACCATTACTATAACGCTCAAATGGATCGGCGGCTAAATTCCTTACTCTAGCAAGTTCAATTGCACCTCCATGGGTTCTTTTTAACAAGCCATCTTTCTCCATAATAGACAAATCTCTTCTTATAGAATCGATAGACATATCGAAATTTTCCGCAAGATCTTTAGCAATTACCCTTCCATCTTTCTTAAGTAACTCTAAAATTTTCTCTCTACGCTCTTCAGTAAACATATGCCCACCGCCGTTATTGAAGATTCTGAAATCTTATCCTTATTTTAATTATATGCATGTCTCTTCCGTTTTACAATATTTTCAATTCTTATTCACTCCGTTTTATTCTGCTTTTCCCCTCTTTCTATTCCGTTAACTAGACAACGAAATAAAGTGAAACTTTAATCAGTGGGGTTTTCTTCCTCCTCCACTGATTATTAGTTGAACCAATCGGACTTTTATGGGCAGTTGATCCCCCACCTAACTTCTTTGCTTTCGCTGAATTTTGAGGTGGGGGTCTTACTGCCCATTAAAGCGGGATAAATGCATATTTGCATATTCCACAAATATACTTCCATTTACCTTCCTATTGATGTAAAATTATTCCTATGTTTTACTTTTTAACATAGAAAGGAATTACTATGAAATCTATAATTAAAGTAACTTGTACAGCATTATTATTTACAGGACTAATGGCAGGATGTAATGGGAATACTGCACCAAAACAAGAAAAGAGCGCTCTTGAAAAGAATGCAATGCACTATGGGGAAATATATAAAAACGAATACTATAGAGCAACTGTTGAAAATGCTAAATTCGAAAAAATAGACAAAGAGTGGCGCCTCACAGCTCGCGTTACTATAAATAACGCTCGTGTTGACGGACAAACGATAGATCTTTCAGAAATAAAATATTTCATAAAAGATGACAAAACGGGTGAAAAATACGAAGGTGAAGTTATACAAAATGAAAATGCTAAAAAGGTTCCATCCGAATTTTCTTTAACTACCGACATTGAATTTAATATGAAAACTTCACCAAAAGATTTAAATAATATGTATTTATATATAGATAGTAAAGCTGCGCCGTTAACAGATACATATTGGAAACTTGATAATTTAGCATCTAAATAAAAAACAGTCATATAAGACTGTTTTTTTATTTGTAAAGTTATAAAGTTTACTAGTTACCTATCTCCAGCAATACATTATTTGCACAAATCATCACTTCTTCAAATGGACAATCAAATAAAACCCCCAGTTCAAAACCATCTCCAGCAAGATCTATTTCATGACATAACCACCAAGCACCTTCAAAATTTTCCGGAATAGAACATTTCGTTACTCCTGTAAAAGTTACTTGCAGTTTATCAAATTCACTGAAAGTACCACTGCAATCTAAAGTTATACAGATTTTCTCTCTACTGATTTGACTACACTGTCATGTAGTGAGTATCCATGTAGTTGAACGACATTCTGCGCGAGCTTATCTTTTATAGTATTATAATTATCTATATACGCTTGTTCCAAATTATTCATTCTTTTCTCATAATCTATTGTCCACTCAAGCATAAGTTTCTTTAATTTTTCCGATGGGTATTCTGAATTAATTGTATTGTCATGAATGTATGGATGTAATGACTTAGGTAGAAACTTTAATAAATCTTTTTTCTTTTCTTCCAGGTCTTCTCTTAAACTTTGCTTATAATCCATTCCTATTTTTTTACTCTCTCGCAAAATATCTTCCCATTCCTCCAACGTTTCTGGGAAAATTAAAAATCCAAACACTTGCATTTCTTTATACCACTCTTTATTGAAATACTTCAAAGGCTTTTCTCCTAAAACATTTTAACATCCAATAAAAGCGATATATTTATTATATCATTCCAATAACTATTTTTTCTAAAGAAAAAATGTAAAACTGTAAATATTCCGCCTTTTATTTCTAAAACTTCAGCTATTGACGTTAAAAAGTAATAGGGTATTTAATTTCTTCTATAAAAATGCAAACCACTATTCTCTCATTCATTTAGAGAATAGTGGTTTATTATATTTTCATTTAAGCATGTACAGCATGTCCTACAGCTTGCAATAACGCTTCATGAATCGCTTCAGTTAAAGTGGGATGCGCTGCAATAAAATCTCTCATTATATCAGCGGTAACTTCTGTATGAATCATTACAGTTCCTTGTCCGATTAGTTCGGTTGCACGAGGACCGATAATAGAAATCCCTACAATTTCTTGATATTTAGGTTCCACAATGACTTTTACTTTACCCGTTTGTTCTCCAATAATAAGTGCTTTTCCGTTCGCTGTAAAAGGAAATTCTCCAATAAGTATATCACCATATTGTTCTCTTGCTCCTTTTTCTGTTAAACCGACGCTTGCAATTTCTGGAGCCGTATAAATACAGCGAGGTACAGCATGATAGTTTACTTTCACATCTTCTCCGCTCGCGTGCAATGCTGCTGTCGTTCCTTCATGGAAGGCAACGTGAGCAAGCTGTATTCCACCAATCACATCACCTGCTGCGTAAATATGTGATACATTTGTTTGCATATGTTCATTCACAGAAATTCCTTTATTTGAAAATTGAATTCCTGCTTTTTCTAAATCTAATTGTTGTACACGAGGTTTTCGGCCGACAGAAACGAGAACAAATTCCGGATTAACTTCTTGGATACTTCCTTCATATTCAAATGAAGCTTGCTTTTTATAATTATTTAATCCTTTTAAAGCTGCTCCTGTAAATATTTCTACACCATCTTTTTCTAGTTTCTCTCTTAAAATATGTGCGATATCTTCGTCTTCACCAGGTAGTAATTGCGGTGCCATTTCAACAATCATAACTTTTGTTCCAAGTCGACTATAAATACTTGCAAACTCGCAACCTATTACACCACCGCCAACGATTAATAATGATTTTGGTATTTCTTCTAGAGACATCACATGGCTACTATTTAAAATCCACTTCCCATCAAATGGAGCAAAAGGTAATGCAGTTGGTTCTGAACCTGCCGCTATAATGAACTGTTCTCCATCTACTACATCTTCTTTATCACCTTGTGTCACTCGTACACGGTGATCTGTTTCGAATTTCGCTTTCCCCTTTATTACTTTAATTTTGTTTTTCTTCATTAAATATTGAATTCCTTGAACGAGCTGCATAACAATTTGTGATTTTCTCGTCTGTATTTGATTCCAATCAATTGAAATACTTCCTTCGCTAAGCGTAACTCCATAATGATTCGCTTTTCTCACAATATCATGCACTTCTGCACTTTCTAACAATGATTTCGTAGGCATGCAACCAACATTTAAACAAGTCCCGCCAAGATTAGCTTCATCAATAAGAGTGACATTTTTTCCATTTTGAGCCGCGATAATTGCCGCTACATAGCCAGCAGGTCCGCCTCCAATAACAACTAATTTATTCATTCTCTCACCTTCTCTTTATAAAAGAATTGTTACAGGTTCTTCTAAATAACCTTTAATTGTACGTAAAAATGCAGCTGCTGGTGCACCATCTAATACACGATGATCGAATGTTAAACTTAAAGGTAACATACTTCCTTTTCTTAATTTTTTCCCTTTATATACAGGAACATGTTCAATAGCACCTACACCTAAAATACCAGTTTCAGGTGTATTTAATAATGGCGTAAAATATTCAATACCGAAGCTACCTAAATTACTAATTGTAAATGTTGTTCCTTGCATATCATCACTATTTAAACTGCCTGTTCGTGCCTTTTGAGCCGCATTCTTAATTTCTTTAGACAACTCTACTAAAGATAGATTATTAGCAAAGCGAATAGCTGGAACGACTAACCCTTTTTCTAATGCGACTGCCATGCCTAAATGAACATGTTCAAATTGATGAATTTCATCATTTATATAAGCGCTGTTCATTTCTTTATGCTCCCCAAGTGCTAATATAACAGCACGAGAAATAAAATCTGTAATTGTTAATTTATTTCCATATCGTTTTTGTACAGTATCAGCCATATTTTTATGTAAATCTACTAAGTCAGTAACATCTACTTTCATCGCTAATGTTAATTGCGCACTATTTTGTAAGCTAGCATGCATACGGTTTGCGATTGCTTTCCGCATACCGGTAACAGGAATTACTTTACTGTTTTCTTGTTCAAGTACTTCTGGAACGTTCACTCTTATTTCAAGCGCTTTTAATACATCCGCCTTGGTAATTCTTCCACCAGGACCTGTACCAACTAATGCCTTGATATCAAGATTTTCAGTTTTGGCAATTTTCTTCGCTACAGGTGAAATTTTAATTCTTTGCTTCGCCACTTCTTTCACATAGGGTTCTGGATGTTGTACATTTTGTACTTCTATATTAGATGTTTTTTCTTCTACAACATGTGTACTTTCATGAACTTCTACTTTTTCATTTGGTTTACCGATGTAGCAAATTACAGTGCCAGGTGGAACTCCTTCATCTTCACTTACAGCTATATCAAGTACAGTTCCATCAGCGGGTGCTTCTATTTCAGTTTCGATTTTTTCTGAGTTAATACTAGCAATTAGTTCTCCTTTTGCTACATTATCGCCTGTTTTAATATTCCAGTTTGTAATAATACCTTCTTTCATCGCCATCCCTAACTTCGGCATTACAACTTCTACAGCCATATTTCTCTCTCCCTTCTCATCGTTCATTACACATGCAATAAAGATTGGTCTCCGATCATTTCTGATACCGTTTCAATTACTTTCTCTGGCGTTGGTAAATACAACTTTTCAAGCGGTGGTGAGAACGGAACTGGTGTATGTGGTGCTGTTATTCGTTTAATAGGTGCATCTAATAAATCAAATCCTTTATCCGCTACGATTGCTGCGATATCAGTTGCTATGCTACATCTTGGGTTTGCTTCATCAATAACGATAAGACGATTTGTTTTCTCAACAGATGATAAAATTGTATCTTCATCTAGTGGTGATAAAGAACGCGGATCAATAACTTCTACTTCAAGTCCCTTTTTTGATAATTGTTCAGCAGCTGCAAGAGCGGTATGAACCTGTTTTCCAATTGCGACAATTGTTACATCAGAACCTTCACGTTTAATATCTGCTTTACCTAAAGGAATTGTATAATACCCTTCTGGCACTTTACCTTTCATGTTGTAGAGTGTTTTATCTTCAAAGAATATTACTGGGTCGTCATCTTCAATTGCCGCTAACAATAAGCCTTTTGCGTCATACGGAGTAGAAGGAACGACAACTTTTATACCTGGAATGCTCGTAAATAATGCGTATAAACTTTGTGAATGCTGAGCTGCTGCGCTAAAACCAGCACCATGCATCGTACGTACTGTAACTGGCACTTTCGCTTTACCACCGAACATATAGCGGAACTTTGCGCCTTGGTTTAATACTTGATCAAGACAACTACCGATAAAGTCATTAAACATTAATTCAGCTATCGGACGTAAACCAGTTGCAGCAGCAGCCATTGCCGCTCCCATGTAACCAGCTTCTGAAATTGGTGTATCTAAAATACGATTTCGGCCAAATTCTTGTACTAGCCCTTTCGTTACGCCAAGTACACCGCCCCAAGCTTCATCATCTTGTAAATGATCAACTTGCGCACCGCCTGCAACGTCTTCCCCTATTAAAATTACATTTTCATCACGACGCATTGATATTTTCATCGCTTCATTAATTGCAGTTGACATACTTACTGTTCTAGTCATTATTTTTCACCCTCCTCTTATTTGTAAGAAACGTATACATCTTTTAATAATTCTGCATCCTCTGGATATGGACTATTTTCACTAAATTCAATTGATTTTTGTACTGCTTCATCAACTGCCTTTTCCATATCTACAAGTTCAGTTTCTGTTAATAATCCTTCATGAATTAAATGCTTACGGAAATGCACAATCGCATCTTTTTCATTTAAATGCTCTTCTTTTTCTTCTGAAGTTTTATATGTTTGTGCTTCACCTTCGAAATGACCGTAATTACGATATGTCATACATTCAATTATGGTCGGACCACCACCATTACGCGCACGTTCTACTGCTTCTTCAGCAGCTTTATATACAGCTAGAAGATCTTTTCCATCCACTTGAACACCTGGAATGTTATAAGCCTTCGCACGATCCGCAATGGAATCACAACTTGAAGCATATTCAAATGTCGTTGCTTCACCGTAACCGTTATTTTCTGCAATAAAAATAACTGGTAACTTCCAAATCGCCGCTAAATTAACCCCTTCATGGAATGTTCCTTCATTATTTGCTCCGTCACCGAAGAAACACACACTCACATCTTTAGTCCCTTTATATTTAGCTGTTAATGCTGAACCACAAGCAAGCGGGAAACCACCGCCTACAATTCCATTCGCACCAAGCATTCCTTTATCTAAATCGGCAATATGCATTGAGCCGCCTTTTCCTTTACATAATCCTGTCGCTTTCCCAAAAAGTTCAGCCATCATACCGTTTAAATCACAGCCTTTTGCGATACAATGTCCATGTCCTCTATGCGTACTTGTAATACTGTCGCTATCTGTTAAGTGGGCACATACACCAACTGCTACCGCTTCCTCACCTGCGTATAAATGAACGAAACCTGGTAGAACACCTTGCGCGAATAATTCATGTACCTTATCTTCAAACTTACGAATCTCTAACATTTTTTCATACATCCAACGAGCTTGTTCTTTCGTAATTTCATTCCCTTTACTTTCAGTTGTTTTTAACATGTCCAGCCCTCCTATTTTCTTGTTCATCTTTTATATTGCAAATACTGTGCCAAATTCTAATCCTTGATTTAATAGGTTTTCTCTTTCTTTTAAAAATAAAAAAGTGGACAAAACGAGACTAATGTCTCATTTTGTCCACTTTTGTTCCCTTAATAAAAGAATCATTACTTTATTCATTATCAAAACTCTTCTGTAATTTTCGGATGTAAATAATTTGACCTATATGATACGCATTATGAGTCGTTACATTCGCTAGCACTTCCCACCACTTTGCAGAAACAGGAAATCCTACTACATCACTTTCAACCTTCTCTTCATTTATAAGCTTTTGCCATTGTAACAGTTTCTCTAGTAGTTTTTCTCTTAACTCATCAAAGGTTTGATTATCGGAAAGCATGAAACTTTTGTTATTATCTCCAATAGCAGGTACGGCATTAACATTTGATTCTTTGTACCTAGTTTGCCACGTTGAATTCCAGTACAGCAGATGTTGTACAATTTCTGCTATACTATTACTCTCTTCATTCGGTTTCCAAAAAGCTTCTCTCTCTGATAAATCCTTAACTGCATCTGAAAATGGAATATACCAACTAGGATCATTGGCATTTGCTAATAACTGATCTGCTAATACATCTTTCACATGGGTCATTTTTCTTCCTCCATTTCATCAACTTTTATATCATACTCTCTACTCTATATACGGTGATTCCACACAATTCCCTGCTTTAAAACCATTCCATACATATGCAAATTAAGAATCAATAAGCACTTGAACCATACATCAGTGCCTGTAGTTTAGAAATAAAATGAATATATAGAAACAATATGTAAGATTAATAGATTTTCTGCTTACAACTCGTTATGATAAAAGAAAAAGAAAGCGAGCGACAAATGAATAAAAAAATCGCGGTTATTACAGGGGCATCAAGTGGATTCGGACTATTAACTACACTTGAACTTGCGAAAAAAGACTATATAGTCATTGCTACAATGCGAAACCTTGAAAAACAAGCAAACTTACTATCTCAAGCTACTAAACTCAATTTACAACAAAATATAAAAGTTCAACAATTAGATGTAACAGATCAAAATTCTATATATAACTTTCAATTATTTTTAAAAGAAATCAATAGAGTAGACCTTCTCATTAATAATGCAGGATATGCAACTGGGGGCTTTGTAGAGGAAATCCCAGTGGAGGAATACCGTAAACAATTTGAAACGAATTTTTTTGGTACAATATCAATCACCCAGCTTGTCTTACCATATATGAGAGAACAAAAAAGCGGGAAAATCATTAATATAAGCAGTATTAGCGGCCAAGTTGGATTTCCTGGTTTATCTCCTTACGTATCTTCCAAATATGCATTAGAAGGCTGGAGTGAATCACTTCGTTTAGAAGTAAAACCTTTCGGAATAGACGTTGCTTTAATCGAACCAGGTTCTTATAACACGAACATTTGGGAAGTTGGTAAACAACTAGCTGAAAACCAATCTGCTACTTCTTCTCCGTACAAGGAATATATGGATAAAATTCAAAAACATATTAATAGCGGCAGTGGTACATTGGGTAATCCGATAGATGTTGCTAAAAAAATCGTAGAAATTGCTGAATCTAAGCGTACGAATTTACGATATCCAATCGGAAAAGGTGTCAAATTTATGGTTTTTGTGAAGAAGATTCTTACTTGGAGATTGTGGGAGTACCTTGTTTTGAGGAGTTTGAAGAAGATGTAATTACATTATTGAAAAATTATTTAAGGGGTGCTAATTAAATGTTAGGTTTACCACATGGCAAAGTGTTTTTAGTTCCATGGAACGAAGAATGGGGAATTGAGTTTTTAAAAGAGAAACAATTCATTGAGGAACAAATTGGCGAATATATTTTAGCAATACACCATATTGGCAGTACTTCCATTCCACATTTAAGTGCAAAGCCGATTATTGATATTGCAATTGAATTAGAAGATTATACGGATGGTTTGAAATGTATTAAAAAGTTAGAACTATTAAACTATAAGTACAGAAAAGATGTATTGCCTGAAAGATATTATTTTAATAAAGGTGAGCCAAGAACTCATCAAATTCATATGTATGAACGAGGGAACAAATATTTAATAGAACAACTACAATTCAGAGATTACTTAATACACAATAAAACCTCTCGTATACAGTATGAACAGTTAAAAATTCAGCTTTCACAAGCTAATCCTAATGATAAACATAAGTACGCAGAGGATAAAACAAATTTCATTAAATGCATATTAAATACAGTTAAGGATTAATAACATAGTAATTTTTCACACGAAAAGTAACCATTTATCACCTAACAGATAAATGGTTACTTTTTATTTTATTGGCTAGCGCACTTTTTCCAGCACCGCCACAACCATCAATGCCTATTATTATAAATGATTGCTCTTTATATTTTTCGTGAATCTGTTTTAAAATCACATCTAAATCCAACTTAATTCATCCCCCTTATATCCCTTTCATTTTTTATGCAGCAGGTGGAACGAAGTAAAATAGCATCGAAGTCATAAAAACAAATGTAAATACTCCAATTAGTGAAAATATATAATCTTTCGATTCTCTAGCATACTTCCATTCCATCCATGCTCTTAAGATCAACGTACCCCCTAAATAAGTGAAAATGACATAAGCAATATTAATACTTTCGAATTTAAAAATAAAAATAAAGCTAGTTATTAAATAAATAAAAAGTAGTCCTATTTCCAATTTTTTATGCAAACTATTTACATGTTTTTTATATCCCCAAAAACCTATTTTTGGCATATTTAATTTTTTTCTTAAAAACTTATCAAAAAAATAGACAGCTATACAAAAAACAATACTTATAATCCAAAAAGTAGAAGTTCCCATTAACATTCCTCCTATTCCCCCATTGAATTATCTAAAATAAAGTGGGCTATATTACGGTTATTCTCTTCTAAATAACTTAAGATTCCTTCAGGATATGTTGGCTTTGCCTTTAATTTCTCTATACTTTTCCAGATTAAAATAATATCCTCATGCTCTTTGTGCCTTATTTCATTTGCAACTACTTCTCGAACAGTTCCCCAATGTATTAATGTACAGTGATGTCCCTTTTCTCCGTTCCATTCAAAAATATTCTCGTTTACAACTGCTAATTCTTGAACAAAAACTTTTAAATTATATTCTTCCCATAGTTCTCGTGCTATTGCTTCTTTTGCCGTTTCACCAAATTCAATGGAGCCACCTGGAAAACGGTAAAATGATTCATTCTCATCACATTGTACTAATATGTTTGTGTGTTCTTCGTTTAAAATCATTGCTTCTGCACGTAATCGAGGACTTTTCATTTCTTCTCTCCCTTTAATTGCTTATTATATGACATTGCTATAGGGCTGTAATTAATACGTATTAAATAAAAAAATATAGAATCAGCCCTGTTATCATTATCGATACAGCCCCACCTAAGGACATCAAGAACTCCCTCGATTCCCTGTCATATTTCCATTCCATATATGTATCAAAACTATATAACGTAATTAAAAACAGAAAAGGTAGAAAGCCCATGTATAAGGGGTTTGAAAGAGAAGAACATATAATAATAACCACTATATAAGAAAAAATAATAATTCTGTTTCCCCATTTATGAGACTTGTTTACATATTTATTATTCCATCCTTTTTGTTTCGGTATATTCATCTTTTTTCTCACTATATTTTCTAAAACACCTAAGAATAAGATCCATAAAACTAATACAATGACTTTCACATGAAACAGAGAGGTATCCTCCTTTACTTAATCGTTTGGATTTTCTCCGGCTGATCACTCGGATACGTAGCATTCCCTTTATTTTCAACATCCCAACTTATAATTGTCGCACTATCACGTCCTAATTGATGATGAACGTGCTCTAATACATTTCGAACACACTCTGTTAGCTCTTTCTTATTTCCATTCATATCTTCATACAAATTTAATGACTTTTCATATCGTCGTTCCCCACATTCCAATACCCCATCTGTCACCATTACAATTCGATTCTTTCCAGTACGTAATTCACGAATCCCTGATGAATAGCACGGAACAGGTAAATCAAATGTATTAACATTACCAATCCATTCGTAAAAATGACGTTGATTTAATGTATATTGTCCTAATTTATGTAATTCTTCATGAAATACATACACTAGACAATCGCCAATAGATAGCCACCATATAAAATTATCTTTTCTTACACAGATTAAACAAGCTGTCTCACCTTTAATTTTTTCACATTCTTCTTTAAATGACTGCGATTGAAAAATTGTAAGTATATGATTTTCAACAGATCGAAAAACTGTTTCAATTGGTTCTTTCATAATCGTGTTGATATTTTCATATTCTTTTTCGATTGTGTGTACTACTAGCTCAACACTTTCTGCGCTATTGTGTCCGTCTAATATAATAGCGAATTCCCAGTCAACATTTGACCAAACTAACGCACCATCTTCATTCTTTTTCGCTCCAGCACTTATATTCCCACCGTATTTACCGAGCACGATATCACCATAATGTTTAACTGAGATTTCTCCTAAACACATTTCTGTATTTCCAACCCATGAATATTGTGTATTATTTGTTGTATGCATACTCATTTACCATATACTTTCGTATTCTTTCGCATAGTTTTTTTAATTTCATTTGAATTTCCATATGGTGCCCCAGTCCAATTTGCTACCTCAGTCGGTGACCAAAACTCTTTTGTTGTATTCGGATAACGCGGTATAATGTGCATATGCATATGTGGTACACCATTTCTTGAAACAAAAGTGTAAATATGTTCTGCACCTTCGCTTTCTTTTAGCGCTTTACTTACTCTGCTTGTTATGAGTCCGAATGCTTTTGCCTCATCTTCAGTTAATTCAGCTAGACCAGGTACATGTCTTTTTATATCAATCATTACGTAACCAAGATATGTTTCTTCCTTTTCCCAATGGACATGTCCAACGTATATGAGATCGTCTTCATAAATAGCACCACCTGGAACTGTAATATTTCCGTTGTGTTTTTCGCAAATGAAACAGTTTTTATCTGCTGGATTATTAATTGACATATCCATCACCATCCTTTCCATTTATAATATCATAAAAAAAGGAAAAACAGGTTTTATATTCCGAAAATTCACTCTCTTTAGTTAGCAATTTCCTCATTAAAATCATATACGATCCAATCAAATTTCATATTTACAATTGATTATTTCTTCAACACAATAATCCCTATACAAATTCCAATGACAATTCCGATTACTAAATTATCAGTAAATAAACTATGTACTACACCGATTACAATACCTATAGCGATACCGATTGTCATTGCGTCATTTCTTTTTGTATTATTAGCCAAAACTGCATCTCCTCTCATAATTTCTCCTCATATAATATCCATTTACATGAACGTTACTATCTCCTAATATATTTGCTTTCCCGCTTAAAAATTTCCAAAATATGTACTTTATTACTTTTCCATTCCCCCTACATAATCCTCTTCATTTGAAAGGATTTTTAAGTCACCATTCCATATACATAGGCATTTACTATAAGAAAGAACAGTAATTCATTGAAGGAGGAACGATTCAAATGCATCCTCATTGGAATCCAAATCTAAATCAACAATATATTTACTCGCCCCACGCTACAAGGAATACACTGTATTATGATTCTCAGCATATGATGCAGCGCATTGCAAGCCTTGAAAGCCAATTAGCGAAATTAATCTCATTAATCGAAGAGAATAATCATTTAATAAAATCAATGGAACAACAGCAAAATCAAGTTTGCGCACCAGCTGGCGGTTCTGTTATTGTTCGTATGTAATTTTTCCGAACAAAAAAACACACTTTGTATAATAAAGTGTGTTTTCTTTTTATCTTCTTTTTTGATGAAATCCTTGTGTAATGCGGTCTAATATAATCGCAATCACGACGATGGCTAGTCCCGCCTCAAATCCCATTCCGATATTTACTTGTGTAACAGAACGGTACACATCGACTCCAAGACCTGGTGCTCCTACAAGTGATGCTGTTACGACCATTGATAATGAAAGCATAATACTTTGATTTACACCTGCCATAATTGTTCCAGTTGCGAGCGGTAATTGCACTTTAAATAGTTTTTGTGATGCGGTTGAACCAAATGCATTCGCTGCTTCAATTAAATCCTCTGGAACTTGTCTAATTCCGAGGTCAGTAAAACGAATTGTCGGTGGCATTGCAAAAATCACTGAAGCAATAATACCAGGAACAACACCTACGCCAAAAAACGTAATGGCCGGTATTAAATAAACGAACGCGGGCATTGTTTGCATAAAATCTAAAGTCGGTTTTAAAAATTTTGAGAAACGTTCATTTTGAGATGCTAATATCCCAATTGGAATTCCAACAATGATTGAAATAATAACAGATGTAAGTACGAGTGCTAATGTTTGCATCGTTTGTGCCCAGTAATTAATATTTAAAATAAATAACAATCCGATGAGTGTAAAAATGACTAAAGATAATTTTCTCGTTGTGTACCAAATGAGAAAACATAGGATAATAATCATCAATATAGCTGGTATTATTGTTAAAAAATTAGTGAGTAAATCAACAAATCCACCGATAATATAAGAGAATCCTCGGAACAATCCTTCAAAGTGCTCATATAAACTCGCAACAAATGAATCGACCCATTGCCCTAATGGAATACGAGGTATGCTATTCATCGTCTTTCACCTCTTCCTCAATATTTCCTGCAAGAGCTTGAATGACGCTTTCACGTTTAATAATTCCTCTTAGTCTTTTCTTCTCATCAATTACGGGTAACGGATATTTCATCTCCGCCATTTTCGCATAGGTCTCTTCCAGTAAAGTATCTAAATAAACATGTGGAATATCGTTAAGTAGTAAATCAGCAATCGGCCACTGTTTTTGCACTGCTTTACTCGCATCATCTGCGGTTAATATACCTAAAAACTCATACTTTTTGTTTACAACATATACTGTAGAAACACCAGCGTTCCTCATAATTTGAAGTGCTACACGCGGCCCACGGTCAATTAATAAAGTCTCCGGTCGTTTTAATATAGATTCCGCGGTAATTACTTTTCCTAAATTAACGTCCGCAACGAACTTCTCTACAAATTCATTAGCAGGGCTCATCATTATCTCTTCCGGCGTTCCAATTTGAACGATTTCTCCATCTTTCATTAATGCAATACGATCTCCAATTCGAAGCGCTTCATCTAAATCGTGTGTAATAAATATAATTGTTTTTTCCATTTTATCTTGTAACTCTAACAATTCATCTTGCATTTCTTTTCGAATAAGTGGATCTAATGCACTAAATGACTCGTCCATTAGTAATACATCTGGATTATTCGTTAGTGCCCTTGCGATTCCAACACGCTGCTGCATACCACCACTAAGTTGACTTGGGTAATTATCTTTATGATGATCGAGTCCTACTAACTGTAGCGATTCTAACGCCTTATTTTCTCGTTCCTCTACTGGAACTCCTTGAATTTCTAACCCGTACGCAACGTTTTGTATTACTGTACGGTGCGGAAATAAAGCGAACTTTTGAAACACCATACTCATCTTCGTTCTTCTCACTCTTCGTAACTCTTCTTTCCCCATCGTTGCGATGTCTTCACCATCTATGTATATATGACCTGCGGTTGGTTTAATTAATTGGTTTAGCATACGAACTAACGTAGATTTCCCGCTACCTGACAACCCCATAATAACGAAAATTTCTCCAGAGTACACTTCAAACGTTGCCTTTTTCACACCAACGTTCATTCCTGTCTCTTTCAAAATTTCTGATTTGCTTTTCCCTTCTTTTAATAAGGCAAGGGCTCTTTGCGGGTGTTTCCCAAATACTTTTGTTACATTTTCAACACGCACCTTTGTATTATTCATGTCACTACTCCTTTTCTACCCATCTATTCACATAGTGTTGCGATTTTACAAAGAAATATTACATAAAGTGAAACCTTAATCAGTGGGGGCATCCCCTACTGATTATTCGTCTTCACCAATTGGGCTTTTACTGCTCGGAAAATAGCGGGATAAAAATGACATTTATAAGCCTACTTTAAAATTCTCATTTCCGTTCATAATAAGAATGTTTACTTATACATTTATTTAAAAAGGCAAACGTTCTTCAGGAGGTTTTCGATGCGAAAGAAAATATGGCTTATATGCCTTATACTATTTATTACTATGATTTTCACCTCATGTAATGCAACAAATGCAAATTCGAAAGGAAAAATTAAACTAGGTGTAACAAGTTGGAAAGAAAACATCGCAACAGCAAACATGTGGAAAGTATTACTAGAACAAAAAGGCTATAAAGTTGAACTCATGTATTTAGAAAAAGCTGCAATTTGGACTGGAGTCGCTCGTGGTGATGTTGATGCTAATTTAGAAGTATGGCTACCAGTTACGGATAAACCGCTAAACAATCGTTATAAAGATGACATTGTCTTAAAATCAAAATGGTATGAAGGCACTGGGCTAGGTTTAGTCGTCCCTTCTTATATGAAAAACATAAACAGTATCGAAGATTTAAATGCTCATAAAGATGAACTAGATAATAAAATTGTCGGAATCGAACCCGGTAGTAGCCTTATGAATTTAACGAATAATGCGATGAAGGAATATGATATTAAACTAAAACTTGTCCAATCTTCAGAAGCTGCAATGATGAGCGAACTAAAAAAAGCATATACGAAAAAGAAACCAATCGCTGTAACGCTTTGGAATCCGCATTGGGGCTTTTCAGAATTCAACTTAAAATATTTAAAAGACCCTAAGAAAGTATATGGTGAAAAAGATGATATTTATTACTCTGTTCGTAAAGGTTTCGAAAAAGATCATCCCGATATTGTAAAATACTTTGATAAATGGAAAATGAACGATGAGCAACTTGGTACGTTAATGGTCATGTTAAATAAAACGAAAGATCCAGAAGAAGCTGCGCGAAAGTGGATTAAAAAGAATCAATCGTTAGTTGATGAATGGATAAAAGATTAAAAAGCAGGCTAGAGAATATCCATTACTCTCTAGCCTGCTTCATGTTATTTTTTCGCAACAACATCATCTACAATCCCATATTCCTTTGCTTCTTCTGCGGTCATAAAATAATCTCTTTCTGTATCATGGGCTACTCGTTCAAGTGATTGCCCTGTTTTTTCTGCAATCATTTTATTAATATCATGCTTTAACTTTAATATTCTTTTTGCTATGATTTCAATTTCCGTTGCCTGCCCTTGTGCACCACCGAGTGGCTGATGAATCATAATTTCACTGTTAGGCAGCGCAAACCGTTTTCCTTTTGCACCTGATAATAATAACAATGCACCAAATGATGCGGCAAATCCCATACAAAGTGTTTGCACATCTGGTTTAATGAGATTCATCGTATCTAATATTGCAAAACCGGCTGTCGTTGAACCGCCTGGGCTATTGATGTATAAATATATATCTTTTTCTGCATCTTCTGCTTCTAAAAATAATAATTGGGCTACGACACTACTCGCTACTTGATCATTAATTTCTGAACCGATTATAATAATTCGGTCTTTTAATAACCTTGAATATATATCATAGGAACGTTCTCCTAATTTCGTTTGTTCTACAACATATGGAATTGCATTCATTTTAAATCCCTCCAATAATTGTTATGCCGCACAAAGCATACAACTGTAGGAAGAAGGCTTTTTGACACTATATAATAAGACTGGCTGTTTAGATGGTAACTTAGTAAAATCTATTGTCGGAAGAAGTTTTGTTAACAATTCCGGTCTTTCCTCACGAATAGACGTTACAACAATGTCAATATCATCTGTAAATTCGACTATCTCAATCCCTTCTTCACTTACAGTTTTCAGCCTATTTCTACTCCGGAATAAAGAAGCTTTCACTGCACCTTCCGATACAGAACATACTTTAGCGATATCCGCGATACTATATTGAAACACATCTTTTAATAATAAAATTGCGGATTGTTGTACATTTAATGAAGATAATACTTTACCTACCATTTCATGCAAATCTGCAATTTTCTTATGTGGTTCTTCAAAAGTAATTTGTTCTTTTATTTTTTCATGAACTGATTTCAACTTCAGTTGGTCTAACCAACGATTTCTTGCTATTTTATATAACAGCGTCATACAAATATCTTTATTTTTATATTTTTGAAGAACTTTACAAACTGTTTCTTGGGCGAGATCTTCTCCGTCCCATTTGTTTTTCGTTAAAAATGTACAGTACCTTTTTAACTCTCCATATTGCTCAATTAAAAAGTTTATATTTGAATGATTCATATCGATATGATTCTTTAAAACCTGAGTTACTTTTGTGCACAAAATAACCACTCCTTTTCAGCGCTTACTTAATAAACGATTCCACAAATAAAAAAGTTACGGGGCATATAAAAAAATAATGTTTATGTTCAAGAATTCGCGGTCATAAATATGTTATGTACAATTTTACGTGAGGAGGAACAAATTTGCCAAAATTAACAATTGAAGGTGCAGGAACGTTTGATGTAAAAGAAGGTACAAAGTTAGTATTAGCAATTGAAGATAACGGTGTAAATATTCTCCATCGTTGCGGCGGAAAAGCAAGGTGCACAACTTGTAGAGTAGAAATAATAGCAGGTGATTTCTGTGAAGCGAGTGCGAATGAAAAAAATGCGATGACGGAAAAAGGGATTGAAGACCATTTACGATTATCTTGTCAAATGCGTGTACATAAAGATTTAGTCGTTCGTCCGGTACTTACAGTTGAAAATTCCGGTCTTGATGCTGGACCACGACCGGCGGAGTAAAATAATGAATTTAAAACAGCTTGCAGGCGAATACGCCGCTGACTTTGTACAAGATGGAATGAAAGTTGGGCTTGGTACAGGCTCAACTGTATATTGGATGATACAAAAGTTAGGACAACGTGTACAAGAAGGTTTATCCATTCAAGCTGTACCTACATCTAAGGAAACTGAAGTATTAGCGCAACAACTAAACATTCCGCTGATTTCGTTAAATGACATACAAACGCTTGACCTGACAATCGATGGAGCTGATGAAATTGATTCAAATTTACAGCTAATAAAAGGTGGCGGTGGTGCATTACTTCGTGAAAAAATCGTTGCCGCCTCCTCTAAAGAACTGATTATCATTGTTGATGAATCGAAACTCGTTACGCATTTAGGTACTTTCCCATTGCCTGTTGAAATTGTACCTTTTTCATGGAAACAAACCGAAAGTAAAATTCAATCTTTAGGGTGTCAAACAACGTTACGTTTAAAAGATAACGATACATTTATAACGGATAACAATAATATGATTATCGATTGTGTATTCCCTAATCATATATCTAATCCTGCCAATTTACACGATCAATTAAAAATGATTACTGGTGTAGTTGAAACAGGATTGTTTATAAATATGACGAGTAAAGCGATTATTGGAACAGAAAACGGCATAAAAGAGTTAAAAGGCTGACTTATAAAAGTCAGCCTTTTTCTACTATTACGTTACAATATGATATACTATGAAAACACATTCATATCGCACTAGAAAGGGCTGAATATTTTGCAATCCAAACTCATAACAGAACTTACAGATTTAGAAATCGCCTTTCATATTCGAAAAGAAGTATTTGTAAAAGAACAAGGTGTTCCTCTTGCAGATGAATTCGATACATTTGATCAAATTGGTGAAGAATGTAAACATATTTTAGTTTATTATAACGAGCTTCCTGTAGGTACAGGTCGTATGCGATTTGTTGACGGTGCTGGAAAATTAGAGCGCATTTGTATTTTAAAAGACTATCGTAAATATGGACTAGGAAAAGTAATCATTCAAGCATTAGAAGAGATTGCTCGAAACAAAGAAGCAACAAAAGTGAAATTACATGGTCAAACACAAGCGGAAGGATTTTATGGGAAATTAGGCTATCAAACTTCTTCTGATGTGTTTATGGAAGATGGTATTCCTCATATACTTATGATTAAAGAATTGTCGTAATAAAAAGGGTATTATATGAATCTGCATTATGGATTCGTATAATACCCTTTCTGTAGCCTATTCGTTTGTTTCATAAAACTTATCATATTCTTCACTGTAATAGATTTTAAATTTCCCTATTAAGCTTGCATCGATTTGTGAATTATTGTCTTTCAAATTGCTGTTTAATAACTTTTTGATAATACCCATGATTACTTAATAACTCATCATGAGTTCCAAAACCTGTAATTCTACCATTTTGTAATACAATAATTTGATCAGCATCTACTATAGTAGACAACCTATGTGCTATTACAAAAGTTGTTTGTTTATGAATTAATGTGTTTATAGCCTTTTGTACTTGTTTTTCTGAATCAGAATCTAGATTTGCTGTAGCCTCATCTAATAACAGGAAATCAGCATCACGCATTAATGCTCTAGCTATTGCAATACGTTGTTTTTGTCCACCTGAAAGTTGATTACCTCTTTCTCCTACCTCCGTATTATAACCATCCGATAAACCAGCAATAAATTCATGTGCATTTGCAAATGCTGCAATCTCTATCAATTTATCATCTGTAACCTTATCATTTTTTCCATATAAAATATTATCTCTAATTGTACCTGAAAAAATTGGAGTATCTTGCGAAACATAACTAAATTTCTGTCTCCATTCTTCTACATCTATATTTTTATAAGATACATCATCTAATAAAATATCTCCATTAGTTGGATCATAAAACCTTTCTATTAACGAAAATACCGTACTTTTTCCAGAACCACTTGGTCCAACTAGTGCTGTCAAAGAACCTTTTTTAATTTTAAAAGAAATGTCTTCAATAACATTCTTTTTTTCATCATATCTAAAAGAAACATTTTTAAACTCTAATTGTGCTGGAGATCCAATACATGCATTAGTAACAACTTGAACTTCCTCTTCTTCTTCTTCTAATATTTCAAATAACCTTTTCATAGACCCTTTTGCCTCTTGAAAACTCGTTAAAAAATGATTCATTTGTATAAAGGGAGACATAATTTGAAACAAATACAATAAAAACGCTACTAACTCACCAGAACTAATAAGACCTTGATCTACTCTCCAGGCACCAAAACCTATTACACCAATTAAAACTATAGTAGTAAATGTCCCTAAAACTGGAGTTAATATAGAATTAAGTTTAGCCCTCTTTATTCCATTCTTATAAAGAAATTCAAAATGTTTTTTTCCATTTTCCGTTTCTTTCAATTCAGTATTATAAGATTTCACAAGCTTTATTTCAGAAAGGGTCTGTGATAAATAAGCCGTCAACTGAGACATTTTATTTTGTTCTTGAAAAGAAAGGTCATATACCTTCTCTCCCAAAGGAATTACAATAAAAAGGGTTATCGGTACTACTAAAATCAAAACCAATGTCATTGGAACATCTAACGTAAATAAAATAATTAAAGAAAGTATTAACGTTATACAACTCGTGATTAAATCAATAATTTCAGATGAAATAATATTCACTATTGCAGTAGTATCACTAGTTATTCTACTTACCATCTCACCAGATTTATTATCATTGTAATATTTTACAGGTAATTTTAAAAACTTCTCCCAAAGTTTTTCACGCAAGTTTTTCACTATTTCCTCCCCTACTTTAGATAGTAGATAAAGAGAAAAAGCTGAAAAAATTATTTCTAAAATTAACAAAATAGAAATTTGACTTATTAAACCAAAAGATATACCATTTGAAAGTTCATCCATTATATCCTTTATTAATAAAGGTATGATCAATGAAATTACACTTGAAACAATAGATAATATTAATCCTGAGATAAAATGAATTTTAGAAGGATTAGTTATCTTCCACATTTTCTTTATTGAAAAATTATTTTCCTCTTCCATATTCTTATTACTCCTTTACATCGTTTAATTTAAATAGTATTTCAATATGATAATACAATTTCAAAAACCACAAAATACCATTTTATCATTATAAAGCGAAATATGGAATGATTATAGGACTTCAATTTCTCATCTTACTATTAAGAATTTTTGTTTTATATTCAAAAAAGTGGTGATTTAAATGGCTAACACCACCCATCCATTAACTTAAATGAGTGTAATTCTCCACTTTATATAACACGAAACTGTTAATATATTTATAAAAAAAATGCCTATACCATGTAGTATAGACACTTGTTTTTATATAAAATTAAGCTTTGAATTAAATATCATATTTACTTTTAAACTTTAAAATCTCATCAACCGCTTGCTTATAACCACCTGATTTTCGGAAAGACTCCTTCATATTTAAAGCAGCTTCTGTAAATGAAGGAGTCTTTAATACTAGCTCTACACTTTCACGTAGTTGCTCCTCGGTTAATTCTTTCATATGTAATTTAACTCCTGCTCCAAGATCTGCTACTTGCTTTGCGATTACTGGCTGATCTGCACTTTGCGGAATTACAACTAGTGGAACCCCATTATATAATCCTTCATGCGTACTATTCATCCCACCATGTGTAATAAATAATTTCGTATATGTTAGAAGTTCAGTTTGTGGTACATAATTTTTCACAATGAAGTTTTTCGGAATATCACCTAAATCACTTATTTTCGTTTTATTGCCCACGGACATAACTATTGTATGCTCACTATTTTCAAACGTCTTAATACAAAGTTTATAAAAATCAAGCGCTTCATTAAAAACAGTACCTAGAGAAATATAAATCAGGCTTTTTTCTTCAATTGAAGTAAAATCAAAGTCTTCATTTTTTACTTGTGCAGAAATAGATGGGCCTACAAATTTATATGTTTCATCAAACGTATCACCAAAAGGTTGGAACTCCTTAATTGTATACACAATAGTGAGTGGTGCTGGATTACAAAAAACTTCATATGGTGATTTTATTTCAACACCATATTTCTCTGCAATTCCTTTTGTTAAGTTTTGAAAATCATTATGTATTCTATCCTGAATTTCCAGCGGGATATTTTTAGAAAGATGGTCTAACATTTGTTTAAATGATTTTTCATCCTGTGCAAAAGATGTGCATGAATTAATTGCTGGAAGTTTAAGAATTTGAGCAATTAGATGGCCCGATCCAAACATAGAATCATGAATCATATAGTCAAAATGCTCTCCTTCAATTTGTTCAAGAACACTTGGTATTACAATATCCGCTGTATGTAGAAGGCCATTAATTCTTTCTTGTAAATAATTTCGGCCACCGGAAAGAAACGCTTTTAAAAATTTTTGATCATCAATCGTTCGTACAGTAGCACCTGTCTTCTCAATACGCTCCCTGAAAGCTTCTATTGAAAAATAAACGACCTCTTCACCACGGGAAATCAGTTCCTCTACACCTTGTAATGTTGGATTTATATGTCCTTCTGATCCAGCGTTAATGAATAAAACTTTAGCCATTAAATACACTCCTTAAGTTAAATCATTTCCATATTCTTTGTTTCATTCTCCTGCTAAATTGACCTCACAAGCCTAAAACCAAGATCATCTATATGAAATGTAGGGTGGCTACGCCGGCGACAAGTAGCCCCACACCCTCTGGCTGCTTCAGCCCAACTACCACCACGAAAAATCCGGTACGATCCGTATACTTTTTCATCATACAAATCATAGCACCATTCCCAAACGTTACCTAACATATCGTATAGTCCCCATGCATTTGGTTCCTTTTTACCGACGTCATGAATTTGTCCACTTGAATTCTCATTATACCATGCTATTTCCTGAAGTTCCCCATACGTATATCCCGTTGTCCCTGCTTTACATGCATATTGCCACTCAGCTTCAGAAGGTAATCGGTAGCCGTTGGACTCTACATTACAACTAACCTTTTGGTCGTCATCACTAATGGAATAATACTCTGTTAATCCCGCTTTTTTAGAAAGTAAATTACAAAAGGCAATTGCATCATTCCATGAAATATTTACAACTGGTTTATGATTATCTTTATTATTATTTGCTGTACTATTCGTAATAGCATAATATGTTTCCATCGTCACAACATACTTTGCAAGAAGAAATGGTTTAATTTGAACTTGCCATTCTTTTTTTATTCGATCATCTCTTAATACTACCTCTCCTGCTGGAATATTAATCATTAATGAATCGACCATTTGAATTAAATCGTTATCCATTTTCTATTCCTCCAAACATTCATTTTACATAGATTAATAATGATGTACTCATAACAATATGCAATTTGTAGAAAATATTAAATTTTTCATAATAAAAAACGATTAGTTTTATTAAACTAATCGGTAATATCCACAAAGGTTTGTTACGTCACAATCTATTATTGTATGTGATTTAAAAACTTCCGAACCTCATTTGGAGATTTTAAAACAATTACCTTTTTTTCTTCCGAAAATTGCTCTAATGCTTTTAAAATTGTAGGTCGTTTTGCATTAGGATATTCCCATATCCATTTGAAAAATTGCAAATCAAACCTTTCTTCACATCCCGCGCCCATATCTGGTCTTGTTTTATTTCGATACTGGATCATCCTTTTAAAAGCGCGATAAATACAAATTGTTCTATGAATATCAAGGAAGATAATTGTGTCCGCTGCATTCAGTCTTATATCCATCGTCCTACCGTAATTCCCATCAATAATCCACTTCTCATCTTTAATTAAGTTTTTTTGAACTGTTATTTGTTCTTCTCTCGGAACACCTTCCCAATTCGGTTTCCAAAATAGTGCATCAAGATGATGCACCTTAATATTTAGTTTATTTCCTAACTGCTTTGCCAATGTAGATTTTCCTGAACCACCAGAACCAATTAATATTATTTTTTTCATAAAGGACCCCTTTTACAAACCTCTTATTTCTTCTGTAACATCAATTCACAAAGCATTCCTACCCCAACACCAATTGTATAAGCCACTAAATCACTCCACAAAAATCCGTACCCTAATACAAGTCCACCTAAAGTCGTTGCGCGAATGCTATCTATCCAAGCCGCATGGTACAATTGGCTAATTTCAATCCCGTAGCAAAATATTAAACTAATAAAAGCTAATTTCTTCGTTTCTATTTTAGGAAACAAAAATCCAAATCCAATGAAAATCATTAACGCCCATAACGCATCACCTAAGTAATCATTTAATAAATCCGGTAACGCGAAAGCAAACTTTCTTGAACTAAGGCCTAAAATAATAACAATGATAGTAAACATAGCATATCGTAATCTATTTCGTTTCGTATTCATTTCAAAGTCTCCTGATAAATATTTTAAAACTGCAAATAGCTAGTAAAATATAATCATTTTACTAGCTATTTATAATCGAGTTCACTTTACATTTCATCCATTAACTCTTGCTGCTTTTTCTTTGAAAATGAGTGCAGTACTAAATCATACGACCAATCTATCATCTTATTAATTTGTTCTTGTCCTATATCCTTATGTATGTACACTGTATTCCAATGCTTTTTATTCATATGATACCCTGGAATAATTGTTTCAGGATAATCTTCTCGTATTCTTAACGCAAGTTCTGGATCGCATTTTAATGTAATCGCAGCTTTTTCACCTTCTTCATGATTCAATATCGCAAATATTTTATTATTGAGCCTCATGCAAGTAGCACTCCAGCCATCTGGAGAATCTTCTGTCGCTTTTCTTTTTGATAAACAATACTCTCTCGTTGTATTCATTCTTACTGACACCTCTTATTCTTTCACAATTTGATTACGATGCATCACAATTTGCTTCGTCGCTTGAAATTGCTGTTCACCATAAAACTGTATTAGTTTCTCTCCGCAAAATAGACTAACAATATGAATATGAGATATTTCTTCAAGTAACATTGTAAGCATCTTCTCTCCAATGCCGTTATTTCTTACACTTTCATGTACAACAACATCTTCTATGTATGCTCGAAAAACACCATCAGAAACGACTCTAGCAAATCCAATTAATTTATTTTCTTTCCATACTCCAATGGCTATGCTATTCTTTAACATCTTTTC
This sequence comes from Bacillus sp. NPDC094064, assembly GCF_050279585.1. NCBI lineage: Bacteria > Bacillati > Bacillota > Bacilli > Caryophanales > Bacillaceae > Bacillus > Bacillus sp. NPDC094064. The sequence continues at coordinate 679,734 of NZ_JBNNUI010000001.1, forward strand.
AATATCGACTTCTTCTCTTTCTGGCCACCAACCGACAGAATCATAAAGTGTTTTTATTTTTTCTACACAGATCGGTTGTTCATGTTGCAATTTATAATTGTACATTTTAATACTCCCGTCATCTAGTCTACATAACATTATTATAATCTCTTTTCGAAAAAGTGCTGATTATGCCCTTTCGGGTGATCTTCAACAACACCATATTCTCTGTATCCATGCTTTTTATAAAACTCTGGTGCTTGGAAACTAAATGAATCTAATAATATCAATCTACATCCTTTTTCCTTCGCAATTTCTTCGATTTTATGTAGCAATTGACTGCCGTATCCGTCATGACGAACTGATTCATCAACCCATAAAAAATCGATATGTAGATGATAAAAATACATTGTACCTGTTACACCACCAAAAATTCTCCCTTCTTCATCTTTCACTACAAAACTTACTTGTTCCATCTGTTGTTTTACTTCCTCTGTTAAGATGGACATGTTATATTGAATTACTTTATTTTTTATGTATTCTCCTTCATTGCGAGTACCACTCTCTATGCGTTTCATATATACCATCCTTTCAGCTTAGTAAGCTACATTTAATTTTTATTTCTTCGTTTTAAAATACTTATAAAAACAAATCCTCCGTATGTAATAAAGCATGTAAAGCCAATTATCCCGGGTATAGAGACATAGCCTGTTCTTACGTAACTTACAACTGCAAAACAAGCGATTGACAATAAAATAGATGGCCAAAATATAAGAGCAGTTTTTCTCCGTCTCTGTTTCGATGTATTTTCTTTATCTTCAGAAATACGTGTACCAAAAAGCAATACAATGCAAATAAGAATCGCGGCAAAGTAAATTGTATCTAATGACAAAGTACGATCATATAGTGCGATTCCAACTTCCAAAGCAATAATTGTTAAAATTAAAATGATGATTGTTGAAGTTTTTAAGTTTCTTTTCAATCGTTCCCCCCTAACATGCTTTCACTATATTCTTTGTATATATATTTCAAAGCTGTTGTAATAGTTTCATCAACATCTTTATTTTCAAGTCGATTAGGTAAATCTTCCCCCCCAATAACATAAAGGAACGGGAATTCATAAAACATTCCCATTATACCAATATTTATTGTAGCTGTGGGCAATCCACCTGTCATATGAGCTAAATGATATGAAGGTATTCCTTCATATTCGCCTTGCTGTCTTACCATTCCGTTAATAATTGGCTCCCATACTACTGGTTCTGATTTGTAACCTTGAAATATATGTACTAAAAGTGAAAGAACTTGATTTAACTCTCCTACATTTTGCTCATCTCTAGGATTTTCCTGTATATGAATCTTCGAAAAGTATGTTGAAATATATTCTCTGACAGTATCCCATCCTCCGCAATACATAACAATTGACTTAGCAATATAACTGTCGTGACAAGCTATCATCACTTCAACCGCTTTATTAAGTGTTAATGTATTTCTTCCCTGTAAATGAGGATATAATTGCTCACTATCCTCATTTGGATTAAACTTAATGTGATGAAGTGTATCATTCCAACTAATTTGTTTGTCCTTTACCATTTTTGCTACTACAAATCCAATTGCTACTTTTGCTGCTGATGCTAACGGAACATATAGCTCATTGTTATGGGAAGCAACTATATTTCCATTCTTTGTTGAATAAACGAGTATTCCGACTTGGCCAGTTTGTATTTCTTTTATTTTTCGTATGACAGTTTCCATATTCATTCCTCTTTCTATATCATTTTATCACCCTCTGAAAATTCGATATAGAATGTAAAAACCCTTTATTTGTTAAATGATATTCTTGAACACAATAAGAAAAAGATAGTATGAAAGTTCTTCACACTATCTTTTTAAAAAATTATTTCGCATAACTGATATATCTATTTCTCAGTAGGATTTACAGGTCCATTAAGCTCCAATTGATAAAAGGCTAAGTCTAGCCATTTATTAAACTTATAACCTGCCTTTTTAATTGTGCCTGCATAAACAAATCCATAGTTTTCATGCAAGGCAATACTTTTCTCATTTTCTGCATCAATCCCAGCAATTAAAGTCATATATTCTCTTTCCTGTGCAATTGTTATTAGTTCTTTCATTAAAGAAGTCCCAATTCCATTTTTTCTATATTCCTTATCAACATACACAGAATGCTCAATTGAATATTTATAGGCAGGCCAAGCTCTAAATGGACCGAATGTCGCAAATCCTACTACTTTATTATCTAGTTCGTATACGAAAATTGGATAACCGTCAGCTTTTTTTTGTTCATACCAATCTATTCTATTTTCAAGGGTCACAGGTTTATACGCATATACAGCTGTTGTATTCAGTATCGCATCATTATAAATATCTAACATAAAGGCTAAATCTTTTGTCGTTGCTTCCCTTATCATAGTTTTCTTCCTTTCAAAATGCTTATCTTTTTTAGTAGTTTTATTATACCGAAATTTCAGACTTATAACGACTTACGAATACTAGTTTTTCGGAAACCATCAAATATATTTATCGCAGCAGATAACGAGTAGATGAAAATCCCACCGCCAATTAACCACGTTTTAAATTCCTCTGGGGAAGTAGTAAATGCATTTGCCAAATACGTAATAAATCCTTCGTTAAATAAATGTGGATTTACTACAATTACAATGAATATGATTGCTCCGACTACTTGAAGAATCGCATTCCCAATTGCCAATCTTTTCGTCCATTGTCCCAGTACTAACTTATAAAGAGATATAGCTACTTCGAAAACGATCATAACCACAACGATTGGCCAATATTGAAGTAAAACATCTTGATTAAACGTCTGCGCGACAAACTTCAGTCCATTTTCTGTACCATGATATACGCCTACAAGATGATTCGCATAAAAGTAAAGTGTAGCCCATATTGCCGTCCACATTAAACCTCCAAAAACTTCAAACTTTGAGATCGCCTTTTTCTTCGGGATATACGAAATATTTTTCAAATCATCTGGCGTCCATTTTTTTAAACTTGTTGTTAATGGGTGTGGATCCTTTTCTTTATCAGTTCTTTCTATAACAGCAAATACAAGTGTTAACCAGAAAAATACATGGAGACCCACTTCAAAAATTTCCCCCATACCTTTACCTATCAATTGTAAAATAACATTTAATACCGCTTGATCACCATTATAGCCTATAAAATTTTCTGCCACCATTGAAATGAGCGCAATAACAGCTGCAATTGGTATAATCATTTTTAATAGCGTCGTATATACATCAAAATAACGTGGTCCAATTAAATGCATTGGTCTATCCAAGTACCCATTAGCCAATGAAACTGGACTTCCCAATTTTTCGAGTACGCTCTTCACATCTTCCTCATTATAATCGTCTGGTAACATATCCTCTATTGTTGACCGTAGTTCAAGTGTAATATCTTCACGATTTTTTTCAGGTAATCTCTTCGCAACTTCATGGACGTACATATCAATCAAACTCATTTTCATCCTCCTCCTTTAATAAGTTATAAAGTTCTTTTGAATCCTTTACCCACTGCTTTTTCAATTGTAAAAATATCTCTGATCCATATTCACTTAAAACATAATACTTACGAGGTCTACTCTCCGTTTTATCCCAACTACTCGTCACTAACTCCTGCTTTTCTAATCGGCGAAGTAGTGGATATAAAGTACTTTGATCGATTACGATTCCTGATTTCTCTAATAGTTGGACAAGTGAATATCCATACTGCGGCGTTCTTAATTGGCTTAAAACCGCCAATGTTAAAGTCCCTCTTCTAAGCTCAGTAATTAATGAATTTAATAAAGCATCCATTTATTCACCTCATTTCCATTACTATATGTCATACAGTATATGTTTTATACTATGTATCGTACAGTATTAGTGTGACAAAAACAATAATCATTTACAAAAAAAGGATAATAAAAAGCGCAAATTATATGATTTGTGCTTTTCTAGCTAACCTAAATACCTATAACACTCTTAACTTTGTACCTCTGGTAATATAAACTCTCCTTTTTCTTTAGGAAATGGGATAACCTCTACAATCGCCTCAACATTGATTACTCCATATACATGCGGGTATTCTTGACCGTTTGAAGCAAGTTCATATTTTATTTCTGCTTTTACAAGAGATGGATCTATTGTAAGTAATAAAACCTCTTCTTCATGATTAAAATGTTTTTGAGCCACTTTTAAAGCTTGGTCTAATAATGAACAATGAATAAATCCCTCTTCATTAAGTGAGGATTCATTAATTTCTCCAGTTGTTTTTGCGATTTCCCAATTTCTTTTTGTTATTACTTTTGTAATCATACTCATTTCCCCCGTATCTTTATATAGAAAAACAAGAGGATTTTCTGTTCATTACTAGAAAGTCCTCTTGAATTTTTTTATTTCTTAATTAACGGAGATGCTTCCCCACTATAGAAAATCCATAAATCATGAAGTGATCTCGTACATCCGACATACAATAACTTCGCATCGTGTTTTGTGTTTTTGTAATGTTCTTCATCCACATCTATTAGTAATACAGCGTCAAATTCTAAACCTTTTGCTAAATAGACAGGTACTACTGAAATACCACCTTCATATTTGCTTTGATCCGCTTCGATTACGTTCACTTTTAATCCTGCATTCGTTAATTTTTCATACATTTCACGGCATTCATCGTCCGTTCTTCCGATTACCGCAATTGTTTTCACATCTTCATTTTGTAGATATTGTAATGTCTTCACAATTTCAGTGAATTGATCTTCTGTACCAATTACTTTCACATCTTCCCCGCTACGGAAAACTGGCGTTGCGAGCCCTACAGGAATTTCTGCATTTTTAATTATTTCATTTGCGAATTCAATAATTTCTTTTGTAGAACGATAGCTTCTCGTTAATTCAAAATAACCTGTTTCTTGGAATACTTCCTTAAAAGCACTCCAGTCTTCAATTCCTTGATAATCATAAATCGCTTGCGATAAATCACCTAATATAGTGAAAGAATTACCTAGTGTAATTTCTTTTAGTACATAAACTTGGAATGGTGAGAAGTCTTGCGCTTCATCAATAACGACATGATGAAATTTCTGTCCGATTTCAATACCTGTTATGCGATGATGTATGTAAATTAAAGCAGGCAAATCTTCTACATACACTTCTTTTTTACGACAATTCTTTTCTGTTTCTTGCACTAATTCTTCAGGTAATACGTCGAGTATTTCTTTACTTTTCAACATTGAACTGTATAGTGAAAGCGGGCTCATCTTTGGCCAAAAATTCATATATGTGTTCAATCTCTTTGTCGCTTCTTTTTTCAGTAACTTTTTCTCGTTTGTTTCTCCAAACTTTTTAAGTTCAATTTCAATCCAACGCTTCATTCGGCCGACTAAACGTTCTCTTCTTTTCTTTAATGGATAATGTTTATATTCCACTTGCATCCATTTTTTAACGTCTTCCACTGGAATAACAGCTTTATCCCACGCCTCAAAATCTTTCGTCGGTACTAATTCTTTTTCAAGTTGAACCATTCTCTCTTCAATGAATGACTTAAATTCAAGCGTGCCTTTAAACTTACCTAGCATAACCTTTTTTTCATCACGATTAATTGAAAAGGCTTCTTTCAATTTTTCTTCTGTCTGCTTTAGTTTCACCGAACCCTCTAACATACGCAATGCCCAATCTGGAAACGTTGTTTGACTAATATTGCCTACACCCAATTCAGGAAGTACGCTCGAAATATAGTCTAAAAACAAACTATTTGGAGCGAATACGATCATTCTCTCCGCTTCAAGTTGTTCACGGTATTCATAAATTAAAAAAGCAAGGCGATGTAAAGCGATCGTTGTTTTTCCGCTCCCTGCAACCCCTTGAATTAATAATGGTAAGTTTCTTTCCGCACGAATAATATCATTTTGTTCCGATTGTATAGTCGAAACAATATCTTTCAATTTATTATCTTTATTCTCGCCTAATCGATATAGAAGAAAATCATCGGCATGCGATACATCTTCATTTCCTTTTACATATGTATCTACAACACGTTCAAGCTCTCTTTTTCGAATAGAAATGTTTCGTTTTAAATAAACATCGCCTTCTACTAAACCGTCTGGTGACTGATAAAATGCTAATTCATCCCCCCCGGTAAATGAATAAAACATACTTGCGACAGGTGCTCGCCAATCAATGACCATCGGTTTCATCGTATCTTTATCTGAAACACCTACTTTACCGATGTAAATAGGCATAACATCTTCTTTGCCATCCTCCTGAAAGTCTAATCTTCCAAAGTACGGCTCTTGTACACCGATACGTAAGTTTTGTCTATTAGACTCCCTCATACTTTCAAGAATTTGCTCTTTAAAATCTTCTCCATAATAAACTGGGATTTTTTCAAGCTGCTCTAATTGCTCATCCATCGTACATAAAATATCTTTCATTTTCTGTAATTCTTCTTCAAATATGTTACTCATTTGATGATTCCCTCCTGTCCGTTCCAATTTTTTCAGTCGAAATATAATTTTATTAAAAATCCATTCGTAAAGTCAATAGAATAAGTGAGAATTTTCCAAAATAAATAAAGGCATAAAAAACCATGCCCTTCGATCTAAGATTTTGAAGTATCCTCAAAATAACTTTTTTCTCTTTATATTTATTTATAAAAAATACATTCATTTTATTAGTTAAGTGACCAATTAATTTGTCACTTACATGCAGGAATTACATACTTACCAAATAAGTCCAAAGATGAAAGAACTTTATGATGTTCTAGTCCACCAAAATTCATTACTGCCATAAAATTCGTAACACCTATTTCACTGTAGGAATGAATTTGTTTAATAACTTCATCAGAACTTCCTATTACTGGATTGAATTTATGTGTAAGGTCTTCATATGAAATATTTGTCCCACGCGGAGTATTCATAAATCGTTGATATGGATCTTTCGCATTAGATTCAGCCTCTGCATATGTTTCACCGACATGAACATGAAATGCAACAGGGATTTCCAGTTCTTCTGGATTACCGTATCCTGACTTTAGATACGTATTCTTGTAAGTATCAATCAGCTTTGCTAATTCATCTCGTGATTTACTAAACCCAAGACCCATGAAATTGTTTCCCATACTAGCAACATGACTAACACCTGTTTCACTAGAGGTTGCAATCCAATGAGGCGGAAAAGGAGCTTGTATGGGCTGAACATTAAGTTTAAGGTCTTTGTATTGATAAAAGTTCCCTTGATGAGAAAAGATCTTGCCTGACCATGCCTTACGCAGCACTTCTAGAGACTCGTTAAAACGTTCAGTTTTGTCCTCCAATGAAATATTATAGCCATCAAATTCCTTCTGTGCATATCCACTACCTAGCCCTAAATCTAATCTTCCGTTTGATAAAAGATCAACTATCGCATAATCTTCGGCAACTCGTATAGGGTTGTGTAATGGCAGTACTGAAACACCCACGCCGAGGCGAATTCTATTCGTTCTTTGAGATACCGCAGCGAGCAAAACTGCTGGTGAAGGATTAATACCAAAATCTGAGAAATGATGTTCTGCAAACCATACCCCATCAAAATTCATTTCTTCAGCTCGAACGGCTTGCTCCAATACCTCATTATAGAATTGTCTAGGAGTTCGAGATAATTGATCGGGGTAATTATCAAATATAGTCAATGTACTGAATTTCATTTAATATCGCTCCTGATACTTTATTTTCATTTCTATATTTCATAAACCTTTTACATAAAATCTAAATGGTATTATTAATATTCTAGTTATCCGAATCATTCCACTTACGACTTATTTCTAGACCATAATCCATATCGTAAACTTCTTTTATAGCTTTAACTTTTTCAAGGCTTTCATCACTAAACACAGGTTTGTTTTCAAAAGAATGTAGAACGATTCTTTCAAGAAGAACACCAAGTGAAATATCATGGTATTCTGCCATCGCTTTCAAAACTTTTACCATTCTTTTTTCCATCCTAATTCCCGTTTGCACACGTTCAACTTTAATTTTTATATTCTTTTCATTTATTTGCTCATTATTTTGTTTCATAATTTCACATCCTTACCAAAAAATAATACTTTGTTACCTCGGTAACAAGATATCATTATAACACTGGTGTATCTTTTGTCAATTGTGTCATTATATTATTGATTGAACATAATAGATTCTCTCCCTATTACTATTATCAAGATAATATAATCTATCCTCTATCACTTTGAGAAATCCAACTGTAAACACACTAAAAAGCAGATAATGATTCCATTATCTGCTTTCCAATTTTTATCTATGGCTGCTTTAATTATACTTTTTGATACACGAGCCAATCCCCAGAATCAATGATTTTCTTTAACATTTCTTTATTCCGGGCAATATACACATACGCGTGTATTTCTCTATCAGCAACATACATTGTTTGCGTTATCCGATCATATAAATCAGTCTCTGCATTACCTGTATACTCTTCAAGTTCATCCAATTTTTTTAAAACATCATCATTTACTTCATAAACTTCCCCATATACCTTTTCTTCATGTGAGCAAATCATTGCTGGATACCCTTCGTTTGTATCAAATAATTTCCCATACGTCCATGCTATGTCAGTGATGCATGTTGCGCCTTGCAAATAATGAGCATTCGTTTGCCCTCTTCTTAACGTACCGTACACGAAAACATGATGCATATATCCCTATCCCCTTTATATGTCTCTACTTTCTTATTTGTAAATATGCACGAATCATAAAGTAACTCACTTCACCTGGAAGTTGTTCTTTAATCGATTTCAAACCACCTTCTGCATTTTGTACAGCAGTTTCAATAAGAGGTTCATACTCTTTCGGAACGAAACTATGCCAGTCTACTTCCATACCATCTTCAAAAGAGCGAATTAAGTGATTTTCAATTGTTTGTCTCGATAACCCACGTTCTTTCGCAATTTCATTTAAATCAATACCTTGTTTATACATTTCATACGTTTCTAAATGGGAATTTGCTGAAGCTTTTCCTGACTTTTTACGCTCTGAAACAACTTCCGTCTTAATTGTTTCCGCATAGTTTGGATTTTCCTCAATAAAGTGTTGAACCGCTTGTAAAAAGTGAGAACCATACTTCACAAGTTTGTGTTCTCCAATTCCTTTTACAGTTAGGAGTTCAGAGTCACTTTGCGGCATTTTCACGCACATATCTTTTAACGTTTGATCAGAGAAAATAACGAATGGCGGTACACCTTCTCCTTGAGCAATTTCTTTACGCACTTCGCGAAGTACTTCAAATAATGGATGATCTTGGACGATTTGCCTTGTCTCCACTCGTTCTTTACGTAAAACATTCTCTTTACCAAGTAATACTTCTTTCCCTTTTTCCGTTACTTTTAACGTCGGATACGTACCATGTTCGACTGCAATTAACTCGTCTGAAATTAAAAACTCAATAAACTCACTTACCTCTTTTACACTACGGTTTGATAAAAGACCATACGTTGGTAAAGTATGAAAATTAAATTCAATAACTTTCTTATTTTTTGATCCCGTTAAAACTTGTGCAATCATTTGCTTTCCAAATCTTTGGTTCGTTCTAATCATACAAGATAAAACCATTTGTGATTCTCTTGTCACATCGATGCTCTCACGGTCGTCCGTACAATTACCACAGCGTCCACAATCTTCTTTCGGTTCTTCTCCAAAGTATTGCAAAATAAATGATTGTAAACATTGTTCGGTATGACAGTAATCGGTCATGTTTTGTAACTTTTCAAGTTCATTTGAAAAACGTGATTCTCCCGTTGATTGATCAATTAAAAAACGCTGTACTTGCACATCTTGCGAAGAATATAACAATATACATGCACTATCTAATCCGTCACGGCCAGCACGTCCTGCTTCTTGATAGTAACTTTCCATATTTTTTGGCAGCTGATAATGAATAACGTAACGAATATTCGATTTATCAATACCCATACCGAATGCAGAGGTTGCTACCATTACACTGACTTCATCTCGTAAAAAAAGTTCTTGCTGCTCATTTCGATCATGGTCACTCATACCAGCGTGATATTTCGATACCGAAACTCCAGCTTTCATTAAATCTTCATACAACTGATCGACTACTTTTCTAGTAGCTGCATATATAATCCCAGATTCCTTCTGATTTTGGCGAATGTAATCCGCTAAATACGCATTACGATCCTGTCCTTTAATGACTGAAAACGATAAGTTCTCACGCTCAAACGTTGTCATAATTGTATTTTCTTGATTAATTCCAAGCGTGTTACAAATATCCTCACGTACTTGTGGTGTTGCCGTTGCAGTTAATGCTAAAACGAGCGGCTTTTCTGGAAGGTAATCTAGTATACGATGTATATGTAAATAACTCGGGCGGAAATCATGACCCCACTGCGATATACAGTGCGCCTCATCAATTGCAATCATCGGGATTTTCATATCAATGAGTTGGTCAACAAACTCCATTGAATCGAGACGCTCAGGAGCAACATAAAGCAACTTGTAATGTCCTTGTTTCGCTAATTGAATTCTATGATTTGCTTCTGTCATTGAAATAGAACTGTTAATATACGTAGCGGAAATACCGTTTTGCACTAATGTATCTACTTGATCTTTCATAAGTGAAATCAAAGGGGATATTACTAACGTCGTTCCTTCAAATACTAATGCGGGAATTTGATAACAAATGGATTTACCACCGCCCGTAGGCATAATACAAACTGTATCTTTCCCCTCTAATACATTTTTAATTGTTTCATCTTGTCCTCTTCGGAATGACGAATAACCGAAGTAAGTCGCTAAAAGTTCTTGTGCTTTTGTAAACAAAAAAGATTCACCTGCTTTTCTTTATCTTTCATCTATCTCTATTATATCATCACTTATGTGACTTGAAAGTGATGAATACATGCTTATTCCTTTTTCATTACTCTATATTCCCTTTCGTATCAAATATTCATTCATATAGGTGTTTTGTTACTTTCTAAGTTTCCTAACATCTACAACGCATATTCAATATACAAAAAGTAAGAATTTCAATTTAAATATTCATTTTCTTTCCCTTCCTTGAATACTACTAATCATATACGTATAAATTCAGGAGGTTACTATATGAAGCGTCGTAATATTAGTTCCATCAAACATAAAACAGAAACGAATAAACTCCAATTCTCTAATAATGATGCGTGGAAATATGAATCATATTATAAATATCAACCATTATTCTCTTATAGAAAGATATGTAACTTTCTACTTCAACTTTTTAGACGGTAATTCATGTGCAAAAAATATATAATTCATATAAATTTTCTCAATATAAAACTTATAGACTTACTCCAATACAGCTGTTAACATGTAAAATAATCTGTTGAATAAACCCCTTAAGTCGACCTGCTTACATTAGCAGGTCGACTTAATAATTACCCTTAGTCTTGCATACAAACCTTTTCTACATTTTATAACCATAATCCAATCGCAACAAATGATAATAATCGAAAAAATTTTAAATATAAATTCTTAACGTCTAATTATGTAATTCGTTTTTTCTCAATACACAAAACTATTTTTACTTGTTACTATAAAGGTACTCTAGATGAGTTTTTACTCATCAACATTATCTAGTGAAAGGGGGCTGCTGCGGGAAGTAGCTCCTTTTTACTTTATTAAAGTGTTAAATCATTCATTTGGACAGATTTACCAAGGTTTTTCAAAAAAAAATTATGGTACTATTACGTAGTCGAGTCCGACATCTCGACAATACCCTTTTGAGGCTCTGCAACTTCCCTTGCAGAGCCTCTTTTACTTTATATTCAATTAATTCACATATACCACAACTTCGTTTTCAAATCTTCTCACCTTTTTAGCCACCTATCTAATTGTTGAAAATAATCTAGGACACGTAACTAAAAAATAAATTTCATCATACTTTGAGATATACATGTTCAAAGGAGTGTTACTACTTATGTATTCTTATTGGCAATCGTATTACTCCCCCTATCATAACCCTTATGTAAACTTTGATGTACCCGTACGTAATTACCGAATTAGTAAAAATGAGAACTTTTTAAAAGGTTATATGCGTTCATTATGGGAACAACATGTCGCTTGGACGAGATTAGCCATTATAAGCATTGTCTTTCATTTACCAGATGTTAACGTTTCAGTTGGACGCCTTCTACAAAACGCAACACACATGGGACTATCCCTTGAACCGTTCTACGGTGAGGATGCAGTAAAAAAATATAGTGCATTAATTAAAGACCATTTAGTAATCGCCGCTGATCTTGTTAAAGCTGCAAAAGCAGGTGATCAAAATGCAGCTGCTGCGATAGAGAAAAAATGGTACGCTAACGGGGATGAAATTGTTGCATTTCTTACTAGCATCAACCCATATATAGAAAAAGAAGAATTTAGAAAAATGTTTTATGAACATTTAGCACTAACAAAAGCAGAAGCGCTTTCCTTCCTAAATAAAGATTATGAAGCAGGAGTAAAATTGTACGATAAAATTGAAAAAGAAGCATTAGAAATGGCAGACATGATAACAGACGCAATCGTAAAACAATTCCCGCAAGTATTTCAATAACAATAAGCCGATTTGAAAAAACAAATCGGCTTATAAAACGTTCATTCAAGGATATTTCACTTCTCCTCTTTACATTTAACGTATATCGATATATTTTATTAATATCCGTTTTTTATAGGAGGACATAGTTTGATTAACGCCATTGGTCTCGTATTCATTCTCACAAATAAACACGAGAAAAAAAAGAAAGTTTATTTGAATGAAAAATTCGCATTAATAGACATTATCGATTCTAAGGAAGTATTTGATGATGAAGGTAACCCATTAGTAGAACTAACATGTAAATACAGTATATATTTAGATGAAAAATATTATTGTAAATCCCTCGATGATTATACGGGACAAGTATTCCCCTTCTTAAGCGCAAAAATAGGAAAAGGCCTTCTTAGAAACTTAAATTATTACTTTTCTTACGTTGATGCATATGATAAAAAGCCTCCTGTGAAAGAAATAAGGCCACTTATGAAACAAGTAACTAACAGATAGCAAAAAATACTCAAAAAAGAAAGCATCTCATACTGGATGCTTTCTTTTTTGAATCAAGAACCCTTTACCTTTCATTCTCTTCTAAATATATGTGTCCAAGCATACTTTAGATAAAAAAACATTGGAGGATTAGACTGAATGAAATACTCAGAAACAATTGTAAGCAAACGGCTTCGCAAACTTAGAACAGCTAGTATATTTTTTACAATCATTTTAATCGCCTGGATAGGATATACAAAATTCCTTTATACAAGTGGTTTCCTTCTCGAAAAGAAAAACTCCGCCGAGGTAATAAGTACGAACGGTACTGGAGAAATCGAAAAAAATTTCAATGTAAATTTACAGGGATTTCGTAAAACAAATCTCGATACCCTTATAGATACAAGTAAAACTGATCCAAGTAACCTTTCATTAATTGAGCTAATCAATACGTCTTGTTCACGAGATTGCATAGGTGAGCCATTAGCCTATGTAAAATCGAATAATGGCTATATCTTTTATCAAAAATCTAATGGAACTTATGTATCTATAAAAATTAAAAAGAAAGATACATGGGAAATTGAAAAAAAATCAGTTCAAGATGGAATATAAACTAGTAATAAAAAAGAGTACTTTACGTACTCTTTTTTATTACTAGTACCCTTCATGTTTACAATGGCATTTCGGTTTCTCTTTATGCTTACACTCTTCACAATCGCACTTCGGTTTCTCCTTACAACTACACTTGTCACAATCGCATTTCGCTTTCTCTTTGCAACTGCATGTATGACAATTCCTGCATCTACATCCTCCGAACATTAAATCATCCCAAAATGAACGTCTACAATGACAATGATTCCCCATGAATATACTTCCTCCTAAATAGAATTCATTATATTCTATGTTGGAACTAATAGAAGGGCTTGTTTACTAGTCTAGTTTTTAAGGTTTAGGGAACATATTTCATATTTAATGAACACTAACATTTTGGTTTTTTTTACAAAACAATTACTTATAATCTATTTTTTTATGAATCGAAAATATATTTTATACATTTAGGAGGATACATTTCGAAGGGAATTCTATTTTATCTTCTATAAGAAGCTGTTTTTTAGGTGGGGCACGCTCTATGGTACAAACTTTGATTACTACATTTCTTTATACCACCATTTTTTACGTTCAAGATAATCTTTCATTGCATTCAATTGCGTGTCTGAAGTTGGATCAGAAATGAAATATGTTAATCCATCCGATTGTAAAATGAACTTGGCTGTCATTTTTAAAGAAGTTAATGCTCCCATAACATCGGGCGTTTCATACGGTGAAAAAGCTCCAGATTGGATGATATTTTGTTTATTTGCTTGTACTTGCACAGGTTGTACTGGTTGTACTGCTCCAGTAAACCACGCTAGAGGTTTATTTCCTATGAGTGAATTGAGATCGCATTTACCGATGCCAGGAACATTCCCTGTTTCAGTATACTGCCAAAGGTCACACGGATACACTGGCTTATTTCCCCCATATCTCGGAATCCATACAAAGTCACATTTCACATTTGCCATCCCAAAAGGTTCATACATATGATGACCAACATATAAACCGATTTTCTTAGCACCTAGTCGGCGTAATTCGTCGATAAAAGCTTGTGTACCTGTTCGCATATCATCCATTGTTTTCACTTCAACATCTGCAGCCCAAATTGTAGCATTTTTATCCCCACGATTCCAAAAATTACGTGCTTCTACTTTCGCATCTTCTACTGAAATGAAACGGCAAAATGCATAGTTACCAAATGGAATATTTCTCACTTTCATTGCTTGTACATAATTTTTATATAAAGGGTCTACATAATTTGAACCATCTTGCACACGTGCAATTACGAAATCTAATTGTGGTGCTGCTACATCCCAGTTAATATCGCCATTCCATTTCGAAATATCTACAATGTAACCCATTATCCAACATCTCCTTTTTTTATTATCATATTCATAGCTTGTCTTTTTTGCTATTATCGTTTAAAAATCCAACCAGATTCGTTAATACTTGTGTTACTATGATTCCCCTACCTACTGCATTTTTAATTCATTATACTTGAAAAAGAAAATTGACACTTAACGAACAAAACTATTGCTATCAAATACCAAATCTATTTGGGGAGCTGTACTGACTAATAGAAAAAGCACCACCATTTTGGCGATGCCTATTATCAAAATGTGACCAACCTACTACTATCATAAAAACTATACTTCCTTCTCTTCCTCTACAGCCCTCTTTAACCTCTGCAACATATATCCAATTCCTTTGCATCCTTCTAACGGATATGTAATAATTTCTTCCGAATATAATTTCGTCACTACTTTTTTATGTTTCTTCCCAGCAAGTAAAACGATTTCGTCAAACTGAAGCAACTCTTTATCAACGATCTGTTGTCGTAATTGTTCAATACTAATAATCTCATTACTCTTGGAATCAAATGCAAGATCGTAGTTTTCTTGCACAATATCATTCGGTCTTAAAAATCCATGCTTCGCTGATAAGATAACCCAGTTCTCAAAAAACATAGTTGCGTATGCCTGACACGCTTTTCCAAATGGACTAATATACACATCCTTTGCCTCTGTCTCCCCGTAATCTACATACTTATCCCAAATTTTCTTTTTTCCACATGGGATTATGCATAGTCTCTTCATATTTACGTCTTACCTCTTTTCTTTCGTATATAAAGTTAAATTTTTTGTACATTTTCTTCACAAAATACTATATAATAATCCTGAAATGAAAATACATTATTTACCACATTTTTCATTAGTTTCATTTACAATTAGTCTTTTAATACATACGTATATAAATCAAATTTAAATTACTTGCTTTTATCCAACTCCATTCAATAATACTGTAATATACAAATGTTATACATTAAAGTTTAGAGAGGAGGTGAACGGCAATGAAAAATATTATCCCTGCACTATTTGTTTATTTTATCGTTTGCGTTATTGTAATTACCTTACCAGCATCTGACGGTTATAATACTGTTGGTTGGAAATTATTTGTTGGGCAAGTATACGCAATTCCTATTTTCCTCGTTGTTGCTATCGTTACTTTTTATGTGAATAAGAATCGTTTAAAAGGATAGAAAATGCTATCCTTTTTTATTCGCTTATCGTATTGAGTATTGCCCTGAACGTATTTTGTACTACTTCTTACGAAAAATCAAATTTTTCAATGTTTCCAAGTCATAACATTTCTTATTTTCATCCCAATTTAACAACTTTGAGTCATTCAACATACGCAAGTCCCTCTAATTAAAAATCTGGATTTCCCGCCATTTAAAAGAGAAAAGGACAAGTAGTCCATCTGACTACTTGTCCTTTTTGTTTATCTGTACTCAATACTATTAAGCTTGGAATGCTTCTGTTAATACAGGTACGATTTGTTTTTTACGAGATACAACACCTTTTAAAGTAGCTGTGTTGTTTTCTAGAGATACGTTGTAAGCTTTCTCAACAACGTTTGCTGCTTTACCAATTGCAAGGCCAACAGAATCGTTAGTTAAGATGTCAGTTACAACGAATAAGAATAGGTCTAAACCCTTCTCTTCAACTACTGCAGAGATAACTTTTTCAAGTTCCGCTTGGTGTACAAGAACATCGTTTGTATCAACAGCGTTTACTTGTGCGATTTCAACTTTCGCATTACCCATTTGGAATTCTTTAGCGTCAAGAGAGATTAATTGCTCCATTGTTTTTCCGCTTAAGTCAGCACCAGCTTTTAACATTTCTAAGCCATAGCTATCTGCATCTACACCAGCGATTTCCGCTAATTCACGTGCTGCTGCTACGTCTTGCTTTGTGCAAGTTGGAGATTTGAATAGTAAAGAATCTGAAATGATTGCAGATAACATTAAACCTGCAACTTCTTTACGAATTGTAACGCCGTTTTCTTTGTACATTTTGTTTAAGATTGTAGCTGTACAACCAACTGGCTCACAACGGTAGTATATAGGATCGCTTGTTTCAAAGTTAGCAATACGGTGATGGTCAATAACTTCTAACACACGAACAGATTCGATATCGTTAGCACTTTGTTGACGCTCGTTATGGTCAACTAAAATAACGTTGTCCACTTCGCTTGCAACTGTCTCAACAAAACGCGGTCCTTCTACTTTAAAATAATCTAACGCAAATTGAGTTTCACCGCTGATTTCGCCTAAACGTACAGGCTCAGCATTCATTCCTAATTCTTTTTTCAATTCTGCATAAGCAATTGCAGAACAAATTGCATCTGTATCTGGGTTTTTATGCCCGAAAACTAGTACTTTTTCCATGTTTTCCACCTCTTCATGAAAAGGATATCTTAAAGAAGCAAATATGACAATATTTAAAGCGTATTTTTTTATAAATAATTGCACTTTCTTCTATAATTTTCATAAAAAAGATCATCTAAAATGAAATAGATGATCGAAATGTATATTAATTTAAAATAGTGTAGGCACTTGCACTATATTTTCCATTCTTGATTATTGTACCATTAAAGCGCCCAATTGCAAAATTGGCAAAGACAGTCTAATTACCGAATAGCCCTCTCCCTCTCAAATTTGCGGAAACTGGCTCCTTTCCTATTTCACGTGCCCAAATAGATAACTGACCGATATGGTGAATTTCGTGGACAATGACATGACGCATTATCTCTCCGTGTGTACATTCAATAACTCGGCGCCTAATTGGTGCGTCTCTAGAGCTAATCGGTGCGTCATTGAAATCAGTTTCTGAAAATTTCCGAGATTCCATTTCACTTGTCCAAGAGGTCACAAATGGCTGCACTTTCTCGTGGTATTGAGCTGAGAGTTTTTTCACTTTTTGCAAGCTAGAATAATCTTCAAATTCCGGCTCCTCGGGCACTGGTTCACCGCGCAAACCTAAGATCCACATATACTCCATATCTACAATATGAAATAACGAATGTAGGATACTACCAAACCCACCAACCCGTTTCTTTAATAGTTCTTCATCCGATATATCTTCACAAAATGTAAACCACTCATCACGAACTTGCCAATTATATTGAAACAGTTTCAACATGACAGCAACCTCCATCTTTTAGATTAACATTTAATATTCACCAAAAGACTGCTAAACCCCTATTAAATAATAACTAAAAAAACTGTTACAACCTTCTACAAACTAGTCCTTTAATTGAACATTCCAACCATAGTTAAAGGGTCAAAAAACTAAATACTTTTATAATATATAACCGTTGCATCTAACGCACCATTCGGAGAAATTGCATATTCCGGTATTTTTCCAACTTCTCGATAGTCTAATGATTTGTATAATCTATTAGAAGGATCTCCTTCTCTCGTATCTAGCACTAAAAGAGACCTGTTTTCTTGTTTTGCTCGTCCCTCTGCTTTTTGCATAAGCAAACGTCCAATACCGTTACGTCTAAAATTTGGATGAGTCATTAACTTACAAATTTCAGCTCTATGGCTACCATTTGGCTTTGTGACTAAATGTAATTGAACACTTCCCGCTACTTCATTGTTTATTTTAGCGACATATAATATCACTTCCGGCACTAAGACAGCTTGCCAATACTTCGTCGCTTCTTCTCGTTCCATTGGCGGTAAAAACCCGATTGATGCCCCATCATCTACTACAGTTTTCAAAAGTTTAGTAAGCTCTTCAATATTGTTTTCTAATTTCTTAATTTCTTCAATTACTAAATTCCCCATTACTTTCCCCCCTTTTATTTTTATTTTAACAATTTTTAAAGCAGGAATAATTAAATATTAAGATGAAATTATTTTAAATATGAATTTTTAGAGAAAGGATACCTATATGAAATATATATTAGATACGACATACGCGAGAGAATTACTCGAGTGGGCATATGAACAAAATCCAGGTCCATGGTTTGAACATTCAATTAATGTTGCCCTTGCAACGGAAAAGATAGTTGTAGAACTTATTAATAATGGGTATTATGACCTAAATGCTGACATAGCATATAATGCTGCCCTCCTGCATGATATAGGAAGGTATAAAGGTTTTACCAGATCTGTTATACATTCCTATGATGGTTATATGTACATGAATGATTTAGGTTATACAGGAAACGCGATTATTTGTGTGACACATTCATTCCCTTGCAAAAATGAACATATAGATATCGCAGCGGAGTGGAGTCTTGTTCCCGATTATATGAAAAGCCGGTTAATTGAAATATTGAACGAACATAGTAACTACGACTTATATAATAAAGTAATCACCCTTTGTGACGCTCTAGCTGACGCAGATGGCTTTACTACCCTTGAAAAAAGATTAATTTCAGTTGGCTTACGTCATGGAACAACTGCTCATACATCTTTACATTGGAAAGGATTCTATACAATTAAGAAAGAATTAGAATCTTTAATCGGTAAGAGTATATACAGCGTTCTTCCTGACATAAAGAAATCGATTTATGGTAATATAGAATATTAAATTACATACAATTTAAAAGTGGAGGGATTACTTATTAGTAAAATGGGATTTGACTTGATAAACCATAGAGATAACTCTGCTTTTGGGTATGAAAATATAGTGATTATATCTAAGAGCTGTAAATTTTCTAACTGTTCGCATACAAATGAACCACAATGTGCAGTTAAAAAAGCTATATCCGATGGAGTTCTTACAGAAGATATAATGAATAGTTATTATAGAGATAAGAATGAATTCGAATATGTATGTAAACAAAAGAACAAAACAAAAGCTATTGATTATATGAAACAATTGAAACTTTTTAGAAAATCTTAAAACTAAATAAATAGTTTCGATTTCTCATTCCCACTAGATTTAAAATTTTCACTTTATTACATCACATACAATGTAAATTTCATACTCAAATTTAATCTCACGTAAAAGAACGTTTTAAACATAAAGTTTAAAACGTTCTTTTCTATTCAATGCTTTTGATTTTTCAGTTCAATTAA
Source organism: Bacillus sp. NPDC094064 (assembly GCF_050279585.1). Taxonomy (NCBI): domain Bacteria; kingdom Bacillati; phylum Bacillota; class Bacilli; order Caryophanales; family Bacillaceae; genus Bacillus; species Bacillus sp. NPDC094064. The sequence goes on from NZ_JBNNUI010000001.1 coordinate 699,752, forward strand.
ACACTCTTGTACTAAAGTTACCGCTTGACTCATTGCAGCTCCGCCAGCAAATGCTGCTGATACCCCACACGCTTCCAGAATCTCTTTATCTGAACACCCTTGATCAAGACAACCTTTTGTATGATAAATGGTACAATATTCATCTTGCGTTGCTAGACTAATTCCTAATGCGATAAGTTGTTTTTCCCTTTTTGTTAAAGCGCCCTCTTGAAAACAAGCTTGCGTGAACGCATTATATGTTTCAGCAATTTCAGGAATTTGGTTTGTGAAACTACCGATTCCTTCTTTATAATGATGTAGAACGTCATTTACTGAACTATGATGTTGTTCGTTTTCCATCTTATTATTACCCCCATTCAAATTATCTGTACCTACTGTAGTATGTGATGAAAAGAAGGCAATATACCATACAGAATAGAATGAATATTCAGTTTATTAAGACTACAATTGCAGACTATCATCCACTACCGCTTGTTCTTTAGAGTTTTTTCCTTCAACCTCTTTACTTCTCTCTTCCCAAAATGTTAAGCCTTCAATCCCCACATTTTTAGGATCAAATACTGGGTCTTTCCCTTCTTTTTTCTGCGCTTCATAATCTTTTAATACTTTTAATGCCGTTTTACTTAATAATATGATCGCAATAAGGTTTAACCATGCCATACTACCAATTCCTAAATCTCCAAGGTTCCATAATAGCGATGCTGATTCTACGCTACCGATGTAAACCATAATTAAAAATCCAATTTTTAAAACGGGTTTTAACCAGTTATATTTAAGCTCACGATCTAAATAAGTAAGTGTCGTTTCTGCGATATAATAGTAAGCAAGTAAAGTTGTAAATGCGAAGAAGAAGATTGCGATTGAAATAAATATTGGACCAAATCCCGTCATAACAGTTTCAACTGCTTGTTGTGTATAGATTGGACCTGCATCTACATTCCCAATGTTCTTTACAATAGCGCTTTTTCCTTCAGGTATAACATTATACATACCTGTTATTAAAATCATAAGAGCTGTCGCTGTACATACAACAATTGTATCGATATATACAGAAAACGCTTGAACTAACCCTTGTTTGGCAGGATGGGATACTTCAGCAGCAGCTGAACTATATGTCGCTTCTCCAACACCAGCAACATTTGAAAATACAGCACGTTTTACGCCCCAAGCAATAGCTGCACCAACGATACCACCAAACATTTCATTTACACCAAAAGCACTAGAGAAAATTAAAGCGAACATACTTGGAATTTCCGTTACATTCGCAATTAATACGATACATGTAACAATTACATAACCAATTGCCATAAATGGAACAAGCATTTGAGAGACGCCCGCAATTCTTTTTACGCCACCAAAAATGATTGCTGCTAATAATATGACTAACAATATACCAGTTATATATTTGCTAATGCCATTAGAGTTTTCAAATCCAACAGCGATACTACTTGATTGAATACCTGGCAATAATACGCCATATGACAGTGTTACAACCACCGCTACAATAACCGCAAACCATTTCATTTTCAAACCTTTTTCAATAAAATATGGTGTACCACCGCGGTATTCATTTCCTACTTTACTTTTATATACTTGAGATAATGTTGATTCAACAAATGCACTAGCTGCTCCTAAAAGAGCCATTACCCACATCCAAAATACAGCTCCAGGACCACCAAAAGCGATAGCTGTCGCTACTCCTGCGATATTACCTATTCCAACCCTTCCTGATAAGGCCAAACAGAATGCTTGGAAAGATGAAATGCCAGTCTCTGAGCTTTTCCCTTCAAATAGTAATGTAATCATCTCTTTAAAATAACGAATTTGCAAAAAACGTGTCGCAATTGTGAAATATATGCCTGCCCCTAATGCAAAAACAACTAAACCAATACTCCATACTTGCCCTACTAGCCATTCTACTAACTGTTCCATCAAAGTCCCCCTCTTACTTGTTTTGAAAAGAATATTTATATATAGAAAGCGGACAACCTTTGACTTGCATTCCAGTTGTCCGCTTCTCTTATTTATCCTATTATTTATAGTCTACAAGACTGCTACTAAATAGAGTTTCACTTAATATTGACCCAAACACTCTTCACTTCTGTATAATTATCTAGCGCATATGAGCCTAACTCACGACCGATACCAGATTGCTTAAACCCACCAAATGGTGCCGCTGCATTTTCTAGGTTATAATCATTAATCCACACTGTTCCTGCCTTTAACTTATTAGCAACTTGATGTCCAGTTTTAATATTTTGTGTCCATACCCCTGCAGCAAGCCCATATGAAGAGTTATTTGCTCTTTCAATTACTTCTTCTGTCGAATCAAATGGAAGTACAACGACAACTGGTCCGAAAATTTCTTCCTTAACAATTGTCATATCATCCGTAACATTTGTGAATACTGTCGGCTGTACAAAATAACCTTTTTCAAATGCACGTTCTCCACCAGCAGCAACAGTAGCACCTTCCTTCTTCCCTTGTTCAATATAATGCAGCACACGCTCTTGTTGTTTTTTAGATACGAGTGGACCCATTTCAGTTTCCTTCTCCATACCTGCTCCAAGCTTTACTTCATTTGCCATTTTTACAAGTTCATTTACGACTGTTTCATAATGCTTTCGATGCACGAACACGCGAGATCCCGCACTACAGTTTTGACCATGATTATACATAATACCTTGGAACGCACCGTTAATCGCTTCTTCTAAGTCAGCGTCTTCTAAAATGATATTTGGGGACTTGCCACCAAGTTCTAACGTTACATGTTTAATTGTTTCTGCTGATTGACGCATAATATATTTTCCCGTAACTGTTGAACCAGTGAAGGCTACTTTATCAATATCATGATGGTTTACGATTGCTGCTCCTGCTTCAGGACCAAAACCTGGAACGAAGTTTACAACACCATTTGGAAAACCAGCCTCTTTAAAGAGCTTCGCTGTATATAATAACGATAAAGGCGTTTGCTCTGCTGGTTTTAATACAATCGTACAGCCTGTTGCTAGTGCAGCCCCCATTTTCCAAGAAGACATAACGAGCGGAAAATTCCAAGGAATAATTTGACCTACAACGCCAACTGGTTCATGGCGCGTATAATTTAAGTAATCTTTTGAAATTGGAATGGTTTGCCCGATAATTTTTGTAGCCCATCCCGCGTAGTAGCGATAATTTTCTACAGTCGCTGCAATATCATCATCTAGTGCTACTTGATATGGTTTCCCATTATCTAAAGCTTCTAACTGCGCTAATTCTTCTCCATGCTCTTCAATTAAATCTGCTAATTTATAAATAAGATGTGCTCTTTCAGCGGTAGTCATTTCTGCCCAAGGTCCACTTTCAAATGCAGCTCTTGCTGCTTTGACTGCGACATCAATATCTTCCTCTTGCGCTTCACATACGACAGCTAAAACATCTTCTGTTGCTGGATTGTATGTTTCGAACGTCTTCCCGCTAATAGAAGAAATAAATTCACCATTAATAAACATTTTAATTTCTTCGTTTAAAAACGCTTTCACTTTTGGTTTCAGCTCAATATTTGTCGTTAACATATACACTCCTCCTTATTTAAACAGCTGTATGAGCTGTGATATTTGATAAAATCGATTGAAGCTTTTGATCTTCTTCTTCAGTTAATCCGAGTCTCGGATAACGTGAAGGTCCTCCGACTTGCCCGTGTAATTCCATTGAGCGTTTAACGATTTGTACATATTTTCCCGATCCTTCAAGAAACTCGCAAAGAGGTAAAATCGCATCGTTTATTTCCCACGCTTTTTCTAATTCACCATTTTGAAAATGCTCATACATTTTCGTAACTAGACCTGGAACGATATTTCCTGCTACTGAAACCCATCCCGAGGCACCAACTAAATAAGATTCCATAACTAAATCTTCAGATCCGCAGAAGACTTGAAAAGCACCTTCGCCTTGTCTTACTAAATCTCTCGCTTTTCGAATATCTCCGCTAGATTCTTTAATATGTGTAACATTTTCACACTCTTTACCAATGCGAAGCATAAGCTCTGTACTCATATCAACACCAGAAGTAAATGGGTTATTGTATAGCATAATTGGTATATTTACAGCGTTTGAGATTTCTTTAAAATGAAAATAGATTTCTTCTTCTTTCGGTTTACAATAATACGAGTTAATAATTAACGCACAATCCGCCCCGTGCGCTTCCGCATGTTTCGTATATTCAATCGTTTCTTTCGTCGTCTCTGCTGCAGTACCAACGATAACGGGAATACGGCCATCAACTTCTTTTAATACAGTTTCTACCATATTAAAACGTTCTTCTTTTGATAAACTAACAAATTCTCCCGTACTGCCATTAATAATAATTCCAGCTACTTTTTGTTCAATAAAGTAATTTACATTTTGTTTTACACCTTTCCAATCAATCTCTTGAAACTCATCCATCGGTGTTATTAATACTGGAAATGCCCCTTTAATTTTTTTCATCTTTATCTCTCCCTTTAACATTTTATTTTAATAGAAACCCTGTTGGAAACGGATCTGTCGGATCTAGCAAAAACGTCTGCATACCTGTAATAAATCCTCTACTTTCAAAACGGAAAATGTATCCTAATTCTTCTTTCTTCACTTGTTCCACTGTTATAAAGCTATTAAAAATACTTTCATTTTTAAAAGGTTTATCCGCTATATAATCATTTTTAAATAAAGCATGAACATAAGACACAATTGTAGAAACAAAACCTGGTGAACGTACGATAAAGTTATCTTCATGAAATGTGATTGACTTTATATGATTCTTTTCTTTTTGCGAAGAATCTACTAAAATAAGTCTTTTTATAAGTGACTGTTTTTGTATAGCTTCAAGTGTAGCTTCTCCCCATTTTTTTAATTCAGATATATTTTCAACAGAAATTTCAGGCGAATACGTATCCTTTTCTACAACTGCATAAACTTTATCTGCTTGTATGAGAGAGTACTTTATATTACCAATCTTTAAATCTTTCTCAACCATATAACAAAGTTTGCTTTCAAACGAAACAGATACAACTTCATCATGCTCTACATAGGCGTGAACTGAAAAAATTCCAGACAACGTTTCAATTTTGTATTGATCAGACTCTCTCTTTTTTAAATAACCACTTTCTAATAACATTGTTATTACCGCTACTATACCGCCATAATGAAGAGGAATAGATCCTTCATGATCAAAAAACAATACCGCTGCATCCACTTCCTTATGAATAGAAGGAACGACAATACATCCATTTAAACCGATAAAACCACGTGGTTCATTTAATAAAAGCTGCATTTCTTCTGCTAATTCCCCAGAAAACTGTTCATTTAAATGTTCTAAACTGTAGTAGTATTTGCATGGTACATCTTTTATTACACGAAATGCTTCGCCAGCTACGTGCACATCTACTGCTGTATACATTTTTTGAATGTTCATTTTACATCCTCCGTTTCATGCTCCATCGGCGGAATTAACAAAAAACCTTCTTTAAGTGGATCCTTTTCATTGTAAAAAAATCTATGCATGCCCATAAGCCAAGCCGATCCAGTAATTTTCGTTACTACAGCTTCAATATTTTCTACATATGTTGTACTCATAACACACCCTTTAAATAAAGAACCTACAATACTCTCATGAACAAATTCTTCATCAATGTCAATTTTTTTATGGGCATATAATACAGCTAACTTCGCGGATGTTCCTGTACCACATGGAGATCGATCTATTCCTCCTGGCGGAACAACAACTGTATTTTTCACATGCGCACTTTCATGAGTAGGATCTGTATAAAATTCAACATGTGTTAATCCTCTTATAAACGAATACTCTGGATGAATGATTTCAAACTTCTCATTAATTGTATTTCGAATATGAATTGCCTTATCAATGATCGTAGATGCGTTTTCTGGTACTAAATCTAAACCTACTGACTTCGCATCGATAATGGCATAAAAATTCCCTCCATATGCAATGTCAGCCTCTACAGTTCCAATGTCTTCAACGTCTACAGTAATGTTTTTCAATAAAAAAGCTGGTATGTTGCAGAAGGAGACTTCTTTCGCTTTCCCATCTTGAACAAAAATATCTACTTCAACTAAGCCTGCTGGTGTATCTAGCTTTAAAGAAGTAACCGGTTCAACTACTGGGATTAAGCCTGATTCAACTAAAGATGTACATACACCGATTGTATCGTGGCCACACATCGGTAAATACCCGCCTGTCTCTATGTATATAACACCTATATCAGCTTCAGGGTGACACGGCTCTGTTAATAGTGCACCTGACATTACATCATGCCCACGTGGTTCATTCATTAACAATTTGCGAATCCAGTCATACTCCTTTTTCATATGCAACATCTTCTCTGCCATCGTCTCTCCAATTAACTTAGGAAGTCCGCTAATTAATGTCCTCGTTGGATTCCCGCCCGTATGTGTATCAATCGTCGTAAAGACTCTTTGTGACCTCATCCGTTTAACACCCTTTCTGTAAAACGACTCAAACGAAGTGGTTCAATAGGAATGATTGTTTCTTTTTCATTTAACAGTTCCTCAACCACCTTCCCAGTAACTGCCGCAAGACTAATCCCATCACCTTCATGCCCCGCTGCTATAAAGTAGTTCGGAATATGTTCCACTCGTGAAATGATTGGCAAATGATCTTCTGTCCACGGACGTAATCCAGCATATGAACGGATCACCATCATATCCGCCATTTTCGGATAAAAACGAATTGCTCTATTTGCAATACATTTAATAACTTCATTGTTTATTCTCGTGTGAAACCCTACAAATTCTCGACTACTACCAATTAAAAAATTTTGACTTTCTGTCGGTTCAAATACAAGCGCGACTCCGTATTGTTCAGTTAAAGCATCTACTTTTCGTTTCCCACCAAACTTGGAAATCAAATAACCAAATTCCATTACTTTACGGCAGCCAACATGTTGTTGTCTCGAAGCTACAATAATATGTCCCTTTCTCGGTTCAATTGGGATATTCACATCTAACATCTGTCCGATTTTAGGAGCCCACACACCAGCTGCATTCACAACTTGCTTCGCAGTATATGTACCGTTTGTCGTTTCTACAATAAATGAGCCGTCCTTCTCTCTTTTCATTTCTTTAACTTCTGTATGGTTATAAGCTTTTGCACCAAATTTTTTCGCCTCTGCTAAAAGTGAAAAAGCGAGAAGATACGGATTTACAGTTGAATCAGTTGCGCATTCTAAACCACCTAATAAATCATCAGCAAAAAATGGTGATTCCTCTCTTATATCTTGCCTATCTAACATTCGAAACGGTAAACCCGCTTCTTTTTGCCTGTCTACCCATTGCTGCGCCGCTTCCATCTCTTCGTCTGATTCACAAACAAGGATGCTGCCAGGTGCCCTATATTCAAATGAATGCTCCAACTCTTCACTTAGTTCTGTTACTAACTTTTGACTTACTAATGACATTTGACTATCAAACCCTGGATCTTTATCAATTGCCAATATATTTCCATCACACCGTGAAGACGTCCCGCTGACAAATTCTCCTTTTTCAATGATTGTTACATCTCTTCCGTATTTTGAAGTGTAATAAGCGATGGAACATCCTATTATTCCACCACCTATAATTAAAACGTCGCAGTGCCTCACATAGCACTCCTCCTTTCTCATAAATCTCTCACTTTCTTTTATGCAATTGACGTGCCAACTCTACATATATACACTTTTTATAAATAATATTTTTATTTGTAAAAATATTTTAAATTTATCATAAATAGGTGTATTATTTTTTTATCACTGTCTATTTTTTTTTACACAATAGGAGGTCACTATGACATTTTCATTTCCAACAATAAAAGAGTTTATAAAAATTTTGTCAATGGATCACAACAGTATCATGCAATCAATCAAGCAAGTAAACGAGAACTTTTATTACATCCATTCATCTACTGAAAAATGGCGTTGCGCAGTTATATATGAGGATGACTCTTTCACTGCTTTAATCGACGCATTTTCTCATGAACTAGCTGTTGTCATCATGAACAAAGACGAAGAACCTATATACTGTATTACTACACAGCAAATGATTCCTTTTCTTTATAAGTATTACAATGAACTACAAGCGTTTTATAACACTGTTATTGAAACGTCTGATTCTTCTGTTACAGTCATTGATGATAAAGAATGCGTTCGCACTTGGACAGATGGTGCTGAAAAGATTTTTTCAGTAAACCATAATGAAATTATCGGGCAACCGATCACTCGTTTTTTTGATTATAAAGATTTAGAAATTTTACAATCATTACATAGTGGAAAAAGCATAATCGCTCAATTCCATCAGCCTCGGCCTGATTTGTTCGTATTAATTAATTCAAACCCAGTTTATTGTAACGATAAAATAATAGGGGCAGTCGTTTCAGAAACGGATGTTACAAATCAAGTCGCTTTGAATGAAAAATTATTTAATATGTCGCATGAAATGCACCGATTAGAACAAGAAGTTGCAAAGTATAAAGATACATCTGATCCTTTCCATGCAATGAACGGAAAAAGCCCTGTCATACAAAGAACGATACAATTAGCTCGAAAGGTTTGTTCTGTGAAGTCGACTGTTTTAATTCTCGGCGAAAGTGGAGTTGGAAAAGAAGTATTTGCGAAAGCAATTCATGAAGCAAGCGAGACAGCAAAGTCACCTTTCATTTCGATCAACTGTGGTGCCATCCCTGAAGCGTTATTTGAAAGTGAGTTATTTGGGTACGAACGAGGCGCTTTTTCTGGCGCAAATAGTAAAGGGAAAAAAGGGAAAATTGAGCTGGCACAAGGCGGTACTTTATTCCTCGATGAAATTGGCGAAATGCCACTCGATATGCAAGTGAAACTTTTACGTGTACTACAAGAACGAAAATATTACCGAGTTGGTGGAGAAAAAGAAATAAATATTGATTTCCGTATTATCGCTGCTACAAATCGTGATTTACAAGAAGAAATGAGAAAAGGAACTTTCCGAGAAGATTTATATTATCGCTTAAATGTAGTTAGTTTGCATATTCCGCCACTACGAGAAAGACGAGAAGATATTATTGAATTAACATACTCATTCTTAAATGATTTTTCAATTAACTATAACAGACCAGTTCGCGACTTACCTTCAAGTATTATGCATGAACTACTTCATTACAATTGGCCAGGTAATATTCGCGAGCTCCGTAACGTAGTCGAACGGCTCGTCGTATTTGCGACAGACGGTATTATTAAACAAGAATATTTACCATTTCACACAAATGATACTTTAGAAAGCGAAACGTCTCATTCCTTTTTGCTGAGTAACAATAACACGATCCTCTCTTTACAAAATGAAATGGATGAGCATGAGAAAAAGGTAATTGAACGAGCTTTACGCATTCTAAATGGAAATAAATTAGAATGTGCAAAGCAACTCGGCATAACGAGGGCTACTTTATATAACCGATTAAAAAAACTTGGGTTACAATAACCACCTCTCCCCTCTACTTTGGCACAGTTTTTGCATTATAATTTGTGCAAACCGAACTAGAGGAGGAATACATATGACGAATAAAGAGAACATAATTGTTTGTCGTTGTGAAGAAGTAACATACGGACAACTTCAATCAACAATCGCTGAATATAATTGCTCGGCAAGGGAATTAAAACTAAGAACACGTGCTGGCATGGGATTTTGTGGTGGCCGCACATGTAGAATGATGATAGATCGAATGATTGAAAATGCAAATCCTAATATAAATTCGAATGAAATTCCTTTGAAATATCAGCCACCAGTACGTGCGGTTACTTTTGGATCGGTAGGTGAAAGTAAATGAGTAGAATTACACATCACCCTATTTTAGGTAGTTTAAATCATAGTCAGCGCATCACCTTTCAATTTAACGGTCAACAATATGAAGCATATGAACATGAAACAATTGCGGCCGCTTTACTTGCAAACGGAATTCGAACGTTAAGAGTCCATGAAGATAGCGGGAGTCCGCGAGGCATTTATTGTAATATCGGGCATTGTTCTGAATGCCGCGTAACTGTAAACAATCAAACGAACGTACGAGCTTGCTTAACTGTAGTTGAAAACAATATGGTTGTGGAAAGCGGAAAACAGCACCCGAATATCGTGAGAGAGATGGTGAAAAAGCGATGATTGATGTAATTATTATTGGCGCAGGACCAGCAGGATTATCAGCTTCCATCTCTTGTGCACGCTTTGGACTTAACGTACTTGTAATAGATGAATTTATGAAGCCAGGTGGGAGATTATTAGGTCAGTTACACCAGGAACCTACTGGAGAATGGTGGAACGGAATAGAAGAGTCAAAACGCCTTCACGAAGAAGCAAAATCCCTTTCAGTCGATATTCAGTGCGGTGTTTCCGTCTTTAATTTAGATAAAGATGAAAGTAATTGGTTCGTACATACAAATATCGGTACGTTAGAAGCACCGTTTGTACTAATTGCTACCGGGGCTGCTGAATATTCTATTCCCCTTCCTGGCTGGACACTTCCAGGAGTTATGTCAATTGGAGCAGCTCAAGTTATGACAAATGTTCACCGAGTGCAAGTTGGGAAAAAAGGAATCATTATTGGTGCTAACATTTTGTCATTTGCGATTTTAAATGAACTGCAATTAGCTGGAATTAAAGTGGATCATATTGTACTTCCTGAAAAAAGTGAGTTAAGCCAAAAAGCTGGTGAACCAGAAGAAGTTTTAAACTCTCTTTTAAATGCAGCTCATCTTGCTCCTTCTGCTTTTCTACGCATAGGTAGCCGCTTTATGAAATATGATTGGATTCGAAAAGCCGGATTAACCTTCTACCCAAATAACGGGATGAAAATAAATGGGACACCACTTCATCTCCGTAAAGCCGCACTTGAAATTATTGGAACAGATCAAGTTGAAGGTGTTCGTGTTGCTAACATTGATTCTATAGGGAATATTATTAATGGATCAGAAAAAATATTAGAGGCAGACTTCGTTTGTATTGCTGGTGGTTTATACCCGCTTGCCGAGCTTGCTGCTGTAGCTGGTTGTCCTTTCCGTTACATCCCGGAATTAGGCGGACACGTCCCTCTTCATTCCGAAACAATGGAAACCCCTCTTTCGGGCTTATTTGTAGCTGGAAATATTACAGGAATTGAAAGCGGAAAAATCGCAATGGCGCAAGGAACAGTTGCTGGCTACTCAATTGTAAAACACGCTAATATAAAATCTAATTCGATTGAACAACACTTGCAACAAGCAATTCAACATGTACACGCTGTACGTCAACAAGCAGCAATTCAGTTTAATCCAATGATCGATGCTGGTAGACGAAAAATGAATGAAATTTGGCGTGATTATTCCTCTTCATATGCACATACTAAAAAGAGCTGTTGAGATTACTCTCAACAGCTCTTTTTCCTACTCATCTGAGTTATTAAATTTCGCTAATGCGTAAATGCCTTCTTCATCATCTAATTCAAGTTGTAATCTTGCCGCGAATGCATTGACATTATATTCTCTGTCAAGTAATAAGCGCAACGCTTCAATTAAGTTTGCTTGAATTAATATTTGCTGACGACCATTTACCTCTACTTCAGCTGAGAAACCATAGTCATCATCATACATCAGTTCAACTAAAACTTCTTCTGGACCAACTTGTCTTTTTTCAGCGATATACACACAAAGCGCATTTATAAGTTCTTGTTCGGAAATTTTTATTGTTTCCATGCTACTTCATCTGCCTTTTTCTTACGTTGATTTTTGAAGTATTTAAATGCACGAACTGCTAACATTACGATACCAGCCATAACTAACATATTTACCATAAACGCTAATACAGAACCAAGAGCTCCCATATTTGCAAATAAGCTACCCATTAGTAAACCACCAAGACCACCTAGTAATAAACCCTTCATAAAGCTTCCTTTATTACTTTTTGGCGCTGTGTTTGTTGCTTTTGTTTTTGAATCTGTTGTCGTTTTTTGTGAATTTACGTTAGAATCTTTTTTGTTTAAATCCACCTTAGACTTTTGACCAGAACTTGGTGTATATGATTTTTTACCAGATTTGTAACTTTTCGCTTCCGCGTGATTTACGAACATAAAGCTACTAGCCCCAAAGATAACCATGAATGCTGTCATTACTGCTACAAGTTTTTTCAACATATTATATCCATTCTCCTTTTATATAGATATATGTGAAATCTACCTTTCTAGTAAATTCAGAATGATAGATTTGTTTTAAAATCATTTTAAAGGTTCTTATGAACTTATTATATGAACTTTTGTCGAAATATGCAAGTATTATTTACTTAAGACAATAATTCCATAACAAAGGAAAAAATAAGAAAAACGGAATTGACTTTAAATGAAACAAAACATATTATAAGTTCATAAGAACTTTTTATAATTTTGGAGGTGAAAAGATGGAAACATTTCATCTCACACGAAACGAAATGGCAACGCTCCTTCTATCACTTAGAGGATGGAATCCGAAAAAGCCTCTTAGCATTTTACAAGAAGCTTGGGCAAAGTCACATAAAAAAGATATTGAAAGCGGACAAAGCGTTACAGCTTTTATTACAACCGCACTTTCACCTATTTTTGAAAAATTGATTAAAATTGAAGATACAGACATTGGTTTTTCATTAAATGAAATAGTTGCGCTTGGTAATCAGATTGAAAACACGAGTTTCTCTGTAACCGCTATGCAAAACTGGGTGAAACGAGATATAAAAGAAATGATTGGCTCCCCTCAAAAAGGGAAGAAATATTCAATCGAACAAGCAGCCTTACTATTCATTGTCGAAGATTTAAAAACAGCACTGGATTTTGAATCCATTCGTAAGCTATTGCGCCTTATCGTAAATGACCCAGCCGATCGAAGTGATGATTTAATCAATCCTGTTCATTTATATGTAGCATACTCTTCTCTATTTGAAGAACTAAATCAAGGGAATTGCTTACAACTAAATGCAACAGATACAATTCATACGATTGAAAATATTGTAAAAGAAAAAGCTGATAAAATTGCAAGCAAGTTCGATCAAGTTAATAATGAACAACGCGAAGCAATTCGTAACGCTATTATTATCGCCACGCTTTCTGTACATACCGCTTATGTACAAATGCTAGCGAAACGTTACGTAACAGCAACGTTATTTTTACAAAATTTAGATGTAAAGCCGTAAAAAATAGGAGCAGAAGTGCTTCTATTTTTTATGAGAAATTTTTAATACTCTTTTCATTATCACTTCATGAAAAATCAGCTTACATGCTTTACTATAATACTTAAGAGAGACATAAAAGAATTGAAATAGCAATCCCCTATGTAAATAAGGTATAATCTACACATGATAAACCTTTTACTTTATTAACAAAAAGGTTTATCTATTCAAAAATTCATAAACTAGAAGGTGCAACAATGTTAAGTAGTTTTATTCATTCAGTATTGACGTTTTTTGAAGGGTTAGGTTATTGGGGCATTATGCTTGGATTAATGATTGAAATTATCCCGAGTGAAATTGTCCTCGCTTACGCAGGATACTTAGTATCAAATGGAAGTATCTCGTTTGTAGGCGCAGTTATATTCGGTACAATTGGCGGTGTTATTGCTCAAGTCTTTATTTATTGGATTGGCCGATACGGCGGTCGCCCTGTATTAGAACGTTACGGAAAATATATTTTCATTCATAAAAAACAAATAGACGCTGCTGAAGATTGGTTTAATCGTTACGGAACTGGCGTAATTTTCACAGCCCGCTTTATTCCAGTAGTACGCCATGCGATTTCAATTCCTGCTGGTATTACAAAAATGCCAATTTCACGTTTCATTACGTTAACAGGACTTGCGATTATTCCTTGGTCTATCATTTTCATTTACTTAGGTGAAAAACTAGGTGAAAACTGGGAGAATATTAATGATATTGCTGGACCGTATGTGAAATCGTTCGCAATAGGTGGCGTCATACTTATTCTTTTATACTTCGTCATAAAAAAATGGACAAAAAAGCGTAAAAATCTTGCGTAAAAATATAAATAAAAACCGCTATATATTCATTACGAATGTTAGCGGTTTTTATTATAGGCTTGATTATATATTAGAAATTGTATTATTTCTTCTTTATGCTTTAAATCATGCTGAATGAGTGATGAAAAGTAATTATTTAATTTCACTTTTTTAGTGTCAAATTGGTAGTCATTATAAAAATATTTGGTGGGAATTCGCTCAATTTCATCCACTAATTGTTTACGAGTAACACTAAATTGATTTAATAGTTCTTCTTTTGAAATACCAGATCTCGCATATTTAATTGCTCCCATATTCATTTCCTCAACATCTATTGGAACATTTGGTACAGATTGTCCACTTATAAAGTATGGAATTCTATCCTTTATTATAAACACATCCCAAACGATAAAATGTGAAATCACATCCGCAATTGCCCATGAACCTTTTTTTAATGCCTGAAACCATATATCATCAGGCACTCGCTGTAATGTTTGACACCACTCTATTAAATTTAATTTTCCTTCCAAAATATTCTCTTTCTTCATTATTCATTCCTTTCTCGTACTTATAATTCATTCATATTAATATCTTCTAGAAATTGTATAAAAAAGCCTCCATAATTATGTGGATAAGCTACAATTCACTCATTCATTTCGTATATTATCTCAAAAAGGAGTGATTTTCCTATGCACTGGCAACAAAAAATACCATACTTAATTGGACGCCCTATCGGCATTTCCTTCATTAACGGGCAAGGAACTTCTGGTGTATTATGTTCAGCACATGATGGCCAATTATATGTATATGAATACCTGTACCAAGCACAATTCGCCATGAAACATTATGATTTTAGACAAATTCAAGATATACATGCATTTCCTAATTGCCCGCACCAAAATCCTCTATACTAAAAAACCGGAACGGCTAATAGCCATTCCGGTTTCTCTACTTTATTTCTCAGAATAAAACTTCTGCACCGCTTCATCAAAGTAAATCCAACCTTTCCAACCTAAATGAATTGTATCTTTTAAGAAATACTTATCATATTCATGGTTAGAGAAATCAACTACTGGGTATCCCGCTTTCTCGACTTGCTCGCGAACCTTATTATAATACACATCACGGCGTTCTTTCGGGAAACCAGCATAATCATACCAAGGTCCATTTACAGGAACAGAAATAAAGAGTGGTTCAACATTTTTTTCTTTGAAAAGATCTAAAACAATTTGTAAGTCATCATATTCTGGTGATTCATCATACGATTCATTTGCTCTAAAGTTTTTTAGACCTTTTAATTTTTTCTTGAAATTATGTTTATAGTAATACGGATTTTCAATTCCGAATGTATTTGTTGTAGATTCCGCTTTACCTTCTTGT
This sequence comes from Bacillus sp. NPDC094064, assembly GCF_050279585.1. NCBI lineage: Bacteria > Bacillati > Bacillota > Bacilli > Caryophanales > Bacillaceae > Bacillus > Bacillus sp. NPDC094064. Next base: position 715,132 of record NZ_JBNNUI010000001.1, read on the forward strand.
TCCGCTTGTTTACGTGCATCTTCCCAAGAAAGTGAACGTAGTCCCGTATTTGTTTTCTCTTTCATCGGTTCGATCTTAAATAGGGAATTAAATAAATCTCTATGATCTAAAATATTCCGGTACATATATGCTAGCGGTTTAGCTAGCCCAGCTTTTATATTATGTTTTGTATCGTTATATACAATACTTTCTAGAGAACTACTTAATATCGCATCTTTACGAACAACTTTATAATCTAGCAAACGTTCCGCAATTTTTTTCTTCATTTCAGGATTTATTTCGTCATTAAAAATAAAATGATAGGCTTGTTGTTTGGAGAAATTATTTGTAAAATCCCCTTGTGATACACCGGTTTTTGTAAACCATTGTGGTGAAAGAACAAAGACTACCTTTTTACCTTCTAATTCATCCATCGTAGATGTCATATTTAAAATATGAGCTAAACTTTGCGTACCGCCAGTTCCAATTAAAAATGGTGTGAAACCTGCTGGATTTACTTTGAAATAATTGGACGGATGGTATGCATCCATTCGTAAAAATTCAGATGAACCGTACATCGGTAAATACTGCGAATTCTCTAACATTTTCTGCTGTAAGAAAACACTTTGTAATTTTTCTTTTTGTAAGGAAGTTGCCGCATCTTCAACTTTCTTATCGCTAATAAGTGATACTAAATTTTTAGATGGAATAAGCACGACAATGAAAAAGAGTAGACATGCTATAATAATTGGACCAAAAGCATGTTTCATCTTCATCGTCTATTCCTCTTTCTCTCGCTATTAAATTGTAACCCTTGTTTTTGACACGTCATTTTTTTCTCCTTTTTCTCTATACATGTTCCATTCTATTTATCTATTATATACATGTATGTATTTCTTTCCTTGTTCTATTAAATCCTATATAAATAGCGCAAGAAAATGTTTCCATAGAAACACGTTAATTATACAAGATTCTACATAAATTTCACACTGGAATTTTTGTAACAATTTTATTTATCAAAGATGAAAAAACATAATAAATGTCTATAATTCATTTGAATATAAAAGAAAAAAACAGACTATCACATTTGTGAAGTCTGTTTTTCTACCATTTTATTTTTGTACATTTGCCCACTTTAAACTTGTTGCTGGACCGAATTGATGTACGTATAGATCTTTCACGTAAGGTTTTTGCAAGTAAGATAAACCGCGCTGGAATACCGGTGCAATTACTGCATCATCAAGAAGTATTTTTTCAGCATCTTGCAGTGCTTTCCAACGTACGTTTTCATCATTACCTAATTCAGTTTTAATCTTTTTAATTAACGCATCATATTCTGGATTTGCATATCCTGTATTATTGACAGTACTTCCAGAAAGGAATACTTCTAAGTAAGTCATTGGATCTGGATAATCAGGTAACCAACGTGATAATGACATTTCATATTCTTTCTTCTTCTCAAGTGCTAGTTTTTGAGTATGTGGTTGTAGTTTTACATTCACTTTTAAGCCTGGTAAGTTTTTCTCAAGTTGTTCTTTAATATACTCTCCTACTTTTTTAAAGTTTTCTAAGTCATAGTTCAATAGTTCTAATGTCACTTCATTTGTACCTGTCTCTTGTTTTGCTTTTTCCCAATATTCTTTCGCCAGTTTTACGTCCGTCTTATTAAACTCACCTGCTGTACTTCTAAAATCTTTCTTATCTGGTCCTTTTAAAAACCCTTTTGGTACGTAGTAGTTCGCAGCAACCGATCCATCGTTTAAAAATGAAGTTGCAAGGCCTTTCTTATCAAACACTGTACTCAGCGCAAGACGTGCATTTTTATTTTTAAGAATCGGTACATTTTCATTGAAACGGAAGAAGTACATAACCGGATCTGTATATTGCTTTAGTTCTTTACTAGTTTTATATTTATCTACAAATTCTGTGGAAATGACAGCTCTATCAACTTTATCTGTCTCATATAAATTTACCGCAGTTGAAATTTCTTTAACAATTTGATAGTTTACTTCATCTAATTTCACTTCTTTTTTATCCCAATACTTATCATTTTTCTTCATTGTAAAACTAGCTTCATGCTTCCACTCTGATAATGTAAATGGCCCATTATATATCGTTTTATTTGCTTCTAATCCGTATTTATCACCTTGTTCTTTCGCATACTTTTCATTAATTGGATAGAAGGACGGTAAAATGAGTAGTTTCGTAAAATACGGTACAGGATGTTCTAGCTCTACAACAAATGTTTTATCATCCTTTGCTTTTATCCCTAATTCATCTAGCCCTAGCTGCTTTTTATTTATCTTCTCAGCATTTTTTACATCGTACGCAATATATGCATATTGAGAAGCCATATCTGGATTAATTAGTTGCTTCCAAGCATACACGTAATCATGAGCGGTTACTGGATCTCCGTTAGACCATTTCGCATCACGTAAGTGGAACGTATATGTCTTTCCATCTTTACTCACTTCATACTTTTGTGCTCCCGCCTCAATCACTTCATCATTTTTTGATAAACGGAATAGCCCTTCCATCACGTTATTTAAAACGTTAAACGAGACCGCATCTGTTACTTTACCTGAATTTAATGATGGAATTTCACCCGTTTCTAGTAGCTGTAATACTTTCTTCTCATCTTTCGGCTTTGTAGCTGTTTTTTCTTTTGCACAGCCAACTAAAAATGAAGAAACTAATAGAGTACTAACTAATGAGTAGCGAACAACTTTTTTCATGTAAAAACCCCCCTCTATGTTTTAAGGCAAGTAACGACGTGCACCAGCAAATTCTTCAATATATCCTGGTGTATTGAGCGGTATAATTTCTACCGACCTTTCAGCTTTTGGAGAGTGAATCATATTTCCATCACCAATATACATCCCCACATGATGAACACTACCTTTCCCCTGATCATGTGCAAAGAAGATTAAATCCCCTTTTTGTAAGTTTTCTTTATCAACCGCAACTCCATTTCTTGATTGTGGACCAGAATCCCGCGGAATTGTAATACCGTGTGATTTATAAATCGTATGTGTAAACCCGGAGCAATCAAATCCAAAACCACTTGTACCTGCCCATATATACGGTAAACCTAAAAACATTTTTCCAGTGTTTATTAAATCGTCGGCCGTCGGAGCCGGAATATCATTTTGAGAACGATAAACAGTGCCATCATTTTTCCGTAGCCACGCCTTCTGACCATTTGGCAACAATACACGGTATGAAATTGTATCTTCACTAAGTAGCGGCAGACGCGTATTATAGCTAACTTCAAGTGATTTATATTTTTCAGAAGGATTAATATATATAATCGCTGTCGGTTTCGTTACTAATACGAAAGGTTCATTTGTTTTATCTGCAAATTCCTGATTATATGTTAATTGTTTTTCAGGCATCCATCCCGGATAACCTTCTTCGTTTCGTGGTGTTGGCTGACCATGGACTAACACTTTCACCCAGTCACCTCTCTTATCAACAACCGTTACTTCTTGACCGAGTAGTGCTTGCGTTTCTAATTTATTCGCACTTGTTAACCATAGCTTCTCATCAAGTGTCATTGATTTCGTCCACTTCCATAAATCAACTGGATTTGTAGCGCTCGGTGCATCAATTGGCCGTAATGAATCAGGCGCAGTCCAAAGTGTCGCAGCAGATACATCTATAAATGCTGTACTATCCTTCTTTTCTTCAGCATTTACCGATGTAAACGATGAAAAAATAAATAAAGTTGTTAAAAATGCAGTTCCTACTTTTTTCATATATATCCTCCTTAAAAGATAGTTTACTAGTCACTTCTTCTAAGATTAAATATTCACTGTAGAATGGAGGTTTACCTTTGAACCAGAATACGTCATTCCCTCAGGCTCCTCCATTAACCACAGTGGTGCATCAAGATCAAAATAATGAATATTAGGATGAGCTGCTGCTAAATGTGCAACAGCGCTAACAGAAAGCGAAGATTCCATCATACTGCCCACCATACATCTCACACCAGCTGCTTCTGCGATATCTGCAATACGCCATGCTTCGCGTATGCCACCACATTTCATTAATTTAATGTTGATTAAGTCTGCATATCTTCCTTGAACGAGTTTTAAGGCGTCACTTGCTGAAAATATACTTTCATCCGCCATAATTGGCGTTTGTACATTTTCTTTGACGTACTTTAACCCATCCCAATCTTTCGCGTGTACAGGTTGTTCAATAAATTCAATATTTAAATTACGATTTTCCATCTCTTTAATGATAGATACCGCTTCTTTTGGACTCCATCCTTGATTCGCATCTAAACGTAACGTCGTATTTTTTGGGACCACATTTCGAATTGCCTCAATGCGCTCCAAATCTAAATGTGCCTCTTTCCCCACTTTAATCTTTAATGTTTGAAATCCTTTTTCTATATGTTTCTTCGCCTCTTTTGCCATAAATAAAGGTTCATCTACACTCACTGTAATATCTGTATAAATTTCTTTCTTCCCGCCTAATAATGCGTAAAGTGGAACGTTTTGATATTGACAATATACATCGAATAAAGCGATATCTACCGCTGCTTTCGCACTTGTATTTCCAATACAACTCATTTGAATATACTGGATCAATTGTTGAAATTGAATCATATCTTGACCAATTAAACATAAACGAATCGGCCCTAATATCGCTTCCTCAATCCCACTTGCAAAATCACCTGTAATAACTGGTGTTGCAGCCGCGGCACCCTTTCCAACAATGCCTTCGTCCGTATGAATATATACATCTATAGTTTCAATTTCTGTTACAGTGCGAAGTGCTGTTTTAAAAGGAGTATGAAGCTTTACATGTCGGCGCTTCACTTTTATATCCGTAATTTTCATGTCGATCATCCTTTCGTTGTCCAATAAAAAATCCAGCCGTAAGAACATGCTTACGGCTGGATTTTGTCTATGATTGAGTAGACAAAGCAGCAATCTGATTATATTTTTTTTGCGCATCTTTTAGCGCCACAAGTAGCGCCTTTTGAGATGAACCGAAATAACGATTTTTAATTTCCATGACTAGCTCTGGATCGTTTATACTTTTATATAAGAATAAATATTTAACGAACTGCGATGTTAATGCAATTGTTGCGGAACAATCTGCATCAACAATTTTTCCTGTATCCTTTTCGATTACAAATGCTACAAAATAACTTTTAAACTTCTCTGTAATCGGATTATTTTGAGGAGATTTCGCATCTCCTACAATATAAATTGTATTTGAAGCGTACACAACTATCTTCCTTTCTTATACGAGGATAACGGTTTTCTTAATAGACGTATGAGTGGTAACTCAACGATGATTAAGAAATGTATCCGCTTACGCACATTATATAAAATTATCAGAATTTTAACAACATTTATTTTTACATATATTCCATAATTAAGGATATTCATACATTTAACTGGAGAAATCTCTAACTCTTCATCTAAAAATATGTCACTATCCCTTGTAACATGCTATTGAATGCCTTCTTTTTCCACACTTTCTTCACAAATAAAAAACAGTTAGCTATAGCTAACTGTTTCATTACTTTGGCAATACGAAAATTGTTTCATTTGACTTAGAAAATTGATATTCTTTTCTCGCAAACTTTAATATTTCCTCTTCATTATCCGTTAAATTCTCGATATTCGTCTTTAAAGACAAATGATCCTTTTCTAATGAAACTAATTGTTTTTTTTGACTTGTAATCGTATTTTTTTTATTCATTATTATCTCTTGTTGCTTCGTTAAAATATATTGAACGTACAAAGTAGTTGCTGCAATAAAAAGGGTCATTAAAATAAGTCGTCTTAACTTCTTTTTGTTTATAGTACGATTGTGACTAGGCTGTGATTGTTGCTCTGGTATATTAGGAACATTTACTCGTTTGAGTTTCCTCATTCAAATCCCCCTAACCCATATTTTTCACTACCATCGGCACGTTTTCTTATTTAACTAAATTCTATTTTTATAAAATAAGCTCCTTCACAAAAATATCTCATAAATTAACCAATTAAAGATAGCATTCGACGACATTTCCGTATTTCCATCGAATTTTTTTATGTATGCTGCAATAAAATAGTAGTTTATGTTATTCTTTTTCTACTATTGTAGAAGAGTTTTTCCACACAAAAAAATAAATATAGATAAATGAAAGGACATTACATGACTAATATGTAATGTCCTTTTCCTCATCAATCCAGCAACTATAAACTTCAACATAAGCAACCTTTTCAAGTTAAAAATCCATATAGATATATTTTGAAGAATCCAGTTGCGACAATATATTATGTCTTCTAGTTTGAATACCCTATTTTTTAACTTTAGTAATGAAAATAAGCCGATATTACACAATGCTGTATAATATCGGCTCTAGTAATTTTATACGTTATAGAAGATTAACTTTTCATTACATTTACAGAACTCTTCTAATTAAAAATGATCGGAAAAGTAAATGTAACGAAAGCTGCCCAAAGTCCATAGGCCGGCAAATACTTAGTAACGGCATCTTGGATAGCTGAAGGTCCAGATTTATTTTGTAGAAAACGCATATAGGAGAACATAATCCAAATTAGATTTGCACAAATAAGTATGTTTACTCCTAAAACAGCCAGCCTATTAGGCGTAATCCCATAAGAAGAAAGTCTAAATACGATAGCTGACAGAGCTACACTGTCAATGATAAGCGCAAGAACAATTAAGGCAAAATTTATATAATCTGAAATGTTCTTTTGCTCGTCTGAGTTGCTCTCGGTAATAGAAAATACAGTAACTACCAATACACCAAGAAGTATCCCGTTGAAGGCTATCAGGAAATTGCGATCCAAGAATGGATTTTTCCCTACCCATATAACCGTTATAAGATATACCAACAATGTAACCAAGACAAGCGGACTAAAAATTTTAGCTATATAGGGTGTAATATTCTTAGCAAGTTTAAGATTCATTGATACTACATATGCAGCCACAATAGCGAGAGCGGCAGCACCAAATAAAACGACATTACTAAAATAGAAGTCTCCTATATCCAAGTCAATAAAGCTAAATAATCGCATGGTTAATATCGCTAGTATCATTCCGCTAACTGCCATACAGGCGTAGAGAATACAATATTCTAAATTGAATTTAATATAAGCTAATCTTTTACTTCCTTTTGAATATTCATTTCCTGTAAATGCAAGTCCTACCAATACCCATAAAAATATAGGAAAGTGTAAATAGGCAAGGATAATACTGTCTTTATAATTTAATGGCAGCATATTAAAATACAATCCGGAAATTAGGAACAACGCTGCAATGGAATATATAACACTTTTTTTCGGCGTATTTTTGTAAATAAAATAGGCAGCAATAAAAGGGATTATACCAAAAGCTAGGTTAATTGGAGCAATTACTTCCTGTTCAACAAAATGGAAAATGATCCTAGTGCTTATCCCGGCCAAAATGGATAAAATGCCCATGAATAAGAAACCTTTTTGAATCAAGGAAGTTTTCCCTGTATTTTCCGCCTCCTTGAAATGCAATCTTTCATACCAAATACCCAGAACTTGAGAATCAGGATTTTGTTCCCATGCATGTGAGAATGACTTTTTAAAAGCTTTCGGGTCTTTTCTATACATTTTCTCCAACTCATGAGGGTTATCAATATTTTCAACAATCCAATTGTTAATATCCATAGTTATGCCTCCCCTAATAATTATTATGTTACGTTTCTCCGACAGTAATTAACTGTCTTCATCACTCCTGAAAAAATAACAGCTATTTTTAAATACAAAGTTGTTTCTTTTTCAATAAAAAGCACCTCAATTATTCATTCTGATTTTAATACAAACTTTATTGTTTTACAATAAATTTTTATCAATTAAAATAATATTTTTATTGTATTTTTGTTTCAAGGAAAAATAAAAAGTATTTCTCATTCCAAGAAATACTCTATAACTTTTTATAAACATCGACTAGGCTACTTCTAGTTGTTATCTTAATTGCACGTTTTCATTTGAAAATCAATAGTTTACATAATAATATTATTTGATTGATTTTAATTAAACTTTATTGTCTATTTTAAATATTAAAATTTTTTGTTAAAATAATCGTATTATGCTTATTTTAAGGGGGAGAGATTATGTTACGAGTAATGCCTTTAGACACTGAAGACTATGATTTAATTAAAGCTGCTGAAAAAGTAATCGAAAAAAACTATAAGTATGGTCGCCACCATATCGGTTCAGCTGTACGAACTAAAACGGGAAATGTTTATGCAGCAGTACATGTTGAAGCAAACGTCGGAAGAATAACAGTATGCGGTGAAGCTATGGCAATCGGAAAATCTATTTCAGAAGGTGATCATGAATTTGATACTATTGTAGCAGTTGCTCACCCACACCCTCACGAAGATATAGAAAAATGTTGGGTTGTTGCTCCATGTGGCATGTGTCGAGAATTAATAAGTGATTATGGAAAAAATACGAACGTTATCCTTTCTTATAATGGCGAAATTGTAAAATGTAACGTAATGGAATTATTACCTGAAAAGTATACAAGTGAAGTAAAATAATTTTTAATGCTTACAATTAATAAAAAAATATTATTCCAATAAATACAAAAAACAATCCGTTTTTGAAATGGATTGTTTTTGTATTTCTTTTTTATGCAGTTTATTTTTTCTTATTTTTATTCTTAATAGAAATTCATTAATGAAAAATGAAATCAGAATATATTCGTGTATATCACGATAGAATTTATCATTCGAAAACAAAAATCCACTTTACCCTTACATTTGAAAAATATGTATAAAACTCTCTTAATTTAGTAGCCTTATCATACCAATCTATAACAATTCTGTCTTCTGCCCTTACCTGTTTCCTTTAACACATACGACTTCAAAACAAGAGCGGTTAACGAATCTGTTAATGTTTTATATGATAAATTAGATAGCGCCAATAGATCGTTCGTATATAACATTCTATGTTTCTCTAATAATAATAGTACTAATCGCTCTGACGGTTTTAATGCCTCATCACTTTCTAATATAAAGTCTATATTTTTCATTTCTCTAATTCTTACTCCTCATATAAAAAAATACGTTAAATGATTATTTAATATAAAAATAATACATAACAAAATTCGAAATATATTAAAATAACATCGTCTTAAAACACTATTACACTATAACATATAAAAGGCATTTCCCCAAATTGGAAATGCCTTTTATATGTATCTATCTTATTTATATAATTGATATGATTGTTCTAGCCCTATATTATACTTTATATTATTATCTGTCCATTCTCCCCCTAAACCTCCTGGCCATTCTGATGTATTGGTAACATATTTAAGTAAATTTCAACCCTTCAATCTTTTTTACAACACGTTCATACGATTTGACTACACTGGAAATTTCCGTGAAATTACTGCGGCATATGTTTAAGTCCCTAGTACTTTTTTACCAAGAGGTTTCGTGCTATTCGAATCTGGTTCAATTGTAATACCAATGTTATCAAAGGACACGGGCTGTTTTTGTGAGATTTCATATGTCAAGAGTCCAGAACCAGTTTCATCAGGTTTAAATATCCCAGCGTTTTTTCTTTCTCCATCTTTTAACAACCAAACTTGATACACTTCTGAATTTTTTACTTGTGGCAAATGTTCGGCTTGTACAACTAATTTTTTCTTTTCTCCTTGTTGCATAACAAATATATAGCCCTTTGTATTTTCATGGTTTTGATCGCTTGATATTAATGGCCGAGTAGAAATTACTTTAATCGGATCACTGCTTAATTCATGCTTAGCTAAAGATTGTATTTTTAATTGCGAATTTTCGATTGTTACTGCTACAGTAATCACTGCCATTATCCCTAATAATACCGTTGCCAACGGTGTAAATTGTTTTCTTAGTAAACCCGTCCATTCTTTCAATTTCGCTGTTACTGTATTATCTCTACTCGTTTGTTCGTGAACAAATATAAAATCAAACACTTCCGCTTTTAATGTTGCTGGTACTTCTTTCTCTTCAAAATCGAAATGTAACGCTTCCCAAGCTGCCTGCATTGATGAATACTCAGTTTGACATTTCAGGCATGTCTTTAAATGTTCTTGAAACTTTCTTTGTTCTCTTTCATCAAATGTATTCGTAACGTAAGATAATAAATGCTCACATTCTCTCTCCATACTATCCCCTCTATTCTAGATATCTTTTTAATCGCTTTAAAGATTGATGAAGACGACTTTTAGTGGTTCCTACTGGTTCACCTTCCATTTTAGCAATCTCACTAAGGGAATAACCTTTCCAATATAGCAAGTCGATTAATCTTTTTTGAGATATAGACAAATTCTGCTTTGCCTTTTGAATTTCAACACTGTGCATCCTTTGCTCGATTTGATTTTCCGAATCTGCTATATGCATATGTTTTTCAGAATCATAAATATTTTGAAAGTTTTTATACATAAGTTCTTTATTTTCTTTTCGGACATAATCAACACATACATTCCTCGTAATAGTAAGTATCCAATTTACGAAATCACCTTTTGAAGGATTATACATACTTTTAGTTGTCCAAAGTTTCAAGAAAATTAATTGAACAACTTCTTTTGTTTTGTCTTCATTTCCTTTGAAAAATTTAAAAGTGAAGCTATATATCAACTTAACATATCGTTCATATATTTCTTCTAATGCAGGACGATAGTTTCTTTGTACTAATTGCATTAACTCATAATCATTTTTTTCTTTCATTTTCACCTGCACTCCCTATTGTTTTTCTTTAATTTTTGATAATTCTAAATTAACTTAATTATATAATCCAAATAGAGAAAAAGGAACCACCAACAACGTTGGTCGCTCCTTTTAGCAGAATATTTATCCCGCTATTCGCGGGCAGTAAGACCCCCACTTCAAAATTCATTGAGGTGAATAACTGCTGGCATGTGCCCTATTCAACATGCTTCCCATCACTGCTTAAATGTAGTTTCACTATTCAGTACAAACCATATATCTTTAACCCCTTGTCCATTTATATCCCCTTTTGATTTATCATTAGCAAAATAGTAAAGAGGATAGCCTTTATACGTTACTTGTTTCTCTTTTGTATCTTCTCTTGTTATCGTAGCAAAGTCTTTTTTATCAAATCCTTTTGGAACTTCAAAATCTTTCGCAACAAATGGTGGCCAAAGTTTTACACAATCACCACTACAATTACTTACCTTAGATGTGTCTTTTGCAAAATAATAGAGTGTCTTTCCGTTTGAATCTGTTAAGTATTTTCCAACCTTATCGTTCTCTAATACTTGTAAACTAGGAGATTCGTTTTTATCACTACTAACTTCACTCACCTTTTCTCCGCCCGTTTTCTTACTTTGAGAATCTTCTTTCTGATCGCTATTACACGCTGTTAATAAAAAAAGGCTTGCTAATATAGACACAATACATTGCCATACTTTCATACTGATTCCTCCTTCAATTTTTTATTTATATTTAAGGTAACGATAGAAAGGTTTAAATGGTTTGATAAAAAATAAAAAAAGATGCAAGTTAGTCATCTCTCCCTCTACTTACATCTTTTTTAACTCTATCAATTTATGTATTTTTCTTATACCAAAAAGGGATACTCCCCTCATAGTATTCTATATCTCTACAATAAAGTTCACTCAAAAATACCTCATAACCAAAAGTTTTACGATAAATAAAAAGAATCAATTTTGAAAGGATTGATCAAAATTGATTCTCTTCTAGTAAATTTAAGTTTAGTTTTTATAGAAAAGGGCATTTATTTAAAAACGAAATACCCTTTTTGTATTATGATTTGTTGTGCGATTCTACATTTATAACGACATTTCCCTCTTATCATTTCCGTTACAAAATGAAACACATATATACGGATTAAAAATTATGGGATTACCTACGTCTTTTTGATTAACATTTTTACCTTATATAATATCTCTTGCAATATGCGGTTTACTATAATGACTCGTTCCACCACCGCCTACTATTACTTTTCCACCTTTATCAAAGATTAATAATTTTCTTGAACCATCAGAAAGTAACACTACTACTTCTGCATTGTCATTCGTAGCCGTATATATTACATATCCACTCTTCGAAATACAAGTTGCCCAATTCTTATCAAATTCCGATCTTAATACTCGATTAGAATACACTTGATTTTCAACTCTTCCCGGTTGTTCGTTTTCCAATTTCCTCTTACCTTCCTTCTGAAGTTGTCATTTTTATATAAATGACGGTTTCTCAGTAAATTAGTGACCGCCTTTAATATAAATAGTATATGTGTTTATTAAGAAAATGCTTGGACAACGAGAACATAACAACATTTAAGTATTTTACAACCGGAATTTTTCCTTAAGCATTACAGCTACTTCTTTAGCACTCAAATGAGTATTATTAATTTTTATATAATCTTCTTTTTCAATTTCACCATGAAATGAATTTAATCTATGTTTTTCCAACGTCTCTTTTAAATTTTTTTCAGACCACTCAATGTCTCTTTTTTTCGGTTTTTGCTCTAATCTATGTGGACTTTTATTGCGTTCCAACCTTTCATTTAAGGCTGCTTCCAGCTCTACAAAATATACTGTTCCACCTTTCGACTCAAAAATGCTTACTATATGATTTATATATTCCCAATCAGATTGTAGGTCAAATGCCCAAACATATGTAAATATCATTCCGTATAAGTTACTTTTAGACACTTCTTCAAAGAGTTCATTCCGAAACAAACTCACTAATCTTTTTGCTTCCTTTGTACTGTAATCAAAAAATGGACAAACAAAATCAATTGTCATATGATTATGAAACAACTTCAAATCGGTTATTTTCTCTAATTCATGTCCAACCGTCATTTTCCCAACTGCTTGTGGGCCAAATATTATTATGAATTTCATATTTTTTCCTCCGAACCACATAAGATTGAAAATAAGACAGTCACTTTTGTATCAACTTTAAAATTACCCTTAAGAAATAGAATAATGACTCGTCCCACTTCTAACGTTTCTTCGAGAATTTTAACAAACGTTCTTGGTAATACTCATTTCCATAGACTGTAATCATATTGTATAATATTCACTTCAAAATAAACATGTGGAATTCTCAAAAGGAGGATATAATGAATTCATTAATTGGATTTCTTTTTCTTCTTATCGCTTCTAATACACTAATTTTCTTTATAGCAAAGAAATATAAGCAAACATGGAAAATAGCTAGTTGTATTTTTATTCTTTCTTCTCCTCTTGTTTTCTTCACCACTTTACACATAATTGGTGAAAAAGTAGGAGATGGGTTCGCTGGAGGAATTGCTGGACTTACCTTTGGAGGACTTTTAATCATAAATGCAATAGTCTTATTTGTTGTAAGTTTTTTTATTTCAACAAATAAAAATTCATAATAAATCACTACATTTATAAAAATATATCATTTCAAATGACAAAGAGCTTACTATAGTAAGAGTAAGCTCTTTGTTTTTAATCATTTATTTCACAATCGGTAATGTCACTTCACTTAATTTTACTGTTAGTTTTGTTCCAGCTTTCGGTCTAATTGTATAGTCGTAGTCACTTGCGATTAAAACAACTCCTATTTGATGCCCAGCTTTAAATACATAATCATCTGGTTGCATATCCCATGTAAATGTATAATCTTTACCTGGTTGAAGTGCTGTTGAGTTTTTTATGCTATTTAAGTTTTGTGGGTCCATCCAACCTCTCGTAACAATTTCAGGCTTCGCTCCGCCATAATCAACAAGTAATGCCGTTAAATTAGATACAGAGCGATCAATATTTCCTGTAAATGAAATCTTCGGTGTACCGCTAATACGCGTGTCTTTTTGCAGTACAGGCATTGTATACACTAATCGATTTGCTACTTCTAGATCCGGATTTTCTACTAATTGATTTGACTTTATTTTTGCATCATCAACAAATGAGAAAACCTTATTAGCAGATCCCATACTTAATGGTAAATTAACTGCTTTATTACTTAAATACATGCGAACTTTTGATGGTACAGCTGCTGGATCTGGCCAATTTTTCAACTTTTCCCATGCTTTATTTTCTCGTTGTACATCAACCATTGGTTCATCCATAATTCCATTTTCAATTCCGTACAACCAATAATCTAACCATTTATTTTGTGTTTTTTGCCAGTCATTACTTGACGTACCACCATGTCCACCTTGATGTAACCACATTTTACGAGGTACATCATTTTCTCCCAGCGCATCCCACCATTGTGCGAACTGCTTCGTTTTTACGTTCCAATCGTTTAAACCATGAACGACAAATACACTTGCTTTTATATTTTTAGCATCTTTTACATAATTTCGTTTATCCCAAAAATCATTATAATTACCAGTTTTCCGGTCCTGTCCAGCAGTCAGTTCTTTTATTATGGGACCACAAACTTCTGGATTCTTTCTTGTTAGTACTGCTTCTGCCATATTATCTGTATCTTCCCCTTGATATCCACCAGGAGCAATAACTGCACCATTTGCGCGATAATAATCATACCAACTACTAATCGCTGCGATTGGAATAATCGTTTTTAATCCTTCAACTCCAGTCGTTGCAACAGCATTTGGTAATGTACCATTGTAAGAAACCCCTGTCATACCGACATTTCCTGTAGACCAATCAGCCTTAACTTCCTCACCATTTTCTGTATAGGCTTTCGCACGTCCATTCACCCAATCAATCACAGATTTCGTCCCAAGTATTTCTTGTTCATCTCCAGTTGTCGGACACCCATCTGATTTTCCAGTCCCAATACTTTCTCCTAAAATAACGGCATAACCTCTTGGCACGTAATAATTTCCGTATGAACCAAGATTAACCGCCCCATACGGCTTTCCTTCATACGCATACAATTCTTCATCTACATTGTAAACCGGAACATCTTTTAACCCTGCCCGATATGGGCTCATTTCATAAATAACAGGAACCTTCACATTCGGTTCAGTCTTTGGACGCATTACCTTTATTGATACGCGGTCCTTTTTACCATCGCGATCACTATCAACTTCTGTCTCTACAAATAAATTTTCAATAATTGCTTCATCAAGAGAATAAATTGGTTTTGTCATCCCATTTTCTAATTCAATTTTCGTACTGCTTGTCTCGTCCTTCTTCTCTGCATGCACATCCGTTGTCAAGTTAGGTATAAAAGTTGCAGATAGCATTGCTGACAGTGTAATTGCTATTTTCTTTTTACTCAAAATGTCCCCTCCCCTTAATTGCTCTCTTTTACTATATAATAAAATAACTGAAAATTCAGTTTTAATTTTGTGTAAAAGTTGAGAAATTTATGGTGATGTATCTATCGATCATCGGTAATTTCTAAAACTGTAAAAAAGACTAATATTTCATTAGCCTCTTTTCATATTCACATAAAATTGTATTTCTTCACCTATAATAGAAACTTCATATCCAAAACCGTCTTTCGCTAATAAAACTTCGAAATCTTCTTTTTCAAAATAAGCTTTTAGAATTTTTAACATATCTTGTTCATCATCTGCAATTAATACTTTCATGCTTATTTCTCCATTACTTTTAAACAAAAAATCAATTGTATCATACAACTTCTTTGTTACATGAATGTGAAAGAAAAATATTTATATCTATTGAGGGTATAGTAATGATGAGGTGTTATACTATGATTAAAAAAATCGGCGTCATTACTCTTCTTTTCTTCTTATTATCAACAAATGCTTTCGCAAATACAAATAAACAAATTGAAGTATTTGATTGTCAAAAAGAAATGGTCGTTCAAAAGCAATCTTTAAATCCAGCGCTTGAAAAAGAAGCAGTCCAATACGCTAAAGCAATCACTGGCCCATTTAAAAACTTAAATGTTGTTCCGAAAGATGGCCATATGATAAAAATCCCTTTATCTAAACCAGTTTCCATCACAAATCAATGGTTACATTCAACAATTGATGAAGTACTTATCTTACTTCCTCTTAATGAAAAACCTTATATTATGCTTTACGATGATGAAAATAATCCACATTTTTATTATGTAAAAGGTGATCCAAAAGTTTTATTGAAACAGATGAAAGTTAAAATGTAATTGGATTGGTCTCTAATCTAATTTTCACAATATAAATCAACAACTAAAATAGCTGTCCAAAACTTTTCTTTGGACAGCTACTCCTATAATACTTTATAATGACTAGATCCTTTATACATGTTCCCTCTTACAAATCCATTTGCCATATAGAACGCATCACCTTGTTTTGTATCTGTATGTAAAATAACAATTTGAAAATACTTCTCCGCATGACTTAATAGCCGATTTAATAATAAGTTCCCTAACCCTATACGCCGATAATCCTTTGAAATGTAAAATCTCCTTAACCGGCCAATCTTATTATCTTCTGTGTATGGATCTTGATTTAAGCCCCCAATTCCAATTAACATTTCCTCTTGAAACATACCATATAAACATTCACCAGTTTTATTAAATGTATTTACTTCGCTTTCATATTCATTTACTAATTTCGTTAGGAAGTTAAAGCCTTCTTCTTTACTTTCTTGGACAAGGTGATGAATCTCATATTTGAATACATCTTCAAATTTCTTCATTTGTATTTCTTTCAACTTTGCCACCTACTCCATCTTTTGAAATTTATTTGAACGTTTGCTTATTCATTATTTAACCAATTCAATAGTTTAGGAATAGTATCTGCATAAAGATTGATGTCATTTAATGTTGTAGTCACTTGATTCGTTCCTAGTTTTTGCTCCTCTTCATCCGTACATTCAAGCCTTAACGAGCGCTTTACATTATACTCTAGCCAACCTAACCTCCCTAAAAATCCTGTTGCTAATATATTTTCCCAGTTCGCATGTAGTGCACCAAACTTCTTTTTATATCCATTTATAAAAGAATCGAATCTTTGTTTATTAAGTTTACCTTGTTCATTTTTTGACCAATAAATTGCAGTTTCTATTAAATCCTGCATCGGATTAATATAACCAGCTGATTCCCAATCGATAAGTACTGGTTTATTATAATTCCACATTACATTCTTAGGATCTAAGTCTCTATGACTAATTACCGTAGTTGTTGATAGCATTTTGGATGCTTCATTCGCAATTGCATTCCACCTTTTAAGGTTTTCATAGCTTTTTAAGAATAGCTGATACCATTCCAAATGTTCTTCTTCGCCTCTTACTAAGTAATAGTTCCAATCAATTAATTGGTCGTTTTCGAATGTATCATTGGTTATACTTAACTTTGTAAAATCAGTTTTATGTATTTCCGCAAGTATTTCACCTATCTTTTCACATTGGGTATTATTTATTTCATCGTCTTTCAATCTTTTACCTTCCACCCAATCAAATATAAGATAAAATTGGTTATTAATTTTATGTAAGGAATCTCCATTGATTTTTTTAGCGGGAAGAGCTGGTACCTTCTTCGATATGAGAGTAGCTATCTTTTCTGAATGTATATAGTTTTGCACCGCCGTCGTTCTAATCATAATTTGTGGATTTAAAAGTTTTATCGCGTACTTTCCTTTTGTCGTTTCAATTGCATACATCCGATGCAAAAGACCTCCACATATAGGTTTTGGAGAAGTTAACAATTCTCCAAGAAAAGATTGTTTACATATCCCTTCAAATTCTAATTGATAATTTATGCTATCCATTCTTTTCACCTGCTATTCTAAAATTACTTGTTCAAATCTATGAAAAAATGCTCAAAAATATTAGAGCATTCACTCGATATATTTTTAATAGTCCCCATTATTTAGTTTCGATTCCTTTAAATAAGCCTCAAATATTCGTCTACATCTTTATGAATTTGCATAAAGGCTTTATTCCAAAATTCATAATCTGTTATATCTATTTCAAAATGTTTTTTCATAAGTTCTTCTACTGGGGCCTTTCCTGTTTCTCGTAAAAACTCTTTATACTTCGAATGAAAAGTACTTTTACTTTCCTGAGCTACTTCTAATAAACTAAAACTTGCTAAATACCCGAATGTGTATGGATAATTATAAAAAGGAACATCTGCAATATAAAATTGAATGTATTTCATCCAAACGAAGGGCTGGTATTCACTTAAAGCATTTCCATACGCTTCTTCTTGTGCTATTATAGATGTTTTTTCTATTTCATCAGCACTTAAAGGACCTGCTTTACATCTCTCATAAAACTTCTTCTCAAATTGAAACGATGCTCGAATTGCCATTACATAATTAAAACAGTTTCTTATTTTCCAACTAAGCAATGACTTTTTCATATCAATACACTCTGTAGTTTCGATTAAATAGTTTATGAGTACAGTTTCAAAAAAAATAGACGCTGATTCTGCTGTACTCATTGGCAAATAATCATCTAAAAATGAACTAGACTGTTCAAAACTCATATTATAAAAATGCCAAGCGTGACCTAATTCGTGAGCAAGTACCCTTACACTATCAATACTTCCATCATAACGCATTGAAATTCGCGATTCTTTCTCACTGAAAAAAGGAGCACAAAATCCACCTGGTGGTTTATTCTCTCTCGGTTCCGCATCTATCCATCCACTCACAATCGCATTCCGTGCAAATTCTGCTAATTCTTCATCTATAATCTTTAATGCATCATATATGTTTTGTACTGCTACTGAAAAAGGAATACTATCCCCATTATTTTCCTTTACTGTCATAAGTTCATGCCATGTAATCGGAGTTTTCCCTTTCTTATACACGTTTAAAGCACTTACTAATTTATTAAGATTTTCTTCTGTCGCATTCCACATTTGTAATAATACAGTTTCAGAAATACCATTTGCATGAAGAGATTGTGTTAAAATCTCACTATCTTCTATCTCGCAACTTTTTGCATTACGTAATCTCCCTATTTGATTTAACACAGTCGCAAAGATTTCTTTTTCCTTATTCAAAGCATTTGTAAGAGAATCAAATACTTTTAATCTTTTATTAGGATCATCATTATTCATTGCAACGTAGTTTGCTTGTCCATAAAATAACGTATCTTTACCATGTATTACTTCAATCTTGTTTCGTAATTGTATATACATATTTTCCCAAGCTTTCAGTTCATTTTCTAATAGGTTAATAATTGGATTGTTAACACTTTGTTCCTTACTAGATTCTATTAATAGTTGAACTTCTTTCTTTAATTGATTTGTTTTTACACTTAGTAAAGTATCTTCAGGTTGTGTATCATCTTCAATAGATCGGCAATATAAGTAATACTCTGCTTTTTCAATTGCCTGTATAAGTTGTGAAAGGATTACTTGGTCTTTTGTTGCTTTATATTCTACTTTTAGCTGTTCTATAGAAATCATAAGGTCCTGTTCATTGGAATATAATCTGCATAAATTCCAGTTAGTCGGAGCTTGTATAAGCATTTTCATTTTAATAGCCTCCTATTTTTACAAATAGTTACAGAAAATTAACCTCTCCACAATTATATACGAACCTACAATATTTTAATATTTTTAAATATTCTTTCTTAAACGAATCCAGATTAACATTCCTTATTTTCTCCTATTTAAAAGTCTACCTTTTTTCGAATGTAAGTAGCATTAAAGCACTAAATCTACTGCTATTGGAATAAGTATTACTCCTCCAATAAAAGGGTAAACCGCTTCACAACATGTAAACGCAATAATAGAAAAAATTTCACCTAGCCTATTCTTTATTAATTTAACTCCAACCACAACAGAAGGATATCTTCACTCTTTAACGAATACAGGATTATAAATAACCTTATCAAAAGTGGTGAGATAAATAGGAAAACAATTTAATTTCTTATTAGACGATAAAATGGAAAAATGTATAATTAAACAGCTTCAGAGCGCTGGTTGTGTTTTCGCAGCAGAAGAGGCTCGTTTCCTTATCTCAGAGGCACGAACTCCTGATGACCTTAAGAAAATGGTGAAAATGCGAGTTGATGGTTTACCTCTAGAATATGTTGTTGGATATGCAGATTTCTGTGGTGTGAGGATAGAAGTGGACCGAGGTGTTTTCGTACCGCGCCAACGTACCAAATTCCTTGTTCACCAAGCTGAAGCCCTGTCATGCTCCAATGATGTCATTGTTGACTTATGTTGCGGATCAGGTGCTGTAGGTGTCGCACTGTCGGCAGCTTTAGGACGGGTTGAATTATATTCTGTTGACATTGACCCTATCGCAGTACAATGCGCTGGACGCAACGTAATGGATTTCGGTGGCCATGTTTTTGAAGGTGATTTGTATAAATCTCTTCCCCTTTCACTTAAAGGTCATGTGAACACCTTAGTTGCGAATGTACCTTACGTTCCTACTGAAGCTATCAAACTGCTTCCACAGGAGGCTCGCCTATATGAATCAAAGTTGGCGCTTGACGGCGGAGTGGATGGACTTGATATTCAGCGAAGAGTAGTAGATGAAGCGGTTCTCTGGCTAGCACCAGGAGGACATCTTTTGATAGAGACGAGTGAAATACAGGCACCTCAGACATTTGAAATTTTCACTCGTGCTGGCCTCACTACGAAAGTGGCTAGAGACGAGAAATTGGACGCTACTGTTGTTATCGGATTGAATTCTGTTTTTTAGATTAAATACGTACTTAGACTTAATCACAAACGAAATAATAATTTTCTTAGCATTATAACAATAAACAAAAAGGATTGATCAAAAGATCAATCCTTTACCCTACTTTATTTAAGAAGAACAATGTTATAACACCAGGTCCTGTATGTGCCCCGATTGCTGCTCCGATTGTATTTACAATAAATACTTCACAGCCAAATCTTTCAGTAATTAACTCTTTTAACGCTTCAGCTGTTTCTAAGTCATCACCGTGTGTTATACCAATTGTTTGACCTTTAAGGTCTTTTCCACGCTCTTCCATAATATCTACAATTCGGCCAAGTACTTTCTTTTTCCCTCTTACCTTTTCAAGTGGTACAAGTTTTCCTTCTTCCACGTTTAATATCGGCTTAATGTTTAATAAACCGCCGATAAAACCTGCTACTTTACTTAAGCGCCCGCCTCTAACAAGGTACTGTAAGTCAGCTACAGTGAAGATGTGTTCCATATGCTTCATTAGAAAAGCGACACGGTTTAAGATATCTTCTTTTGTTGCGCCTTCTTTTGCCATTTTAGCAGCCTCTAATACGACAAGCCCTTGACCTAGTGAAGCGCATTTCGTATCGATAATTTCTAAATCTAAGTTAGCGTATGTTTCTTTCACTTCTTCTTTAATAAGAACTGACGATTGATATGTACCTGATAGTTCAGATGAGAAAGCTAAATATATACAAGGATTACCTTCTTTTGCATAAGAAACAAATTTTTCTTGGAATGTTTCAAGTGAAGGCAATGACGTTCTGTAAGCCGCGCCTTCTTTCATGTTTTGCAATAATGTAACTGAATTTAATGTAACTCCATCTAAATACTCTGTTTCTGCTTCATCATATACACGGAGTGGAATTAAATCAATATCATATGCCCGCAGCAATTCTACCGGTAAATCCGCCGCACTATCCGTAATGATTTTAACACCCATTTTTAAACCTCTATTCTGTTAAAATATAAAAAAATAATAATAAATAATAGTACTTTTAAATTATATACGTAAAACATAAATGAAGAAAGGGAAAGACTTTATATTGTATGCACTATTCTTCAAAACTTGAACCACAGAGAAAAATCATTTCGATTTATCCTCTTTTCACCAGTTATTGAGCTATATATAATGAGAACATTAATACTTTTCCGAAAGGGGAGGCATATGGGTATACAACTAGCCACCATTCAAGATTTAGAATGGATTAATAATCAATATGCATCTGTAGGATTTGCACCAAGTGATTTAAAGCGGGATAAAGTTGCGATTATTACATGTAAGGGTGAGTATGCAGGTGTAGGTCGTTTAGTCCAAATTGACGGAGAGACTATGGAAATGGGTGGTATTTTCATCGCTCCTAAATTTAGAGGGTTACAATTAGCAGAAGCACTCGTTTCATTTTTAGTGCAAACAGCGCAGGAATCACATATTCAAAATGTATTCTGTCTCCCTTTCGAGGAATTAAAAAACTTTTATAAAAAATATGGTTTTACTGAAATAGATACTACACAAGAGGTTGTCCATCCAGTTATTCTAAAAAAATATAATTGGTGTTTAAAAACTTACGATAAACATGTATTACTATTTAAGTTGTGAGTTTTCTTTACTTGTAGGGGATATACCTTCTAATACACATCATGTTTTAACGAATATTTATCCGTTTTATCTATCGTATAATTGCATAATTTTTTCAATCAACCCATCAGTTGTATTTTGGATTTTTTCCCATCCCTTATTTGCTAGCTCGTTTACAAACTTGCTAGCATTATTTTTAAGTTTCACTATTACATACTCCTGAAGATATTATTAGCTAATTTATGGAGATATGATCATTTATTTAATCCGCACCCAAGCTTCCTGTTCTTGTAATAATTGTACTGTTAATTCCAATACAATATTTTGTATTAGCTGATACGCATTATCATGAAATGTACTGCGCTCTGATATAAATTCTATACATTGAAAAATATAACCTTCTACAAGTAAACTCCCTTTTTCAATTTTAGATGGATTATTTCCTTCCTTTATTATTTTAGGCAATAAGAATTCTTTTTTTGTTAAAATAATTTCCTGTGACACCTCTTTTATCCCTGTAACTTTTTCTTTAAATTCCACTTTTTCTTGCAAACTAATTTCACCTTTATATCTCCCTATTTCTATTGGTAGTTTCGCAGTTATATAATTATTTACGTCTGCCTCATCTTCCTTCTCTAATATTATACCGTGGATAGGAATCCACGAAGATGCATCTACCCAATTCTCCTCCATATTCCCTTTTACTTTTTTATTAGGAAGTTCTAAAAGCACTCTCTTTTCATAAAGATTTGAAGAAATTAAATTACAATTAACTTCTCCATGATAATGTTGCACTGTAGTTAATAACTTAGCATCCAGCTCACGCCCGCCTACATTTTGTTCATTACGAAATAGAAACGCTTCTTGAGTTTTCACATTTATATTAGGGAATTTTATAAAACTAGTCACATCCGAAATAATAGAAAATGGAGTTTTTACTACTATTGAACGCACTGAAGTCTCTATTTTTGATCCTGAATCTATACTTTTTTTCTCTACTCCAATTTCTTTACTTTCTTTCTTTGATTCAATCGCTATTTCCTCTTCCTCTAATCTAACCTCTTTATCTTCTTTTACTGATCCAGTTTCTTCTCTTTCTTTCTTTGATTCAATTGTCATTTCTTCTCTCTCTGGTTCAATTACTACGTCTTCTTTTTTTGATTCAATTTCTTCAATCCCCCCTTTTTTTCTTATTTCGCCCGAATCATCTTGACCATTCAGTATTTTCCCTTTGTAAACTTTGTTCCATATTTCCTTACCAACCCATGGCTTATTCATCACCATCCCCCCCATCTGATGAAATTCATAAGAATATGCTTTTGGTACACGAGTATTTCATCATTATATATGTTTTATAATAATAAAAAAGACATTGTCTTTTTATTAAAGACAATGCCTTTTTTATTTTTATACTTGTACTTGTTGTACTTGCAACACTTTTAAAGTAAGGTCTAGTACAATTTTTTCACGAAGAGTACCAAATGGCTCGTTTAATTCTGTTGGACAAGGGGAAAAGTCTAACTCGAAAAATTGAGCGCTTACTAATTCGCAATACGGTTGTTCATTATAAAAAACTGTATTTTCGAAGAAGTATTTGTCTAAACGTGGTAGATCACCATTTTTAGGATTAATAAAGTGAGAAGTAGTATCTGAGGAAGCAGCTACTAAAGCTAGTGATAGAAAATCAGCTTCCATTAAATCCGCAAAACCAGAAAATGGAACATTAGCAACGCGGTCATATAGCACTCCATTACACTCATCATTTGCATATTCAATATTTTTACGAATATATCCTTGTACAAATAATTTTGCTCTTGTAACTCGGCGGAAATTTGTACCTGGTACTGGAGTAAATGCTACAGGAACTAACTTGCATTGTGTTAAAAATACATTTTTTAAAATACGTTTAATTTCCACTGCTGGAGGATCTAATGAAATATCAGATTCTACAACAATTTGAATTGTTCTTTCTGCTAATACAACTGGTATTTTTACAATTGGCGCTCCTGGAGTAAGAATTGGTGTTGCAGCTGCATCACTTAATGGTGTTTGAGTTTGTCCTTCTACTTGACATGGTACATTAATTGGGCATTGTTCACTCATATTTTATAATCTCCTTTATAAAAGAATTTAGAGCTTTTTAACTCTCTTTACTGTATATGTACTTTTTCTATTAATGCGCGGGCTTGTATCATAGTCACTTTTATCATTTGCAAATATAAAGAGTGTTCTCTCTTTAATAATCAAATACACCCAGCTTAATATACCTAGTTTTTATGAATATTTACCTATTAAAAATGAAATTTCTTAACTAGAATCGCGGAAAAATACCATAATATGTTGAGTAAGTTCAATAGTTAAAAAGATAACAATATTTCCGAAGAAACTTTCAAAATTCTATTCTTAAATTTATTAAAACAGATAAAATTAATTTTGTTAATTTCTTCATTTCATAATATTCATGAACCAGCAAATTAATATTGGAAGCACCTTACCTTATTGTTAAAAAATAAAAACCGACTTTTTCAAGTCAGTTTTTATACCCAATTTGTCATTTTAAAAAAGGATTAATTAATATTAATTTAATAGGATTTATTAGCTTTTTTGTGTTGTTCAATTCGTATCAATCCCCGTTCATTTACCTATTATCCACAAAATAAGTATCATAGGCCCTGTCAAAAATATATCCTAGCTTTTCTGCTAATTTGGCAGATGTAGTATTCGCTGCATCCCAGTTTGGATATTTACCCTTTTCTAAACAATCCAATATTAACGCCGCACTTACTACAGTCGCCAAACCTTTTCTTCTATGATTTTGATCAGTCGCAACTTCAATCTCAATTCCATCATCATAAATGATATATGATGATGCACCGCATACAACTTCTCCTTTATACAAAATACAATACCCTATACCTCGGTTTATATAATCTTCAACTGATTGAAATTGACTTGTAAAATCTTCAGAGGCTTTATGTAATGTAGGGTTATTTACGATATCTTCATCTATTCTTCTTAACTCGTATCCTTTTGGAAGCACTGATATAAAAGATTGTAATTTTGAACGATTAAAAACTTCAGCATTACGTTTGAATTTATAGCGTAAAAACTTATCTATTTTTCTTCCGTAAAATGTTTCTAAACGCTTTTTCCAATCTTCACTATTTACGATTACTAACATTCTATCAGGAATGTTACGTACTAATTCTTCTGTTTCTTTCGCATTTGAATCCCCAGCATAAAATGTGAAAATCCCTATCGTAACTTGCGCTACTGTTGGATTTTCAAGATTATTTACCCAAGCGGTCCCCATATGTCCCTGTAAATAAGACAGTAAAACAACGTTATTGAAATCTTCGAACATAGTAACTAGTTTTTCTCTTGTATACATATTCGCTTCATATATCATTTACATTCCTGCTTTCATTAGAATCCATGTACCTCTACTTTTTTCATAAGCCCTTTTATTCTACAAATATGCAAACGTCTACTAAATTCCATATAATTACAAAATATTCATAAATATAAAATTATTATAACATCTAATCAAAAAAGTAAAATTCACTTTTGCAATTTCAAAATACACATCTTTATATCTAAATAAAACCAATTTATTGAAAAACTTTTTCACGTATACCAAACCCATCTAAATAACTGTAAGATTAATTTGTAAATAAACTTTTTAAGGGGGATTATAAAATGTCTGATTTCTATTCTCGTCTTTCAAAAAGTGATGCCGCTGTTCTTCTTGTGGATCATCAAACTGGTCTAATTTCTAGCCTAGTGCGTGACTATGGAGCTGATGAGTTCAAAAATAATGTTTTAGCTCTTGCAAATACCGCTAAGTTTTTTGATTTACCGGTTATTTTAACAACTAGCTTTGAAGATGGCCCAAATGGCCCACTTATGCAAGAATTAATTGAACTTTTTCCAAATGCGCCTAAAATAGCGCGTCCTGGACAAATAAACGCATGGGACAATGATGAATTTGTAAAAGCTATTGAAGCAACAGGTAAAAAACAGCTAATTATCGCAGGCGTCGTTACTGATGTTTGTGTTGCATTCCCAGCGCTATCTGCTGTAAATGCAGGATATGAAGTATTTGTGGCAACTGATGCATCTGGAACTTTTAATAAACAAGTCGCTAATGCCGCTCTTATGCGTATGGCCCATGGGGGAGTTCAACTCATGAACTGGTTTAGCGTTGCAGCTGAATTACAGCGTGACTGGCGAAATGATGTTGAAGGCTTTGGAGCTTTACTTGCTAAGCACCTTCCAAGTTATCAAAATATCATCGGAAGCTACATGGGAGCTCAAAAAGAATTTAGTAAATAACACAATTATTAATTAATCTTAAAAAAAGTTACTCACAACTATTTGCATAGTAAAAAAGGGCTACTTCAATAGCCCTTTTCTTATTTGCTTTACTAACATTCATATTAACAAAGCAATTTTTTCGTTAATACAATTCAATTCATATATATAAAAACTCTCACTATCTTGCAAGAGGATTAATCAATTATAAATACGTTATATTTCCTTCTTAGAAGTAAAGGATTCTGTGGCACCATTTGTATATATTTTAGTCAACTTAATAATTGACTTATACAAAGTATGATCATCAATTATCATTTTTTTCATCTCTTCAATCTCAACATTACCAGTCCCACTTTCTATTTTTAAACAGTTCGAAATGTTGAGATATCCCCTTGATGCGAAAAGAATAATAAACGTAACATCAGGGAAATTAATGAACAGTACTCCAAACTTCAAAGGATTCGCAGCTGTATTCGATAAAACTAATCGAAAATCTAACAGTTCAGGTACTTGCACAAAATCTTTAGAAACAACCGCTTCCCCAACTATTGTAACCTGCTTCACTGCATTGCCATTTTCATCTGTAAATTTAGTACAACTAGGCGCATCAATTGTTTTTGCTTGTAGAGATACATTCAATTCTGGATTGTGAAAGTCAAAAAAGAGTGTACTTCCCTCCGTTAAACATTGTGGACAAACATTTCCAAGTAGACTAAAATCCTCTTCAATAAATTTAACTTTCGTTTTACAACTACACACTTTTCCTATTCGAATTGCATCAATCTTTGAACAATCTACAAAGATAACATCATTGTCCTCTTGTACGAATGATACGATGCCTTTCATATTATTAAATGAGAGAAAATAAGATACAACAATTTCGTTTCCAGCTATTACGACACTTTCAACCTTTGTAAAAGGTTCTAAACTTCGTAAAAATTCACAAATTCTATTCTTGCGACATCTATAATTACGTTTCGGCTCACAATCCACTTACACTCCATCCCTTCCCTATTTGTTTTTATCTAATACATATAATATGAGCGGAATATAAGAAAAGCTTGGACAATATAACTTTAACGTAGGAATATAGTTACCTACTCATCACATTAATAATGAAATTACGTCAATAATGCGTAATAACACATAAATTTTCCTATAAATACATATAACAATTTCATCTTTCATGAAAAAAACGTTATAATAAAGTGAAACTTTCATTAGCGGGAAGATTTCCCCCACTAATGGTTAGTTGAACCAATCGAGCTCTTACAGGCAGTTATCTGCCACGCTTCTCATCATTCGCTTCTTCACCTTTGGGTGGGAGTTACTGCTCGTTAGCGCGGGATGATGTGTAGCCTCTACGATTACGTTATAAAGGAGATTAAAACAATGGCTAAAATTAAAGTATACCAAGCAAAAGAAGAAAATATGGAAGCAGTAAAAAACATCATTGATGTTGAGGAACAAAACCCAACTGCTGAAAACTTACAAAATCTATACGCATGTGTATTAGATACTGAAGATATGGCATTACCTGAATCATATATTGAAGAAGATATCTTAATTGATTCTATTGAAGTTATGGTTAACGCTTCTCAAAGCAAAGTAAGAGACTTAGGTACATACGATGTAATCGAAGTTCAAAACAAAGGTAAGAAAACACAAATTTTATTATTAGCAGACGAAGAATACGAAATTATCGAAGGCTAATTTAACGCCGTACATACGAAAAAGCTCCTTTCAACTTTGAAAGGAGCTTTTTCATTACGCTTTTGATGTTTCACTCTTTTTATTCATTTGTTGTTTCTTAATTACCATGCGCTCATTTCCCATAAAGAAAATGAATATGAATGCTAAACCAGCTGGTACTAATGCCCACATGAACGTTTGAACGATTGAACTAGAAAGAGCTTCAATAATTTTATCTAATATTTGCGGAGGAATTTGAGATCTTGCCGATTCTGATAGAATGGCTCTTGAATCTCCTAATGCATTTGTATTCATTCCTCCGCTCATCCCTTTAAAAGCTTCCTCTAATTGATCTTGGAAACCTGTTCTTTGGATCATTCCAAAGATTGTAATACCAAGTGTCATTCCTAATGAACGAATGAAATTACTCGTTGAAGTCGCAGATCCGCGCTGTTCCATACCAAAGTTATGAATAGCTGCCATACTTAGCACAGAGAAGGAGAATCCGACTCCAAAACCAATTATAATCATGTACATAGTTAATAATACACGGCTTGTTTCTGGGGTTAACGTACTTAATAAGAATAATCCAATTAGCATAATAACTGCAGAAATAATCATAATGTTTCGGTAGCTAAGCTTTGTCGTTAAAAATCCGCCTAATTGAGCTGTTACAACTGACCCTAACATCATCGGTAAAAGTAATAATCCGGAGTTTGTTGCGGTACCACCGTATACACCTTGAATAAATAGCGGTATGTATACAGTTGCTGACATAAACGCAGCACCGTAACATAAGGCAATAATTGTACTCATTCCAAATAAGCGTTGTTTAAACATTTCAAATGAAATGATTGGCTCTTCGACTTTTCGCTCAATAACAATAAATGCGATTATTAAAATAGAAAATCCACCAAATAAACTTAAAATAAAGCTAGAATCCCAATCATATTTTTGACCACCTAACTCTAAGGCGAACATTAAACAAATTACTGCACCAACTAAAGTAATTGCGCCAAACCAATCAATTTTTTGCTTTCTATGAACTCGTGACTCTTTATAAAAGAATGTAATAAAAATAAGTGCTAAAATACCAAGTGGTAAGTTAATGTAAAATACCCAGTGCCAACTAATGTAATCTGTAATATATGCGCCTAGTAGTGGCCCAAAAATACTCGATAAGCCAAATACTGCTCCGAATAACCCGCCCATTTTCCCACGCTTTTCAGGAGGGAAAATATCAAAAACGATTGTAAAAGCGATCGGTACTAATGCCCCGCCGCCAATACCTTGAATAGCACGATAAATACCTAACTGTGTAATATTTTCAGCAGTGCCACAAAGTGCCGAACCAATCATAAAGACGATTAAACCAAAAATAAAGAATCTCTTTCTACCATACATATCTGATAGTTTACCGAAAATCGGCATACCTGCCATTTCTGCAACCATATAGGCAGAAACGACCCATACAAAGTTTTCAAGGCCTCCTAAGTCACCAACTATTGTTCCCATCGCTGTTACGACAATGGTATTATCCATTGATGCCATTAAAATACCTAGCAATAAACCCGCCACAACAAAGCCGAGCTTATTATTCTTCTCAACCATATCTCGTATTCTCCCTCGCATTACTTATATTTGTTTATGTTCTTTTACGACTGCGTTACCTTTCTGATTAAAACTAGTATGATATTCTACAACACTAATTTCACATCCAGGACCAATTATAACGTTGTTTCCTCTTACTACTTCAGCAATAGTATGTTCTAAATAAATATCATCTCCTTCAATAATCGATGTTTGAAGGCTTCCAGCATGACTTATAAATGGAACGAATCGTGCTTTTTTACGAACGGTAATCTTTTTACCACCGATTTCTCTTACTTTACTTCCTTCATAACGAAGTGAAATTTCAATATTTTCAGCATTAAGTAATCCATCACTTTCAAGACCACCAGTTAGTGATAGTTCCTCTACTTCAATATCTCCCTTCACATTTAAAGCACCTTTCACATCTACGAAATCACCTGAAAGCTTTCCTTTCACTTCAATCATACCTCTAACTTTTGTTTTTTCAATATGAGCATCACCATTTATTTGTGTATTACCGTATACTTTTACATAATCCGCATTTACATTTCCTTGTACTTCACTATCTCCATACACAACATAATTTTTAACTTTCATATTACCGCGTACATCACTTGTGCCGTACGTTTTAAAGTCATTACAACTCATATCGTTAGAAATTGTTCCTTCGCCGCGAATCTTCACTTTATTATAATCTCCGCCTGCCGAACTACCAGAACCATTCACTGTAAGACTATGTTGATGTTCCATACTGATTTCTCCCTTCCTTTATACCTGCTTAATTTCTTTTACATTTGCACTTTTATCAACAGTAAGAACACCGGTATATTCTATGAGTTCAATCTCACAGTTCGGTCCTACTGTAACATTGTTTCCTCTTACCGTTTTTATGTGAGCATAATCAATATCGATATTGTCACCTTCTAATAGTTCCGCTTCTAACTGCAAACCAAATACTGTTTTAAACAGCCTACTTAATGTACCTGATCTATGTCTTACTTTAATCGTTTGACCACCAATTTCTTTCGCTCGACATGTACCGTGAATATTAATATTTATTTCATCAGCGCTTAATAATCCGCCAATTGTAAATTGTCCTTCTGAAGAGAAAGTATCCACTTCACAATTACCGTCAATTGTTGCTTGACCATTGACTTTAAATTCTTCACCAGTGACATTTCCACCTATCGTACCTTTTCCTGCAATTTTCAAACTGTTTGCCTTTACATTTTGCGTAATTGTTGCTTTTCCATCAATTCGCATCGTTTCAGCATGAACTGTGCCATCGACTTTACCAGATCCGCTAATTCGTGCACTACTACTTTTCAAATCGCCAGTAACTGCACCGTAACCGTTACATTCAAATTGCTCACATTCAACATTTCCATTCACAGTCCCTTTTCCATTTAGTTGTACTTTATAAAACCCACCACCATTCGATGTACCATAGCCGTTTATAATTAAATTTTCTGTACGCATTATTTCTCCTCCACTACAATAGTTTAGTTTTTAATGCTTCTGTATACTTCATAATTGCTTCACGTAAAACAATCTTCGTTCCCCTTTCAAAAATCAAATCTTCAACATTTGATACTAATAAGCATGTAGAAATCCCCATTTTTCGGATCATAACTAAGTCACAATTTTTATGCTTAATCGCTTCATAATTTTCTCGTAAAACTTGCAGAACCATTTTTCCTTCTTCTAAACTAACTTCTCCCGATTGCAATAGTTCTTCTAACATATACACATAAAGAATATCTACAAATTGAAAATCTTCCGTTTTGTTCGTTTGCTCTATGAAAAACTGTAAAACAGATTCTGATGTAATCCCTTTATGAATGAGATCTTCTTTCGTTAAAAGAATCTCTGTTACACTTGGTGAAAACATATTCGCTAATTCATCTAGTGATAAATCCTCTTTCATCGTTTGGATTTTATCAATACGCTCTAAAATCTTTTCTTTCGGAAAAAATGTCTCCTGACCAGTGAATGTTGATTTCCGTACAAACCAATCTTCCGGAATTAAATTTTTTCTCTTCCACCTATATAACTGTCCATATGAAATACCAGTAAGCTCTAATAAATCTTTTTTTGAAATTAAATCTGTACTCAACTGTATAACACTCCTTCCTAACAACAATGTAACATAACACTGTTACGCTGTAAATAAACTTTTACTACATTTAGCGTAACAATGTGTAAACCAAACCTGTTTTACACAGAAAAAAGGCTCTTGTACATTTCATGAAAATGCATAAGAACCTTTATTCATCAAGGTTTAAACCATATTTTATAATAATCAATCCACCCTTGTGAATTAATTATTATATTTTGTACTTTTTCGTGAGAACTTACCTCTTGTTTGTTGCGATATAACGGAACAATATGAATTCTACGTAACAATGTGTCCTCAATGTCGCGCAACAATGTGACCCGTTTCTCTAATTGATTTTCGGTAAAATACAGCTGTAATTCTTCATTAAAATTTATATTACTATGCTGATGAACGAAACTGTTTTTTGTAAGAAACATGTACAGCAGACTATCTTCTAACCGTTCACTAATCGTTGCGCTATCATGCATCATATCAGCTTTTTGTATTATATTTATGTGCAATAACTCTTCTGTTTCTAGAAAATTGACTTCAATATTTACGCCATATTTTGCACACTCTTTTTGTATCCAATGTGCATCTTCAACATGGTCCCGTCCTTTAAATGTATAGAGTTGTAGTACTTCATTACGGTAAATACTTCTCTTAATTAAACCTTTTATATCTTCTTCACTCTCTATTACACTGCCATTTGCTAATAGTAGCTCCTTTGCCACTTCTCCACGTTCTCCGCCGAGTTGTTGAACGATTGGATTGCCATGAATGATTTTATATAACGCTTTCCGGAATAACTCATCTTGCATTGGTCCCTCTTTCACTTGATTACATGTTATATATGTTACATTCGACTCAAGTCGAGACAGGTCTTTATTATGTTTCTCTCTATCTTTATACTGCGCCTTTACTAAAACATCATATGTATTGACACTTTGCTTTACATTCCATAATTCAACGCGATCTAGAAAAGGCCTTTCTCGAAAATATAAATGATGAGCTTCTAGTATAAAGAGATTTTCATTCCTTTTATATAACCTAAAAGGCCCTGTCCCAATTAAATTTCCTGCTTCATCTTCATTTACGATAGAACACTGTTCTGTACTTAGCATATGTAAAAACATACTATTTTCCATATGTAATTGAATTTCTATAATATAATCATCTACTGAACGGACACTTGCAACGTGTTGTAACATCCATGCATGTGGATTGTTTTCAGCTTTCTGAAATCGATTCAGTGAGTATACAACTTCATGTGCAGTAAGTTGTTTTCCATTATGAAAGTAGACTCCTTTTCGTAAATAAAACGTCCATACCTTTTCAACATCATTATATTCCCAGTGAAATGCAAGTCTTGGTTCTATAATGTTTGTATTACCGTCTACATACACGAGTGTGTCGAATATATGTTTTACCATATGACACTCCGAACGCATTGTAGCGTAGACAGGATCTAATGCGATATCTAGATTCATTTGTACTTGCAAACGAAGCACATCTCTTCTCCCATAAGATGTCCTTTCAACTTGATAACCAAATATCGAATCGATCCACGTTTGAAACTGTGTTTGAAGCGATGGAAAATACGAGCTATACCTTTCAATAAATGCATTTCCGCTTTTTACATCCCCTTGTCTCGTTATTTCTTTCCCTCGTTCTAAAATTAAAAATAGTGGATGTTTTTCAAATGACAATTTCGAACGATTTCCTCTTCCTCTGCCAGGAAACCACATAATCCAATGTAAGTCTTCCAATTTCTTTATGATTAGTTTACTATTTCTCTCCGTACAAAATAATGTTTCAGATATATTTTGTATTGTTATTTCTACTTGTTCCCCCTCTGATCGTCCTTTTCCATACTGAAGCCATAGGTGCATATATTGCTCCAAAACCGTCATAAAACGCCCCCTAAAAGATGAAAAATCTTCCACTTTCATTCTACACTTTTTCATTTCTTGCTTCCATCTTATCATTTCAATATAGAGAGGAGGATATAGAAATGAATCAACTAATAAAACGTTATAACAAGCCCATTCTCATTCGATTTTTTGGTGAATTATTAGTCCGAACGACAGAAGCGATGCTAGCCATCATTTTTATTGTTCACGTTAATAAAGCGTTACATGGAAATATCATCGTAACGATGCTTCTTTTCGGATTACAGCCACTATCTGATATTGTGTTTACATTAATTGCTGGTGGCGTAACAGATAAATACGGCCGAAAGAAAATCATGTTAATCGGGTTACTTTTACAAGCTTTTGCCATAAGTGGATTCGTTTTTGCTGAATCAGTCGTATTTTTCGCCTTACTTTATATCTTAAATGGTATTGGACGCTCCTTATATATTCCAGCACAGCGAGCTCAAATCGCTGACTTAACAAAGAAAGAACAACAGGCTGAAATATTTGCTGTTTTGCAAACGATGGGAGCGATTGGGTCTGTAATCGGCCCATTAATTGGCGCCTTTTTCTATAATAGTCACCCTGAATATTTATTTGTACTGCAAGGTGTAGTCCTTACGCTATATGCCGTACTTGTTTGGACGCAGCTTCCTGAAACAGCGCCACTTATGAAAAACATCAAAACAACGAAAGAAGCATATTCACCAAAACAATTTATTTCAAAACATTATGCTGTATTTGGACTTATGGTTTCGACACTTCCTATTAGTTTTTTCTACGCTCAAACCGAATCGAATTATCGAATATATGCCGAAAGTGTATTTCCAAATTTTCTATTCGTACTTGTATTTATCTCGACTTGTAAAGCTGTTATGGAAGTCATTCTCCAAATCTTTCTTGTAAAATGGTCTGAACGATTTTCAATGTCTAAAATCATTATCATTTCCTATACTTGCTATACATTAGCTGCGCTTGGATACGGTTATTCTACAACTATATGGTCATTATTCTTTACATTACTCTTTTTAGTAATGGGGGAAAGTATTGCTTTAAACCACTTGCTTCGATTCGTTTCACAAATTGCTCCAAGTCATAGACGCGGATTGTATTTTTCGATTTACGGTATACACTGGGATATTTCAAGAACTTGCGGACCGTTTGTAGGAGCACTATTAGTAAGCATATTTAGTGGTAGTACTCTATTTTATATTTGTGCCTTCTTCTTAGTTATTGGTGGAATTATTCAAGCAGTTTTCGTTCAGTCATTAGAGCGAACAAAAGTAAAAGAGCTATCCCTATAGGAACAGCTCTTTCTTTTAACCTGCCATTTTATTCATACTATCCTCCGGTGAGAAAACCGAAATATGATGTACTTTACCAGTTGAATTTGGAATAATGAACTTTAATTCAAATTGGTCGTTTACTTTATAGACATATATTTTATCATTCCCATTTACTTTAACCGATGACGGTTTTCCTAAAGCTTTTTCGATTTCTTGTAACGTAATTAACTTAAGCTCAGCATGGTAAGAACGAACATCAAAAACTTGTGATCCTTTATTAAAGCCGAATGCAACATTTTTATTTGTAAAAGTTGCGTACATTCCGTTCCCCGCTTGCTCTGTTTTATCTGCTTTTCCCCACGCTTTTTCAATTTCCTCGATGTCACCTGTATGTGCTGCGTATGGTACGTTAGGTACTTTCCCTTCTTTTGCTTGCTCAAATAACTCTTTAACATGGTTAATTGATTTTTGATTAAGTGTTGTATTTTTCGAATTCGAATCTGCTGAAGGTTTTGTTGAATCTTGATTTTTTGGTTTTTCCGTTGATTCTTTTTTCGATGCAGTATCCTCATTCTTGTTACCCGTTTCAGGCATATCATTTTCAGATGTTGAATTTGTTTGTTTCTTTTCCTCGGTATTCGCACAAGCAATCAATGTTATTACACATGTTAAAGTTAGAAAAAATTTCAGTACTCTCAAATATACTTTCATACTTTTCTACCTCCTATTCATAAACATTCTATAACATTATTTTTACCTTGCATCGATTTCAAATAAATTGAGATTTTGCTGTTTATACTTTCCTTATATACACCTTCTCTTCTTACCTGCTATATCCTTCTTCTATTGCATGAAATAAAATATGTCACAAAAAGCATATGTAAATGCCAAAAAACAACAGACTTTATACCAAATAAAAAAAACCTGAAGTAAAACAGATTCTTTTCAAAATAATATATGTAGATACCTTATAAAAGTAAAACTAAGAGATAAATGTTAATTTTTTTACATATGTAGTAATTGTACTTTTTACAGTTTCAAAATTATGAGCAAATGTATTATCTCCACTCAGTGTCGTTATACATGTTAAGCCTGCTGCTTTAATAAAGTGTTTTACATCTACAAGCATTGAATTAGCCTCCATACATTTACTTACGCTCATTAGAACAGATGTATTGCCATAGGAATATGGAAGAAATAAACAAGCCATCGTAAGCTCCCCTTGTTTATCCTGCAATCTACATGTCCCATATCCTATAATTAAAAAGCTGTCCTAATTAAGGACAGCTTCAAATATGTATATTACACTTCGATTGATTTACCATCTTCAACGATATGATAAAGTAAATGCGCTAAATGATGAATCGGACCATACTCTTCCTCTTCTTCATCTGTCTCGCCATGGAATTCAAGATCGTTTAAGTATAGTGCTAAAAATTGATAGTATAGTTTTAAATCAAATCCGTAGCAAGCACTAGGCTCTTCATGATCTCCTTCATATTGTAACATTAAGTATTGATCATTTCCTTCTGCATCTTCTGCGTCAAAGAATACAAAGAAGCCAACGTTTGTATCTAAATCAAATAGATGACGAGTACCTTTTTCTGTTGCTTTATTGAAGTCCTCTTCACTTAGTTTATGTACTGTTGTCGCTTTTGCATTATCTTCTTGATGGAAATTTACTGTAAATGTTTTCAATGCTGACACCTCCTGATTGTATAACAGTAGCATAACAGATTAAACAACATAATTCAAAGGGACTGCTTACAAATGCAAGCAGTCCCTTGTATTCATTTTCGCATTGACCGAAATAGAAAACTTACGATGAAAATCAAAATAATTGCACCAATTAAAGCTGGGACAATTGCATATCCACCTATAACAGGTCCAAAATTACCAAATAGCTTCGTACCAAGCCAAGAACCGACAATACCAGCAATAATATTACCAATTACACCACCAGGTACATCCCTTCCAATAAGTAAGCTTGCAAACCATCCTAATATACCACCGACAATTAAAGACCAAATCATATGAAAGCCTCCTTTATATAGAAACAAAAATTATAATCAGAAACAATTGCTTACCATTAGTTATGTTTCATTTCTCATAAGTTATTCGCTCTTCAAAAATCAATCAGATTGTGTATACAAAACTTAAGGACAATCCGGCTTCAATATCGTCTTCATAAACTCTTCTTTAAAAGCCGGATAGTTAAAACCAACCGCAATTTTTTGTACAGGCCTATTATCAAACACCGTCGGCTCAGCTATTTTCCTAAAATCCGCAACACTTTGACCTCTCGTTACATCATTTGTCGTATTTATCCAAATTGCGGATTTTTTATATTCAAAAATATCATCATTTATAAATGAAATGAACGGAAGTAAATCGTGAATCGGACTCCCACCAATACCCGGATACTCTTTTTTATAAAAGTTATCATAGTAAAAATCAAGCATTGGCTTAATTAATTTCGCCTGTCCGGTTCCTTGTTTATCTATAATATCGACCGTTTCAGGTGTAATAAGTGCTTCTTGCGTTACATTTAACGGATATATAGTAGCGTTCTGCGCATACTTCATAACAATATTCGCCGCAATTGGGTCGCCGTAAAAATTCGCCTCAGACACTGGTGTAACATTACCAGGAAATAGGAAAGCGCCTCCCATTATATAATATGAAGAAATACGATTCATTACATTTGGATACAATAAAAATAACGTTGCAAGTGTTGTCAAACGTCCCGTCGCCA
Source organism: Bacillus sp. NPDC094064 (assembly GCF_050279585.1). Classification (NCBI taxonomy): domain Bacteria; kingdom Bacillati; phylum Bacillota; class Bacilli; order Caryophanales; family Bacillaceae; genus Bacillus; species Bacillus sp. NPDC094064. Next base: position 752,914 of record NZ_JBNNUI010000001.1, read on the forward strand.
CAATAACAATCTCTTCTGGACACGGCTCAATTAATGTAATCAACTCACAAAAATTTTCCCTTTTACAAATCCTCATTTCAGGAGGGATTATTGGTCCTAAACCATGATCACCATGGATTTCAGGGAAAAATAAAGGTTCTTCAGCTGTCATAGGCCTACTAGCGCCCTCAATAATTTTCACTTCTGTCGCATAATATCTTTCTAAAAAATATACATTTTCCGTAACAATTTCCCTCGATACATTTCCATACTCTGCAACAATACCTAAAATATCTAATTTACATGTTTTATTCGCATAAATTAAAGTAACAGCATCATCAATACCAAAATCTCCGAAAAAAATTATTTTCTTATTAACTGTCTTCACCCCTCTTCAGCATAATCTACTACCATTATTATGCGAAAAAGACAAGGTGGTGAAACCGCACAAAATAATAAAAGCCGCCTATTTATTGGCGACTTCTATCTTTTTATAAGATAAATATGCTAATACATTTTTACTGGAATCATATTTTGGATTATTTCCTCTTCTCGGTTCTCTCATATGTGTTTTTTCAAAACCAGGAATGTCCGGCATTTTCTCCATAAATTCAAGCATTTCTTCCTCGTTTCCTTCAATACGTACACGAATCATTATTACTATTCCTCAATTCTCATTTTCTCTGTACTAAGTATATCGTACTTCGGAAAGACTGCAACATATTTATTCTGCTATTTGCCGGGTAGCTCGATTGGTGAAGACTAGTAATTAGAAATAAGTGGGCACTCCCTCGTTGACTAAAATTTCACTTTATCTTTTTAACGTTGTACTTTTTTTACATATAAACATTGCCATTTCAGTATAGAACGACTCTACTTTATGATTTTTAAATTGAATATGAAAGTATTCTTTCATTTCATTTGGTGTTTTCATCATACACTCTGTTAACTTTTCACGCTTTTGTACTGGTACGTCCATCATGTCACACCACCAGTCGAAATCAAACTTTTTATCAAAGGTGAAACATGACTGCATTTGCAAACCGCTTTTTTCCAATAACGTAATCCATTCTGTTTTCTTCAAAGCTCGTTCATGACTCGGATCTCGTTTCTTTTCTATAAAATTATAGAAAGTATCAAATTCATTATTTTCTGGTGAGACATTATCTATTAATATAAATAGCCCTTTATCCTGTAACGTACGATTCACCTCAAAAATAAATTGCATTGGATTCGTAAAATGATGTGCTGCAATGCGGCATGTAATTGTATCAAAAGAATGATCTGCAAATGGTAAATCTTCTGCGTTTCCAGCTACAAAAGACACATTTTCATGACCATTTTGTTTTATAAAACCTTTTGCTTTTTCCAACATCGTTTCTGTTAAATCAAGTGCAACTACCTCTTCGAACATAGGTGCTAATATATTTGCAACATGTCCACCACCAGTAGCAATATCAAGAAGACGAGTATTATGGCGAGTTTCAACTTGTTGAACTACATATTGTAAATCCAGTCCTTGTGCATGAATTTTACTTTTCACATACTTTTCTGCATTACTACCAAATTGTTTCTTTACAAGCTCTTCTTTGTTCACTTTATCATCTTCTTTCTATTATTATTCACATATGCGATTCAATTAATTAATAAGTTCTCGTTCATATTATCAATTCCTCTTTTAGACGTATGACATATAATCCTGAGAAGTCAACTACCCCTACCGAGATGACTCCGGCGTGTGCAACAAGCCCCGACAAGTCGAGTACACATAGATGGTTGACACACCCACTAAACTATACGTGAAGCAACAGCCTTACGTTTTTGCACTTCTAATAGAATCGGTGTTTTCACTTTGAGATTTTCATGTAATTCTACAACTCTTGATTTTTGCAATGTATTCAATGCAACATAAATATCAACGTGTATACATGTTCCTGCTTTACTTTGGTACTGCCCACGAGTGATTCGTTTGCCACTATATCGATAATGCGTCCTATTATCCTTAGACCAAACTATTCGCCCTCAAAAAATTATTTTGAACGAAACAAAAGAGTTCAGTCTACCTTCTAACGGCAATTCATCTCCACCTGAATTGTTGGGCTTCACCCGTAATACAAATCAGATGGAGATGAATTGCCGAAAAAGATAAAAAACCCTTAATAATTTATCTATTTAACGATAAATCATTAAAGGGTTACTAAATTTCATTACGTATTATACTTATTTCTTCTACGTTCCATCCTTGTTTGTCCTTGAGCAGTCCCTTCTTTATATTGATCTATTTGCTCTGTCATTTCATACGTTGCAGCTGGTTCTTCGTAATTACGCTCATGGACTCTTTCTGGATTTTTACGTTTAGACGTCTTTCTCCCAAACTTAAATAATTTCATTTTTAATTTTGGTAATCTTGGAAGACGGATCTTAAATGATAGCCTTTTGCGTTTCTTTTTTTGTTGAAATAGATTTGTATTCTCTTTATTATCTTTCTCTTTGCGATGTATTAACATCGCAAGTAACCCTCCTAATATAAGTCCTCCAATTAGAAGTAGTAGGTACACATAATGGCTTGTCATTAAACTTGTCATGCGTTCAAGTATGACTAACGACTGTACTTCTTTTATATCCCATAGTAAAGCAGCCCATAATGAGAATAAGCCCAAAGTAAGTCCATATGTACGAAAACGGAATAAACACGGAATTAACGCGATACAAGCGGCAATTTTTGCGTTCGAAATGATTGAACTTGTTGATATATCCTGATTCCAAATGACTAACAGTAGTGTTATAAATGGTGCATACGCTATCCAGCTACATATACGTGAATATATCTTTTTCGCAAAATAACTACCGAAACTAGTAAAAAATAATAGTCCTCCAATATATAAAGATTGTTCTAGCGGGATTTGCTTTATAATTCCTGCAATTGGAAAGAGGCCGCTCAGTAGCATTAATAGAACATCTAATTTCTTCACAATTCCCCATTCCTTTCAATTTTTTAAATTAGTAAAACTCGTTTTTTCATATGATATAGTTTTTATATTTCTAAAAAACATCTTAATCCTGTATGTTCATAAAGTAAATACTTAAAAGAAGCGATACATGACAAAGGATAGCATTATTTACATGAAAAAATGACAAATCCTGATCGGTATATAACGAACAGGATTTGTTAACGTTATTTATAGTAGAATCATGGAATCTTTCTTTTCTATTTTTATTATATCTACATCTAATTCATCTTCAAACTCTTTAAACTCTCTTGCATCTATATCTGTAACGTAACTTTTGATCACTTTAACCATATGTCCGGAATATGTCATATGTACATTCTTTTCCAAGAGCATACTAGAATTACAACACATGTAATGTATCATTTTAGCAATGTAATCCCTTTCTATAGGTTTTACACCTAACGGTAAAATTTCAAGTATATGCCGCTGCAATATTTCACGACCATTTAATGCATATTCACCAGTGCTATAATACATACCTTTTTGATCTGCATATAAACCTGTGCCATCCGTAACATCATCATGTTCTATCACACCATAGCTTGGTACATCAAAAGCTGTATTTATTCTTATGACATTTAAGTTTGGAACCTTTTGCATAGCTGGAACAATCTCAGGTAAAATATTTATGTCAATTTTTTCATTTTGCAACTCTTTTATCCAATATTTTCTCATATCCGCATCTACAATGAAATACACTTGTTCATTTCGCTCTTTCGCATGTTGTAAAATTTCCATTAATGTATCGGAAACAAATTGTTTAAAAAGAGCCCCCATATCATTTCTTTTTGATGGTTGCGGCAAAAATGCATTATGTTTATTTATATTTAATAATAACTGGTCAATCATTTGCCACTCTTTATTCCCATATAATTTATATAAAATTTCCCTACCTTGTATTTTCGAAAAAATAGGCAAGAAATCAACTTTCGAAATTCGTTCAATTGATAAATTGACATATGTACAAGGTAAATGTATTTTATTCCAACTACGCTTCAAAAACCCTTTTTGTTCTAATAAACTAAAAATACAATCTACAATTGTTTTACGAGAAACACTTTTACCTATAAATAAATTAATAAATGATGAAATACGATTTGTTCGTGCAAATCCTTCTCGAACAATTTGTTTTGGATCAACTTTCTCTCGCCCATCACAATTTTTCATTGCGATTAATGCTAATGTCGCATCACACCGCTCTCCTGCAGTTTCATAAACCGCTTTCGTAACATCATCTACAAGGTTTGTCTTATACTTCTGGCAATACTGCATTTTATATGGATTTTGCAACACCTTTTCAATATTAAATCTCACTACCTTTAACAATACTGGTGAATCTGTATTTAATACATAAGATGACTCACCAATTGTAGCTAAAACAAGTTCACTATCCATTAATGCTTGTTCTATTTCCATCGATATATTTTCAGACCAAACTTCTAACGTTAAAGTCTCTAATCCTTTTGGGGCAATTAAAGGAAATAATTCATCTTCATTATTTGTTACTATCTTTTTACATTCTGGGAGTAATGTGAAATAAGTAAACTTCTGCTGAAATTCTTTAAATAAATACTTCCTATCCTCTACTTTTATACCACACTTTATTTTAGTGCCTTGCACTTTATATATTCTCTCATTATATGGAAGTAGTACCTTAATATTTGTTCCCATAATATAGTCTTTCGGATATTCGAGAATATGGTCTAATTCTACTTCTCCACCTATATGAAAATCATCTTTTAAATTTCTAAATATCTTAATCCATTTCATACCGTTTGTCGCTTGCTGTACTTTCAGTTTTACAAACCTCAACTTTTTATTATTTAATGCAGAATCTGGGGTAGAAATCAATATCATTCCCCGTTTTCGTCTCAAAAGCAAAGGAATATCTGGATGATTATATTCTTGATAGAATCTTCGAATACCTACTGAAACATTTAATAAAGGGGTATTCTCTCCTGCACGAGTTATACATTCAAACCTATATACATAGGCAAAAAAATCTTGTGTTTTTTCATCTTTAATCGGTTCTGACATTGCCTCACAAATATTTTGTGATCGTAGTGGCGAAAAATAGATCTCTTCTTCAATTTTATCTTCCATTTGTACAGGTCGTTCACAAAAAATATGTGAAATTAAAGCGGGTACCCACTTAGCATACGTTTCATTATCATGTAAAATTGCCAAATTAGAAATTAAATCGTTATGCCATTCATATTTTGGTGGTTCTATTAATTTGTTCGGTTTCCAATCATGAATGACTTCATACCAGCATTGGAAAATATAATCGAGTTGTTCTTGTCTAATCGGTTTTTTTGATATAATCCATGGTGTATCTTCATTTAATACATACGGATTATGCTGAATAAACAATATATCAGAAAACATATCGTACAATCTTTCATTCAAACGTTTCAACTTACTCGTTAATAAAAACGTCTTATAATGTATTTCTACAATGTCCAGCCATTCAATAGGAAAATATATAAATGATACACTTTCGTTTAAAAGAGGTTCTACTATATTTTCAAATGTTAATAACGATAATTTTTCCATGTAATGATTACTTCCTTTCTTCATTTGTCTTGATCATCCAAAAAACTAGAAGAAGCCGTTGCTTAATCTAAACAATTTAAACCGAGTATTTTTTAAAAACATTTTATTTGTATAATACATTATTAAAACAACCTTTTTAAAAGTTTAAAGTAATTATCATTTACATCCCCCTCTCGGAATCATTGTAATTACACATTATGATTATACAATATACAAGTGTATTACATTTAATATTTACAATATTTTTACAAAAAACCAAAAAATAGCATAGTTATATAAATTCTATACCTAATAGAAAGCACCCTATCATTTAAGCATATAACGATTCCCGACTTCATCTTTTACAGGTCCAAACGATTCCATAACTTGTACATCTTTCTGGCCAAAGGTTACGTAATATCCGCAAAAGGAAGCTTATCTTTGCCGTAGCTTAATTATTAACCCATAAGCTTGCCGTGAATGCTAGTGGTTTGTAATAAATTTTGATCAAAAGCATGTTACAAAAATTGATTTTTCAACAGAAGAAACCCAAGGATTTTGATCAAAATCCTTGGGTTATTTGTTGCTAGTGAATAATTTTTCATAAAAAAGTTTAATCATTTTTCTACCTGTGTTTGCTCAACAATCGTTCCCGATTGTTGAAGATCATTGCTTAAATCTTATTCAAGACAAGCACCCGTTCGCTGAATATGGAATATCGTTTAACAAATCATAGGATATTGTGAATCTAACCTTTTAGAAGGTTTAAAAAGACCGTTCTAAACTCTAGAAGCGGTCTTTCCTTATATATTCAAATATTAACTACTGCTCTCGTTACTACTTTACTCATGAGGTTGATGATGATGATGGCTGTTCTCTTCCCGGTTACACCGGTAAGCTAGTGTTGCGGGATTCGTATTGCCAAACGTCAGGTACCACGGCACTCCCAATGGTCCGCCCTTTTTATAAGGGGGGACCACCTCCTTGAACTTCTTGCTATGGACATTATAACGCCGTACTGAACCGGTAAATTCGCCTGTAGGGGCCCCCGTAGCATTGTCAAACGGGCCCGTAATAGGGACAAACAATTTTCCATTCGGTCCAAAAAGGAGTGCCTGTGCGAAAGCACGTGGTTTTCCCGGGGCATAGAGGTCAATCTTGTCGATAAACTCGCCAGTATCACCATCGAAGATCAGAATTTTGTCGGTGTCATTAGGGTCATCAAGTTTTTTGAAACTAGTGACGTAGAGGTTGCCGTCAGGACCGAAGACTAAACCTTCGGGACGATGGAGTTTGTTCTTGTTATCACTCACAATAAACACATCGAATCCCCCTGATTTCAGGTTGAAGCGCAGCACCCAACCTTTATTCGAATCTAAAAAGTCAATGACGGAGACATACAGCAAGCCGTCAGGACCGAAGACCAATCCGCGGGGGTGGAATGGGTTGAAGCAGGGGTGGTCGACATTGCCTAGAAACATCCCAGTGGAACCATTGTACATCCGCACTTCTCCAGGCACTTCTATGCCCGTGTTGAAGTCGAAGTCACCCAAATCCGCCACAAACAGGACATTATGTTTGGAGAGTAAGATACCACGCGGTGCCAACGGAGCGCCTGGTTCGGCTGAACGGACGAGTTCGCCCAGGAACGCCCCGGTTTGCCCATTTAACTTCAATACGTCGCCATTCTCGGGTTGCCCGACGTTCTGGTTAGTGACAAGGAGATTGCCCACATGGTTAAAGATAAGTCCCCGGGGACCATGCAAGTTTCCACTATTTGGTGCGACAAAAGTGCCAAGGAACTTCCCTGTTTTCGGGTCGAAAGTCTTCACAGTGTCGTCGAAGCTATCACCAATGTAGAGAAAGTCGCACTGGAAGCACCTGTCCTGATCTTTTTGATTATGCATTTTATCACCCTTTTAAAAACATATTTTAAATAAAAAACTAGCTTTTACCTAAATTAATATATGCTTACGGAGATTTTTTCGTATAGGACATGCAGCTGATAATATAGCATATTTTTAAAGTAACCTGCCACGTTTAGTTTAAGTAAAACGTTTCACAAATGATCTTTAATCAGGATTCTTACTCTTTCTGTTTCCTCCACAATCTGGCCCTTTAGTGGAGGAACTTTATTGCTACTCAACAGTTCCTTAAAATGAAATTTTTATATTAATCTAAATTACACATTTAATTGAATAGTAATTCATCAGACACGAATCATTTCTTATAAGGACGCACTGCGCTTGCTCCCTTAATTAAATACTTAAATTTATCCTCCCGTATATTTTTATAAATTGTATACAGTTCCATATGGAACCGTTGCAAAAGAAATTCCGTATGGCGTAATATAATGCATTGGGTAATAATATTCCGTAGATGAATAGTACGGCTGTATACCTTGTTGCATTTGCTGCTGTGCTTGTAACGCTTGTTGAACAGCCTGAATTGTACTTTGTGCTCCGCTATACGTAATACCCGCCGTACCATACGGACGCATTCTAGCTCTGGTATCAAAATATGAATAAAACATTATTATTCAACTCACTTCCATATAAGTTATTACAAAGTATGTTATGATTCTTAATTTCAGTGAGTGTTAAAAACTGGCCCACTAGCCTTTATTCAAATAGTGTTTTTATTATAGCCTTTTTAACTTGTCTTTTCCTTTAATCTTTACTTTCCAACACAAAATTTTAATTGATAGTACTTCCGCTTTTCTATCATTAGGAGCATAAATTTTATCTCCTACTTTCAAATCACCATCTTGTATCATTAACTCAAAATCATAGATCAATTTTCCCATTTAGTTCTCTTCCTTCTAAAATAAAGATTTTGCATTAAATCCACACAAACCTAAGAAGCATACATACGATAACATTTGGTATTCTTTTTCAATATTAATTTTGGTCAGAGAGCGCATTGGAAATCACTCTTTTATGTTTAAATAAGAATTCTGTTCTGTTTTTTTATTTACGTTGTTTTCGTAAGAATTGTTGCTATCTTGACCATACTGATAAAAGGTTGACTTTCAACTAGTAAATTGGATTTAAAGGAGGGTTAATATGAAAGATGAATTAAGTATAAATATCTATTTAGATGAAACTGATACTCCGTTTTCAAGATATTATAGCTCAGATAATGTTCACCTAAGCTCTGACCTTGAAGATTTTATTTTGTCAAAGCTGCACAGTGGCAAAAGAAAAGAAGTAGAAATATTTTTTTCAGGTCAGAATGATTTTGACGAAAAGTCATTGAAGACTGCAACATTTAACACTTTTTCTAACCTCTTGAACGAAGAGGAATATACATATGCGAGAAATGTCAAAAAGGCTATTGTTTTGTTTGTGCTTGGTATTATTGTTGGGTTAATATTCTTGAAACTTTCAAGCACTCATGCCTATGTTGCAGGAGTATTAAGCATTGTCTGTTGGGTTTTTATTTGGGCAGGTACAGAGGTTTATTTTTTTGAAAATCAGCAAATCAAGCGAAATATCAGAAAATGCAACAATATTCTAAATGGCAATGTGCACAAAAAATAGAATTTTAGTAAATATTTATATTTATAAAGCTGATTTTCGGATTCTACCTTGTGCATTTATTTAGGTTATTGTTTGAATTTAGAAATTGTGTTGAAGATTAATATCGCCATACGAAGAAAGCTTTCATAAATACTTAAGACCTGGATTTGATCTAAGGTCTTATTTTCATCGCAAAAAAAAAACAATCTACACGAAAAGGGCTTTTATTTAAAACATATAAATATGCGGCAAGTAATTATCTTGATCATTACGCACGCCCGATCATGTCACCTATACAAAGTGCTCTTTTTTTGTTTGTATAATTAATTAATGCTTGTTTAAACTACAAATAGTTAGTCCTTTCCAAACACTAGCTTGCTTCCATTGTTGTTTCAATTTCCCTACATAAGAAGGGCTACGATCATCGATTATGAGCGCATAGATACGTTATCCACACATTATTTTTTTCAAAGAACTGTATAGGTATAGCGTATATTGATTCTATTTTGAGAAATCCCCGGAAACGTCCCCTTTTTCTCGAAAAAAAGACCTGCATGCATGCAGGTCAAATATAAATTAGGGAATGTCCTTAGAAAAAATTACTGATGAAATTTCATATCACTTATGCTTTTGGAGACGGAAATCTTGCAGCTTCAAAATGCGTACTGTTTTCTACATTAGAAATAACTCCAGCTGCGCTACTTTGTGCAAAAATCTCGACTAAATCCCCTGCATTCAATTGAATGATTGATGAAACAGCAACGACATTGGCAAAGTTTATTGGACCAAAAAAGTCATTATCTATTGCAATTGCTGGATTTCCATTAACACGAATTTCTACCCGCGCTCTATAATTTACGTTTATGTTATTCGGAATAAAAGCAATCGTTCCAATAACAGAATAAACGCCTCTTGTCTTTGGAATAAAAATTGATGTAGCTGGATTATACTCATTCGCTAAATCAAATTGTTCATTTTGGAATAATACTTTAACAAAAGTATCAGCTGGAACATTTTGGCTTCCTGTTTTTATAGCTCTAAAAGCAGACGCCCTTACAAGCTTCTCCCCTTTATCATCACAACAATCCACTTTCACATGAACCCAAGGGTTTTCCTCATGCTTTTTATCACATTTTTCATAATATCCATCATATTTGTCATAACACTTACTACTTTTTTGACAATCATGATATTTCTTTTTGTAACTCTTACAATTTTCACCATAAGAATAGGACATACTAACATCTCCTTTCAAATTTATTACTATATATTATGTAAGATAGATTTAAAAAGTTTGGACGAGCTTTTACTATTTTTAATAGAATTAAAAAAATCCCACCATTTTGTGGGGAAGGAAACAATAAAATGTATAAATGTTAATAACCGTAATTCCCCCATATAATTCTTACTTCCTTTTCTCATTTCTCTTGATCATCAAAAAACTATAAAAAAAGGTATTGTCTATACCTATGTATAGCAATACCTCTACTCTTTATCCAATTACATCTTTTACGTCTGTATCCACTGGCCACTTTTCTAAAGTATAAGCCATTTCCCAAAATGAATATTCATATTGACTACTAATAATAAAATGCTGTTTCATACGGTTACGATCTGCCTCTGTTACTGTCTCAGCTATAGCATCTAACCGAGCGATCTGTTCCTCAACTAACGTACGGAACCAATCAGATCCATAAGCAGAAATCCATTCTTGATAAATTGGCTCTTCAGGTTGACACACTTTTAAACGTTCACCAATTTCATAATATAACCAGTAGCAAGGTAAAATTGCTGCAATAATATCCCCTAAATGTCCTTCGTACGCAGCTCGATACATATGTGAAGTATACGCATATGCGGTTGGCGCAGGGATAAAATGATCTTTTTCTTCTTTTGTAATCCCTAGCTTTTTGGCAAAATTCTCATGTAATGATAATTCCGCCTCATACGTATTTTGAGCATGGTGCGCCATACGGGCAGTTATTTCTAATTCAAGAGCTTTTGCAGCTCCTAACGCTTGTACTCTAGCAAAATGACTCAAATAATATGAATCTTGAAGCACATAATAGCGAAAACTAGCTAAATCTAACGTTCCCTCTCCAAGTTTTTTTACAAAAGGATGATTAAAACTAGCTTCCCAAATTGAATCTACTTCTTTACGTAATGATTGTGAAAAAGTCATTTAAATCCCTCCAATAATTTATAAAACATACGTATTTACCCACAATTATTAAATCTATAAAACAAAAAAACTTTCTTTACAGGCGTAAAGAAAGTGAAATTGACAGTATTTATTCATTAAATAGCAACGTCTTTCCCACTTCCCTACGCTGGCATTAACCAGATCAGGTACTAAGAGTCTCAAAATCCCATTTGATCTCAGCCTATAAAAGGCCCCCCTAGTGGATAAATATTTAGTTATCGTATTGTAATTATCATAGCATACTTCGTGGAACTATCAAAAGTTTTAATTGCGCAATTATCTTAAAAACCTTCTTCTTTCCTCACTTTTAATGAAGTTTCAATTATCATATCTAATAGTTTACTATAATTAATCCCCGCAGCATCTGCACTTTTTGGCAGTAAACTTGATTGTGTCATCCCTGGTAACGTATTAATCTCCATTACATATGGAATTCCGTCCTTCACCATCATATCAACTCTTGCATAAACACTACATTTTAATGCTTTATAACAAGCCAGTGACGCCTTATTTACACGTTCCTTAATTTCAGCTGGAAGTTCGATCACCTCTTCAATTGTACTAGCATCATCATATTTTGCATTGTAATCAAAGAATTCAGCTGCATGTCGAATCGAGATGATAGGTAACTGTTTTCCATCAAAAATGGAACATGTAATCTCTTCACCCTTTATATACTTCTCAATTACTACTTCTGAATCCCATTCAAATACAGTTTCCAGCATTGAAATCAATTCATTTTTATTATAGACGATTTTCACTCCAACACTCGAACCACCAGAGTTAGGTTTTACCACTAACGGAAATCCTAACTTCTCTAACTCTTCAAGGTTTAGATCCTCCATTTTTGTAAGTTCAATCCAATCGGGTGTTTCTACTCCTTCATAACGTAAAATCTTTTTTGAAAGATTTTTGTCCATACATATACCGCTAGATAACATATTGCTACCGCTATAAGGAATACCTAAACTCTCAAGCGTCCCTTGAACCGTACCATCTTCTCCGTATTTTCCGTGTAATGCTAACAATGCAAAATCAATGTCTTTCGCTTTTTCAATTAAATCCATTTTTTCATTTAACGTAATTGGAACGATTTCATACTTACTTTTATCTAAATGTGCAATCATTTCATTTCCAGTCATAATTGATACTTGTTTTTCAGAGGATACTCCTCCCATAATAACGCCAATTCTCATCTTCTCAACTCCAAGTTTCATTTTTTAATGTATCACCAATTATTTGAATCCCGCTAACTATTTCCTTTTCTTTCAAACGTGAAAATCCTAATCGGAAAGTGTTCGCTCCTCCTCCGTCAGAATAAAAAACATCTCCTGGAGAAAACGTAACTCCTTTCTCAAAACACTTTTGTAAAAGTTTTCGGGCATTAATATGCTCTTCTAGTTCTATAAATAAATGAAGTCCACCGTCTCCAGTCATTCTTTTAAACGGAATGTACTGATTGCACGCTCCAACAGCTAACTCATATTTTTTCTTATAAACAGACCTTGCCTTTTTTAAATATTTTTCAAAATATCCTTCATGTAAATATTGAAATAAAACAGCTTGATCTAACGTAGATGTGTGAATCGTTCTCGCTCTTTTTACACTTTCTAAATAATGAATTAGCTCTTTATCTGCGATAATCCAGCCTACACGTAACCCGGGAAAAAGTACCTTTGAAAAGCTACTAATATAAATGACATTATTACCAGCTCCAGCAAAAGTTAATAACGGTGCTAAATGTGAACCTGAATAACGCAATTCTTCATTAAACCCATCTTCTATAATAGGAATCTTATATTTTGAAAATAGTCTCATTAGTTCCGTTCTTTTCTCTGAACTCGTAACTATACCGGTTGGATTATGATAAGAAGGAATTAAATACGCAAAATCAAAATCCATTTCACGTAAACTTTTTTCTACTTCGTGCGTATCAATACCATCATCATTCATATCAATCCCATGAACTTCAAGTCCATGCAAGCGAAAAAGCTTCAGTGCAGCATGGTGAGTTGGATTCTCACAAATAACACGCCCTGATTTCTTTGATAAAGAAGAGAGTACAATATCTAATCCTTCTGTAAATCCATTTGTAATTAAAATATCTTTGTTCGAAATATCTACACCTTTCATTTCCATATAATGAAGTAGATAATTCATTAAAGGTCGATAACCTTTTGCATATCCGTAATTCAATACGATATCCCCTTCAATGGACATACGAGTAAGAAAAGCTCTTTTGAAATTTTCAACATCAAATAGCTTTTCATCTGGTGCTATACTATTAAAAACAATCATTCCTTTTTCCCAGCGAACTCCATGTTTCATTAAATCTAATTCATCCGCTAATGCGGTAACTGTATTAAGTTTATTTTTCCAATCTATTTCAACAGACGAAGTGTTAGAAATATCCACCTTCGCAACAAAGTTCCCTTTTCCTTTAACTGCATAAATGAGCCCTTCTTGTTCTAAATCCGCATAAGCAGAGAGTACTGTATTTCTGCTCACTGATAATAATTCACTCAGTTCCCTTGTTGATGGGATTTTTTGGTTCCCTAACAAATGCCCTTTCATAATCATCTTTTTCAAATAATCCTTTAATTGAATATAAACGGGACGATCTTTTACAACTTTAAAATCCTTAAACAATTCCTTACCCCCTGCAATTATTTTTGCATATTTATTTCATTCTCAAAAGGTCCACTACATATGTATTTTCTATAATGGGCGGTACGGTCTTATAAAGTGAAACTTTAATTAGTGGAGGATATCCCCCCACTAATCGGTCTGCTCATAAATAGCGGGACAAATCTTTTCGGTATAAGTTAATTATATCTTTTAAAGCAGCCGCTGCAGCTCCGCGCGGATTAGAAGCACCACCAATTGTAGTAACTTGCCCCATCGTATCTGTAAAGAACGTAATTCCTTTTTCTGTCCCATTTACTTTTGCTAACGGATGTTCTTTATCTATTTCATATGGTTCAACAGTAAGATTCACGTTGCCATCCTTATCTTTATACGCTGATGCAATTAGTTTGATCCATTTATTTTGTTCTTTAGCATTTCGTATTTGCTGTATTGTAACGTTCTCAATTCCTTTTATATGTATATCTGTAAGCGCATTCTCTACTCCCATTAAACTGTTTGTTAAAAGTAACAATTTACATGCACTATCTGAACCACTTACATCTAATATTGGATTCGTTTCAGCAATTCCTTTATTTTGTGCTTCTTGCAATGCTTCTTCAAACGAAATATCATCTTCATACATCTTTGTAAGAATATAATTTGTTGTCCCGTTTAATATCCCTTCTATTTTCTCAATATTACAGCCCGCTAAACTCAATTGCCCAATATCTAGTGTTGGTAATGCAGCTGCTGTTGCACCGCTATATCGAATTCGTACATTCGCCTGCTTTGCTGCTTTATTTATTTCTCTCCAGTTTGTAACAAGTGCCCCTTTTGAAATTGCAACTATATCCATCTGTTTCTCAATCGCTTGTTTCATATATTGTTTCCCTGGATTTCCATCTCTAAGGTTTGTAACGGTTGATTCTACCAAAACAGTACCACTGATGCTATTTGTTGCACGCTCATTCGGATGATGTTCTAAATATTTTTCAATTGCAGCAGTACCGCTCCCAAACATTAATAAATGATGAATAGACAACCCTTCCACATTATGTATTGCAACATTTCTACCTAATACACCACTTACAACTAAATCTATTCCATATGTTTCATTTATATATAAATATTTTTCATTTAATAATTTTATAAACTCTCTTCCTACTGTTCCATATCCTGATAACACAATTTGAATTTTCATAATATCCCCCCATATTTTTCTACCAAATCCCTCTTTCAATATAATATAAAGCGCCCTTGAATTCCATCGAGGGGCTTTATCATTTTCTGTTTTGGTAATGAGGAAACCTACAGATTAAAAATAACAAATAATAATTACTAAAATAGTATGTAAAAAAGCTTAGAGTTTTAGGCTCTAAGCTTTTTACATACTTCATTGCATTACAATTCCTTTTAAAGAGCGATACTTTTTATTCCGTATTGACGGACAGTAAGACTCTCAGCTAAAAATTCAGCAAATGCGAGGAATTTAGCTGGGAGATAACTTCCCGTAAATACCCAATTGGTGAAGGCTAATAATCAGTGGGGATAGTCCCCCACTGATTAAAGTTTCACTTTATCCATTCTGATTTACTCAATATATAATGATTGTATAGTTCGTTTTCTATCGTCTGTTGACTCAAATAAGTAAACCCGCATTTTTCAATAACTTTATTTGATGATACGTTATGAATTAAAGCAATTGCGTTAAGAATGTCTACATTTGTATATTCAAACAAATAGTCAATCATTCCTTTAGTCGCTATTGTAGCGTAACCATTATTTTGATATTTATTTGAAACGGCATACATAATTTCTCGGTTTGGTGACGGAAGTTCTTCCTTCATACTTGTACAGCACCATCCAATAAATTCATTTGTATTTTTCATAAATATTCCTAGCTTTAAAGAATAGCCATCTATGTTAGATGTGGTTTTGACGGCGTCAAGAAATGCTTTATTTGCTGGTATTTCATAATTTGCAACCCAATTAACTCGTTGTTCTTTTGTTGATTTCCAGTCTGGCAAATACTTTTCTATCTCTGGTTGATTTGATATTTTATAAATACTCTCCGCATCTTTGATGGTAAACTCTTGTAAGTAAATATCTCCACAATCTATTCTAAATAACTTAGTCAAACTTTCTTCTCCCATAATAATCCCCCTTAATTACGTTTGAAATTGAAAATAATTATAGATACCTCCTAGCTAGAGGTACCCATAATTACATTAAAGCTCTTTTATCTGCTTCGTAAGTTCTATAAATCTTTCATCAAGTTCTTTATATCCTTTGTCCTTAGAAGTTAAAAAGCTTAATTTACCTAATACTTCTTGTCGCTCTGTTTCTAGCGTTAAACGTAGCTCTTCAATGTCATCTCTTGTTTTAGCAGACTCTTCTAGCTGCTTTTGTATCGTGTTATTTGAAAACACTAATTTCATATTAGTTGTTTTCTCCAAAAAATATCGATCGTGAGAAACTATAACTAGTGTTCCATTATACTCCGCTAATGTATTTTCAAGCTGTTCACGTGAAGGAAGATCCAGGTGATTCGTCGGTTCATCTAAAATAAGTACATCTTTTTCTTCTAAAATATAAGCCATTAACTTACACTTCACTCGTTCTCCCATGCTCATATGCTCAATCGGCTCTTTCCATTGAGAAGCTTGGAATCCTAAATGTTTCATTAGATTTTGGACTTTTCCTCTTTCCTCAAATGTCTCTTTAAAAAACAAATCTTCTGGTGTTTTATCCAGTGGTAAATCAAATACTTCTTGTGTTAAATAACCGATGTTTGCCGATGGTGAAATCCAAATTTCTCCTTGAACAGTTTCCGTTTCCATAATCATCTTCAATAATGTTGTTTTCCCGCTACCGTTTGGTCCAATAATCGCAACTTTCTCACCGTGTTGGATTGTAAAATTAACGTTTTCAAATAATGTTCGTCCATTAAATTCTTTCCTCAATTGTTTCACTTCTAAAAAGCGTTTTCCTACTTTTTTATTCGCTTGAATAGAGAACTCAACTGAATACTCTTCTTTCACACGCTCTACTTTCGTTTTCTCAAGCTCTTTTTCGAGACGTTTTCGTTTTGACTTCACTTGTGCATCCATTCGCTTCGCTTTTACACGATAAAATTCTTTAACTCCTTCTTGTTTTGTGGACTGCGCGTGTGCCTTTTGTGACCATGAACTTAATTCTTTTATATTTGCTTCTACTTCTTCTATCTTTTTTTGTTGTTTTTCATATTCACGCTGCTGCGTCTTTCTTTTTTGCTCACGTGCTTTCATATAACTCGTATAATTACCACTATGCTCAATTAATTTCTTATCCTCAATTGACCATATTTTTGTTGCGACAACATCTAAAAAATATCGATCATGCGATACAACGATAACTGTACCTTTCATATTTTTTATCTGTTTAATAAGAAATTCCGTACTTATCTCATCTAAATGATTTGTCGGTTCATCTAGTATTAATACATTAGGGTTTTCAGCAAATCCTTTTGCTAGTCGAACCTTCAACTTTTCACCACCACTTAACGTCACAAAATCGTTCGTTGGCACGCCCCATTTTGCAAGAAGTTCTGCTTCTGTTGCAATCATATCACTACTAATAAAAGATTCTATTTCTTGTTCAACATATGCCGTTGTCATATTCATTTGCTGCCATTCAACAATCCCTTTTGATGGTTCAACTTTCCCATTTATTAATTGAAGTAACGTTGATTTACCAGCACCATTTTTACCGATTAATCCGATAACATCCCCTTGTTTTACTGTCACATTCATTTTTTCTAACAAAGTGTTTTCATTTATTTCAACATAAACATCATTTAATTTTAAAAGTTCTTTCATAAATATCGATCCCTTTCATTAAGGGAGAACAAAAAAATCCTCCCAAAGTAATTTTGGCAGGATTAGTCGTTACATTATTTATACCCAAATAAGCTATTACGCAAAACAAATAGCAACACCGTTGTTTGGAATTGGGCAGACTAATCCTATTTTTTATAAATTGAAATTTATTTAATTTCAACATTTAAAAATAAGATTAGTTAATCATCGTCCACCCATCATTCCTTTCCATCATTAGTAACCATATTGTACCATGATAACACTGTATGCGTAAATATTTTTATATGTACTACAAAAGTGTATTTTTTCATCGCTACTCTTCTTATGTTTATCAACCATTAGTTTTCACTATGTTGAATGGTTTATTCATTCGAAATTTCTTTACAGTCCATATTTCCGCCGTGATCATGCGGTGTCCCACATGAAATACTCTCTTCTTTCGGGGCAGTACCAATTACACCGATTATTGGATTAATTGGAATTTGTAGTTCATTGCTAATTAGCTTTTTTCATACAAGCTCCTCTTGAAATTTTAATGATATTTGCATGTAAAAAAGCACTTAGTTCATTTTGAAACATACACTCTTTACTATAACAGTTATAGAAAGGTGGTATCACTATGCCCCTTATTCCATACAACGAAAGTGATGTTGATTTACTAGCTCGTTTAATTCGTGCTGAGGCTGAAGGCGAAGGTCGGCAAGGCGAACAACTTGTTGGATGTGTTGTAGTAAACCGTGTATTTTGCGATTGCTTAGATTTTAAACAACTCCGTACCGTACCTGATGCTGTATATCAAAGCCCTGGTGGATTCGAAGCGGTTCAATACGGATACTTTTATCAACGTGCCCGTGAATCAGAAAAAGAAATCGCAAGAAAAGTTTTACAAGGTGAATGGCGCTGGCCAGCAAGGTGGGCTCTTTGGTATTTCCGTCCAGTCGGAGCTTGTCCGCCCCAGTGGTATAATCAGCCATTTGTAGGACAATTTAAAAGCCATTGTTTTTATGAACCAAAAGGTGATGAATGTCCGAAAATGTATACTCGATAGCCAAAATAACCAACGTAAGTATTTATTCATTTAATTACTTGCGTTGGTTATTTGCTGTATTTTAGAAATCTAATAATGTGACGAATTTTTCGATACCTACCACATGTATTAATAATGGTATACGAGGGCCATTTGATTGATTCAAAATGAGCTTATATATAATAGTAAACAATTGTTTTTGATTTTCTTTCATTATTTTTTTATTTTCATGATGGCAAATCGGATACAATTGTTCCATTAAGTTAGCATAGTCTTTATTAGAACGAAGTATTTTACAAACTTCTACTAGCCATTTTTTCTGCCTTTCCTCTAATGAGTTGTAAAACTCTGTATTTCTCTCTTGATTTACCGTAATCAATTTTTCAGATTGAAAGTTTCTTATCCAATACTCTGCACGATTACTTATCGCTATCATGTCAGGTAATGCATAGCTCCTATCTATTTTCTCTAATATACCTTGTAAAATAGATGAATCAAAATTTAATAATGGTAACGTTCCTGCTACTTGATTAAATTTTGGATATTCTTTAAACCCGCTATCAACTCTAGAGAGTTTAATTGCATCAAATAAATCTTCATTTTTCAGCGTTTTATTTTCATAACTGTCCTTCAATCGTTCATACTCTGTATAATTGCGAATCACATCTTCATCCAATCCAATATGAAAAGCAGCGCCTGGCCTATATTTTGCAAACATAAAAAGAATCACTTCTGGTAAATACACTTTTAATAAGTCGCTAGGTGTAATACTATTCCCTAAAGAACTGGACATTTTTTCATGATTACCTTTAATCCCAATGAAATCATAAGCAACGTAATGAGGAGCTTCACGATTGAATATTTCCCTTGCAATTTCTTTTGATACATTATAACTACCTGTTTCCGATGAATGATCTCTTCCGCCCGGTTCAAAAATAACATCCTCTGTCATCCATCTCATTGGCCAATCGATTTTCCAATTCAGTTTCATTTTATTTGTATTTAATACCGATAATTCATTTTCATTTCCGCACTTACAGTCATACCGAACTTTTTTTAATACTTCATCAAAATGTGAAATATTTGTTGTATCTTTCCCGCATTTCTCACAATACAATGTAGCTGGATAAAAGCTCTCTCGCTCTTCTTCACTACACTCTCCAGTTTTAAAACCCATTAAAATATCATATATTTCTTTTCTTCTATCCAAAGCCTCTACTATGTTTCCGTTATACTTTCCACTTCTATATTCAGCATGTTGATAAATGAATTCCACTTCAATTCCAAATGCTTGGAGCGATTTTTCAAACTCTTTTTCAAAATGCTCTGCATACGAGTTATGACAACCAAATGGATCTGGAATATCACAGTATGGCATACCAATATACTTTGCAAAAGATGGATCAATATTTTTAGGAACTTTTCTAAACCTGTCGTAATCATCCCATGAAAAAATGAAACGAGTCTTTTTCCCTAAATCTTGAAGAGCCCTTACAACGAAATAAGTCGTTACGATTTCACGGAAGTTCCCAATATGAACAGAACCTGATGGACTAATTCCAGATGCACAAACAAAAGTTTCTTTGTTTGGATGTTTCCTAATTAATTCATTTGCTACTTCATACGCCCAATGCATATTTTACTCACCTCAATTGTTTTTTGTTTTCACATTTTCAGTTTTATGCAATAAAAAAACTCCCACCCCCAAGATTATTCATCTTGAGGACGAGAGTTATTAGCTTCGCGGTACCACCTCAGTTTGTTAATACGTCACCGCATTAACCTCTTCAGGTACGGCAAAATATGCTTATACCCTATCTCTATAACGGGAGATCCCGTCGCACCATCCCTAAATAAATTAGTTCCTTGCGCAGCTCCAAGTCTTTTTTCATTAAGATGTATACCGCTCTTTCTCAGCTACTAGAGCTCTCTGTACGTATTCGTTCTTAACTACTCTTCTCTTCAATGCCATTTTAAATGTTAGTTTTTTATATGATAATTTATAATGCTTTTATTGTCAAACTTTTCCGAACGAAAATATATAGCTATCTAAAAAAATGTTTTATCATTTCTAATTGAATTTTGTGGCTACATTCATCACAGCAATATATCCCTTTCGATTTCTCTTTAAATCGCTTATATTCTTCACTTCCCTCGTATACACGGAATATATTTTTACACGAAAAGCAAACAATCTCATAAAACATCATATGCATTTTCCTTTCCGTGTTTATACACTTTTTTTAATAATTTGAGAAGGTCGGTTTTCTACCTTACAAATCTTAATATCCTCTCACTAAAGGTTTACCTCTATTCTTATCGAATTATATAAATATCTTATAAAATGAGGTGAACATCTTGTTCAGTAATATAGAATTAGTTTTAGCTGCTAAAGCTAGTTTAGCTGAAGGACCATGTTGGAATGAAAAGGAACAGCTCTTATACTGGGTTGATATTATGGAGAAAAAATTGTGCATTTATAATCCTACTAATAATACGAACCGAGTAATCACCCTCGATCAGCAAATTGGCTGTGTTGTACCATATGTAGAGGATGTAGTACTTTTAACAATGGAAAGCGGCTTTTATTCTCTTAATCTAAATACTGAAAAACTGACACATATTTTTGACCCCGAACCACACTTAATTGAAAATCGTTTTAATGATGGGAAATGTGATCCAGCTGGTCGCTTCTGGGCAGGTACTACAGATACATACGGTATTAATGCTGCAGGTTCCTTGTATTGTTTAAATAATAATTTGAGCGTAGAGAAAAAAGTTTCACATGTAAATACATCAAATGGAATTGCTTGGTCACCTAATCATAAATACCTTTACTTTATTGATACACCTACTAAAAAAGTGGTTCGCTATCATTATGATATACGTAATGGAGAAATTCGTAATCCAAGTGATGTAATCATTTTCCACAAAAATGATGGGCTACCCGACGGTATGACAATTGATGAAGAAGGCTGTTTATGGATTGCTCATTGGGGAGGTTCAAAGATTACTAGGTGGAACCCTTTAACTGGAGAACAAATATTGAGTATTCCAATTCCAGCGTTATATGTAACGTCGTGTACATTTGGCGGGCCTAATTTAACAGATTTATATGTTACAACAGCTAGAACAAGAATGACGGATGACGAATTAAAGAAGTATCCACATGCTGGTAGTATCTTTCGAATTCAAACAAATGTTAAAGGTTGTCCTACCTATTCATTTTTCAATAAAAATATTGGAGCTGAAACAATATGAATCGTATCAAATACATAAGACAAGAAGAAAAGAAATATCACGATCTTTGCTATGAACAATATAAACTATTTGAAACTGGATCTTGGCTTAACAAACCAGTTAAAACGGTTATGGACTTAATGTACTACTTTGAAGGGCAAAACAATTTACAAGTACTTGACCTTGGGTCCGGTGTCGGAAGAAATAGCATTCCAATTGCACAAAAGATACAAAATACTAGCGGCATTGTTACATGTGTCGATTTACTTGATTCTGCTTTGACAAAACTACAAACTTATAGTAAAGAATATGGTATCATTAATACTATTAAAACCGTACAAGCAGCAATTGAAAACTATCATATCGACGCTAACGCTTATGATTATATCGTTGCAGTATCCAGTTTAGAGCATGTTAAATCAGAAGAAGATTTAACAAACGTGCTCCATTCTATGAAAGAAGGTACAAAGACTGGTGGTATCATTTGTTTAATTATTAACTCGAACATACAAGAAATTGACTTACATACGAATGAAGAATAAGATGCTTTAATTGAAATTAACCTTCCTACTGAAGATATGATACAACTCTTAAAAAGCATTTATAAGGAATGGAAAGAAATAAAATTTGAAATAAAAGAATTGGCGTATGAGATAGTTCGTAATGAAAGACACATTCAATTAAAGACGAATGCGATTACGTTTGTCGTACAGAAATAATATTATAAAACACTTAGGACAATACTTCATTACCTATTTACTGACATACCCTTCCATTACAATTACGATTTCTCCATAAGAATCGCTTACTGCTTAAATCGTAATACCAAAAAAATATTTTCTATATTTATGGTTTAAAAATCCAAATAATAGGACTTAAATTTATTACTACATAAATAAAAGAGCACTTGTTTCCGCAAGTGCTCTTTTCGGGAATTTTGAGATATCCTATTAACGAAAGTTAAGGTTACTTAAAGTTAAGAGGTATTTACAATATATGCTTGTCCCTTTTATTTGTGCACAATTAATATATATCAATTATCCGCACTATTTAAAAACTTATTTCTCTTTCGTACATTTTATCATTAAAAATTTGATTGATGGTTTATTTTCCATGTTCTTATTTGGTTCGTCAATTTCCGAAACTTGTACTAGTCCATATTTATTAAACTCATGTTTTATAGAATCCTCATCATAGAAAAACATTTTTACGCCTTCCATTATCTCAAAATAATCTTGATCCAACTGTTTTCCTTTTCCATACATTGGAGCTTTTTTAGAAACTGTTGTAAGAACCATATATCCGCCGGGTTTTAACTGATTAAAACACTCTTCAATAAACTGCTCTCTCTCCTGTTCATTCAACAAATGAAGAAGCGCATGACTAAATATTCCATCATACAGGTTGCGATCAAAAGGCATATCATTTACCGAACCATGATGTATTCTAATACCTTCTAGTCCGTTTTGCTTTGCTAAATCAATGGCCGTTTTTGAAATTTCAATACCTGTTACATTTATACCATGATCGATAAAAACCTTTGCATTTCTACCATATCCAATACCCGGAATCAAAATATCCTTAACGTTCTTTTCAAGGAAAAAATCCTTTGTCAAAATTGCAGAATCTGTGGGTTCAAATCCCCACATCGTTTGTTTCTCGATAAAACTTGATTCCCAAAATTCCATTATGTTCTATCTCCTTATTCTTTATATAATTATAAATCATTAATTGTACAAACTATTCGTTGGTATATGTAAATCCTAGAGCACTCTCACATTTTATGTACAAAATACAAAAAACTCCTCTACAAGGATATTTGTTCCGTTAATCTAAATGTAATCTTCTCTTCCATACACCTTGTTTCACTAATCTTAATCATTCTAGCTTCATTGAATATAGCATATTAATATGGCTATATCTAATTTAAAGATTGTTTTAAAAATCGATGCGTTATCCATCCACCCTTCTATTTAATTTCACTTTTTAATAATCCAAATAAACTGTGCGAAAACATTTCTTTTCACCTAACTTAACATAAAAGAATAAAAGAGCACTTGTTTCCGCAAGTGCTCTTTCTAGGGATTTTGAGATACCCCCTAACGAAAGTTAAGTGGATATGGACAATATATGCTTGTCCTTTTTATTCGTGAATAATTTTTATATTATAATTTGAGTTTAAATATACAAACTATTCCCTATTCATTTGTAGATGAAAAAAGCCAAAAATACAATTCCAGTTTTGACTTTTTCTTTATTACTTTTTCATATTATATTGATCTAAAACTTGTTCTAACATTTCCAACGTTATCGGTTGTACTTTAGTTGTTAACTGATATCCAATTCGCCCATTTGGTTCTGCTGTAACTTGCTGTAAACTCTTTAAATCATGAATCCCTTTTTCTCTTAATTGCATATATAATTGTTGTTCTGACATTTTTGCTTGTGATAAGCCGCCTTTAATAATTTCTCCGTTTTCAACAATAACGATGCTGCTTCCATTTAAAAATTCTTCCACTTTTCGTGATTTCAATTCTAAAAAATGAATGAGGAGTAAAATGCTTGAAAATATAACAGCAGTAACAATAGATGGTATCACTTTCCTACTTAAAACTGGTTCTACAATAATACGTCCAATAGAAACAACAATAATAATTTCAGCCCGAGTCATTTGGCTAACAGATATACTTCCTGTCATTTTTAAAACAAAAATCCCAGTCAAAATTAAAATAATACTTTCAAATAGTATAGTCATTATCGTTCAATCCTTTAATGTTGAATATTAATAGTGTTCTCCATTAAAGGATGAATTATATATTTTTTACACAATCAATGAATTTTCACACCCTTCAGACCATGAAGGATATAAAGGTGACACGTGCTTTATCATTTGGAGCTCCTTTTTTATTAACATTGGCAATAAAGAACGTCCTATTACCCCCGTTGCACCTGCCACAAATATTTTCATATATGTTCCTCCTCATTTAGTAATCATAAAAGTGACGAAATATATATGATATATGTGACAAGTAATTGATAGATTTATATGTTATTCATATGAAACAAACACTTTTAAAGGATTTATTATCCCTTCACTCAATTCCTCAAAACATTGTTCAAGTGTAGTATAATGAATTTCATGTTGAAAAATCTCTTCTATAAATGGTGTTTGCTCTATTTGACTAAAAAACCAATCTGCATGTTTTTGATAATCATATCCGTCACTTGACCCAATGATCTGCAATTCTTTCTCATAAAATTCGGCGGTTAATGTTAGTTCTTCTTTATTACCATCAGAAAGTATACATATTACACCGTTACTATTTAGAGCATTTTGCAATGTACGAAATCCACTATTTGTAGCAGAACATTCGAAACCATAACTATATGTTTCTATTATTTTCTCTTCTGAATCATATATGTTTTTCACACCAAATTTCTTTGCAAATTCTCTTCTAGTTCTATTAGGTTCAACAACATCCACATGCTCAACACCTGCATAGTATTTCAAGAAATAACAAGCGAGCAAACCCATAACTCCCAATCCAGTTATAAGTACTTTTTTATTTTTACCTGGATTTAGTTTTAATACCCCTTTAGCAGCATCACATGAAAGGATGGATAATAAGGCAACTTTAGGTTTTATACAACTAGGTACTTGAATAACTTTATGTCCCTTAACTATCCCTATCGTTTGATGCCCATAAAAGGAAACTACTTTATCACCTATTTTTAAATTTGTTACTTTATTACCAACTTGGATAACTTCACCATAACTTTCATATCCAGTTTTTCTTGGATACAAAGGATTAATATCTGTAACATCTGATTCTTTATACTGTGGTAACTCGGCCCCAATGCTTATTGCACCTGCGATTGTTTTAACTATAATTTCATCATCCTGAATGGTCCTAATTTCACATGGTTGCCACTTTAGTTGTTTAAGTCCTTCTAAAACTAATTTATATTGTTTCATTCATACCCTCTCTTTTTATGAAAATGTATTCAAATTAGCTTTTGAACTATTTTTAATAATAAATGTACATATTCCATCTATATCTGTAAAAACATACTCTCTTCTTAATTCCGACGAACTAATTGTACGGTCTGTTTTTTCATGAACATTTGGATCGCTTGCGTCCAACGAAGAAAGGAGTTTCTGATGCTATAAAATGACAATACAATACCTAAAATAAGCATAATCCCGTTCCGATATTAAGAATGGGGTTAAAATATAATTAATTAAATTTATTTAGCATCGCAATCCATACCTCGCTGTGCGACGGCGTGGTTCATACTTTTCTGCTCGAAATCAGCACATCTAAATAGTGCTGATTGTACATAATGCCTAATATATTTCCGAAGGGATCAACTAAGGAAGCGGTGATGAATCCCTCGCCGCGCTCTGTAGGTGCCTCATACTCTTTCGCTCCCATAGACAGCAACTTATTGAAAGTTGCTGTTACATCATCAACGTGCCAGTACACAATAGCACCAGATGGTCCGGTCACTGAACCATCTGGCGCATAACGGCTATCGATTAAACCTAGCTCGTGTTGGTAGTCGCCAAGGCGAAATTCGGCATATCCTGGACGTTCGAAATATGGTTCGCTACCTAATAGCTCAGCATACCACTTCTTTGCTGCTTCTAAATCATCCGCCCAAAAACTAACTGTGGTTAGTCCTCGTAATGTCTTTGTATCGTTCATAATCGATTCCCTCCATACTATTGAGTAGTACTTCTCAATACTAAACGAAATAACATTTTCTGAATTAATTTCGATTTCCTTATAAATAATCCTATCTCTTATTCTAGAAAATGACCCTTTAATGACATATTACGGCTGAGATTTTTAAGTATCTTCATTGTAAATGTTTCCGATATCATTTGTAATTTAACAATTTTATAGTGACTTCACAACAATACATACAAGGCTATTATTTTTCATTTCATAACAAACCTCCTTTTAAGTATTATTCTTTTTTAAATTGAAAATCTAGACGTCCCGATTGTTTTACTTCCTCAATTAGTTTACGAATACCTTCTTCAATCTTATCTTCTTTTACATTGGATACGTTTAACTTTAACAACTTTTCTTTATGAAAATCATTTAAATAATTTCTATCAATTGAATCGATACTTATTTGATTTTCTCTTAATTTTTTTATAAATGTTTCTGTAACTATGTTTTTCTGTATTTCTAAACAAGTGTGTATTCCCAATATTTTTTGCTTTTCAAACGTAAATAACAGTGGGTTTTCATGTAGATTTCTTATTCAATTACATACAACTTTTTACTATGACTTATAAATTCCTTTTAAAATTATGAAATTTAACATTATTTCACAATTCCTTCACTTCACAAAGGAATTACAATTCATAAATAGAATATCTCCATGAATAAATAAAAAGTGAGGGATATATAATGCAGCGCTTAAATACGATTGATATTAGTAATGTAATTGAATTAGAAAAAGCTCTTTCGACTTTATTAAATGAAGTGATTTCCTCAAAACAAGACCTTGAAAATTGGTTAAAAGAGCAATCTAAATTAATTTGGGAAATTGAAGAACAATTAAGATCACACTATATTGCCTTTCAATGTAATACAAATAATAAAGAAATAAAAGATACTTTTGAACATGATCAGCAGTTTATAAGACCTCTTTTAAAACGTTATCAACATTTATTTAATAATAAATACTTACAGTCACCTTTTCGAATGGAATTAGATTCTAAAGTATATGGTTTATTAGATGTGAAAATAAAAAATGCTCAAACGTTATTTTGCGAGGAAAATATAGAATTAGAAATTAAAGAAGACAAATTAGTAACAGAGTACTTTGAAATTACAGGAGGGTTAAGTGGAATTTGGGATGGCGAAGAAAAAACAATTACGGAATTACAATCATATTTACAAGATCCAAATCGTGATATCCGTAAAAAGGCAAAAACAATTATTTCTGAACAGTTTTTATCTGTTGAAAAAGAACTTCAAAACATACTAAATCAATTAATTGAAATTCGCCATCAAAAGGCAAAAAACATTCAAGTAGAGAATTATCGTGATTATATGTTCAAAAAATATGAGCGTTTTGATTATACAGCAGCAGATTGCTATGAACTTGCTGAATCAATACGTAAATACGTTGTGCCACTTAAAGATAAAATATTACAAGAGAAAAAAGAGAAACTACAAGTGGATACGCTTCGTCCATGGGATGTAACAGCTGTAGCCCCTGATCAAAAAGTACTTAAACCTATTACAAATGAAAATGATTTAATTGAAAAAAGCACTCGCATATTCAATAAACTAGATGTTGAATTTTCAGCACTTTTAAACCGAATGCATGAACATGATTGTCTCGATTTAATAAGCCGCAAAGGAAAAGCATCTGGTGGATTTTGTGAGTACTTACCTACTTCTCAATTATCTTATATTTTTATGAACCTTAACTATACGCAAGATGATATTGTTACTTTCATACATGAAATGGGTCATAGCATTCATAACGAACTCATCAAACCATTAGATTTACGACAATATATAGAAATTCCCGCTGAAACAGCTGAACTAGCTAGTATGACAATGGAATTATTCTCAATTGATTACTGGGATACTTTCTATACAAACAAAACAGATTTAAAACAAGCGAAAATCAACTTCTTTAAAGATGTTATTTCATATTTACCTGTTATGCTTATCGTAGATCAATTTCAACACTGGCTTTATGAAAATCCGAATCATACTTCTGGAGAAAGAAATGAAAAATACTTACAACTTCAAAAAATTTATCAGTCTAGCGTCATACATATTGATGGTTACGAAAACTGGATAGCAACGAGTTGGTTACCTGTTCTGCATATTTTTGAAGTGCCATTCTATTATATCGAATATGCTATCGCCCAGCTTGGTGCGCTACAAATGTATAAACAATATAAAGAAAATCCTAAACAAACTCTAACAAATTATAAAAAATCTCTATCGCTAGGCAGCTCAAAATCCATAATAGAAGTATATGAGACAGCTGGCATTCGTTTTGATTTTTCAGGTGAAACAATTAAAGAACTAATGGCATTTGTAGAAAAAGAATTGCAATTACTTGAACAAATATAAGAAAAAAGCTGTGCCTATATTTTAGGTGCAGCTTTTTTCTTTATTTTATTAATCAATTCTATGTACTGAAAATCTCCATATCCGATTGTTGGAAAAAGATGGAATAACTTTGTTAATAATTTTTGCGTTGATAAATTTTTATTTTCGGAAATGAATTTTATTACATCATTATCTTCTTTTAACATTTCTAAATATAAGTTTACAGCCTGATACATTACTGGAAGTAACTCTACAGATTGTTTCCTATGATTCACCAATACTTCTGTATATAC
Organism: Bacillus sp. NPDC094064; assembly: GCF_050279585.1. Lineage (NCBI taxonomy): Bacteria > Bacillati > Bacillota > Bacilli > Caryophanales > Bacillaceae > Bacillus > Bacillus sp. NPDC094064. Next base: position 782,305 of record NZ_JBNNUI010000001.1, read on the forward strand.
AGAGTGATAGCTTCCTAGCTTCATTTCAATTTGACTGACTTTGAATTCATCCTCTTTGAAGCTATTTAAAACCACTCTTCCCTCATATCCTGACTGTTCAAGGTATGAAAGTATTGTAAGTAGGTTCATTTGACAAAACATATCTTCATCAAACCATAAGACAATACATTCATATTTGTTCTTAAAAAGATTATTTAATGGATCTATAACTTTTTTTATATAATCCTCAACTGAACTATTATGCCCCGTTGCTCTTGTTTTAATAAATTCTTCATCAAAAACTTGTGTAGTAACGAGATTTACACACATCGCTTCGTTAAATGGTGCATAATCAGACTCACCCATTAGCTTTTCATTTTTAAACTCTTCATACATCATTTGACCGTTTAATATGTGAAGTACATCTTTATCAAACAGCTCACTCTTCGTATTTCGTAACTGCTCAACCTCTACTTTTCTAGAAATATTCATTTTACACTCCCCTTCTATATTGAGTTTAACAAATGATTGAATAGGCATTTTGTTTAGTTGAAATTCTCTTGGATATATTCCAAAAACATTTTTAAAAGCTCTACTCTATCAATTTTAAAGGATTTCAAAAATTAAAACACGAATTTTGTAAGTTAAGAGATTATTAGTTTTCCAATTGAAAATTTATGCTTAGAAAGGAAGTTACAATGAACGAGTTAGAAAAAGAGATACTCCACTTAATAAATGAACAATATCCATTGAATTTTATTAACATTAAATCCATAACGAACGAAATGTATCAATGTCTCGCGGAAGAAGGTACTTACTTCATTAGAATTACAAACTATAAAACGTATAAAGAACAGTTAGAAGAAGTTACATTTACAAATTTTTTATATCAAAATGGCTTAGGTGTTCCTCCCGTAATACCTTCACTAACTGGGAATTCAGTTGAGAAATTAACATTAGACAAGGAGATTTTTGCCGTAGTATATAAAGCTGCTCCTGGCATACATTTACCAAGAAGTGAATGGAATGCTAATGTATTTAAAAAACTTGGTCAACAGATTGGTAAATTGCATCGTATATCTAACAATTTTGAAAATACCGAGCCAGTAAAACATATTAACGATTGGTATGAAAATGAAGAATATAATTTTCTTAAGTATATTCCTAAAGAAGAGACTATTATTAGAGAAATTGCATCTGATGTTTTATCTTCCATAAAAAATCTACCAAAAACAGCTACGAACTACGGCCTGATCCATGGGGATTTATGGCTAGAAAACGTTTTAGTTGATAATGATTTAAACTTAACAATGATTGATTTTCAAGACTGTGAAAAACATTTTTACATATTCGATTTAGCAGTTCCTATTTATAGTGCGATAGAATACTCATTTACTGGAAATAGGAATATTGTTGACTATGAGAATTCAATTACAAAAGCAATACTTGATGGGTATCAAGAAGAAAATGAATTACCTAAAGAAATGATAGACAAGCTTCCTTTGTTTATAAAATTAAAGGAGATATTTGAATATAGTTTAATGCATATGTATTGGAATAAAGAAGAATTAACTGAGGAACAAGTACGGATAATGAATCTTTATAGAATGAAACTTGAAAATAAGTATCCCTGTATCAATATTTAAAATGGATGTTGTTTAACTACATTATGACTATCGTTAAACAACATCGTATATTAGTCTACTAAGTGGTATCGTTTAATTACACATATTCACAAAAAACTTACCACTTTCTATCCTAAATAGAAAGTGGTAGATTTAATTGTTTAGGAATATCAGAATAAAAGTCTGGTGTATGCAAGACAGTAAATGAATATCCCTGTTGAATAAACGATACTTCATTACGCTTACATTCAAACGGAACACTATTTTTCTTAAAATTATTTTGGATTCGTTGTAAAAATGCTTCATCTGGTGTTCCGAAAGAAACGTGTATTTTCGGTGGTAAAGCTTTCATCGCAATTGGAATCCAAGGTCGCTGCCACCAAGTCGCAACGATGTATGCAGTGCCACCTATAACAAAGTTGAAAATGTCCCCATCTTCCATCGTTTTCATATCTAGATTTGATTTCAACCATTCCGTAAATATAGGTACACTTTTAACGGGAAGACCGATTTCCCTTACGTATAAAATATTTAACGGTGAATGCGGTACTAATACATCTTCTTTAACATAGTTATGTGCGATAATTTCGAGAAGATTTCCATCACCGTCTTTAAAGTATAAATTGAATAGGCCGTTCTCCTCACCAATTGTATTTCCATCTTTCCACTTCACAATGAGTAGTCCAGATCCTTCAAGCCATCTTGCTGTTTCATGAAATTTTGAGTATGGAATCTCAAATGCGAAATGCGCAGGTGCAATTGGTTCATATGCTTCCTGAAAACTAATTGTTGTGTATGGTGTTACTTCAAATTGAATAAATGATGCTGTTTCTTTTTTTATTGGAAAAGATAATATATCTCCGTATACTTGTTTTACTCCTTTTATAGAAACAGTTTGTAGTTTAATATCTGAAATGTGTGTAATCATTTTACATCCCCCTATATACTATCTACTCGTATTTTATTACAATTACAAATAGATAAAATCAAACGGAAGGATTGATTTTTTATATTGAAACTACAACTTTAGTATGAGTAGGTTAGCTCCAATTACCTTTTATTTCTGCTATAACAACTTCTGGTTTATCCCAGTGTAACAAGTGTGTAGTGTCAGGTACTATTTTTACTATACTGTTCGTTTTTTCTTTAAAAATATTTACTGTCTTATCTCGATAATCCGTCCAAATTTGCGGAACTGTAGCTCGAAGTAAAACAATATTAGATGGTAACTTCTCATATATATCAATTGTTTCATCTTTATGCATACCTCTTATTATACCACTAGCTGTTGTCCCCCTCGCATGCCAACATACTTTATTATCCAGTTCAACCCCAAGATCTTTTACTGCAAGTTCTAATAATGGAGACCATCTAGTATAAGCTTCTTTTTCACTTTTGAAAAACTCATCCCAATTATTAAAAACGTATTCATCAAAGTCTTTTTCGTAATAAGCAATTTCCTCTTGAAGCGTTTCTTCTTTAAGCCTTTTCGTTTGATACCCTCCATCAATTAAAATGCTTCCTAATACCTTTTCTGGATTATTCAATAAATAAAATAGCGCTACAAAACTTCCCCATGAATGTGATAGAAAATAGAAATGTGCGATTCTCAGTTCATTTATTATTTCATTTAACCAATTTGCTAAATTCTGCATCTCATAATCTTCTGTTCTTTCTAAAGGTGGTGTTTTACCATGCCCAGGTGCATCAATGGAGATGAATCTATACTCTTCTTTTAATTCTTCAGCGATCTCTATAAAACTTAAACTCGTACTTCCTAATCCATGTAAACAAAAGATAACGGGCTTGTCATTTTTTCCCCATTCAGTAATATGTACGTTTATTTTTTCGTTGTTAATATAGTAGCGTTTCAAAACAATTATCCTCCATATTTCGTTTTTTTGATTTATCACTTTACTTATTTCTATTATTTTCAAGTTTTTCCTGCATTCTTTCTCACACAAAAAGCTGCTTTTCTTTTAAAGGAAAGCAGCTTTTACGCTAAAATATATTATGATTTGACAGCAATAATCATAAACCTTTTCGAATTCATTCGAATAGAAACTACTTTTAGTAGTTTCTAGATCGTAACTGCTGATTGCAGGAAAAATCATTTATGATTGATATAGCTTTGTACGTTGTTTTACTTGATTAAAATAAAATCCTACAAGCTGAAGGCACTTTCCTCTTTTTTAATAAATTCCGGAAGCCACTCTCCATGTGCCTCTATTAAATCATCACAAAGGGAAACAATATCATCCAATGACAATTCGGCGGCCGTGTGGGGATCTAGCATCGCCGCCTGGTAAATATATTCTCGTTTACGTGTAATGGCGGCTTCAATGGTTAGCAGCTGCGTATTAATATTAGTACGGTTTAATGCAGCAAGCTGCTCAGGTAGATCTCCAACATACGTTGGAGTTATGCCACTTCGATCCGCTATACACGTAACTTCCACACAGGCTTTTTCAGGTAAGTTGCTAATCAATCTTCCGGTATTTAGTATATTCCCATTAAATTTAAATGGGATATTCGTTTCAATGGCTTCAATGATACATGAACCATATTCTTGTGAGCGTACATGGTCTAATGCCTTATTATTGACTAATTCCTCCCGCATGTTTTCCCACCTTTTGATTTGCTGTTCACAACGGCGCAGATATTCATCAAGGGGAATATTGTATTTTTCGATTAACTCCGGATATCTAGATTTGATAAAGTACGGATGATACTCGGCGTTATGCTCAGATGATTCGGTCACATAATATCCAAACTTATCCATCAATTCAAATCTCACCATGTCATGATGTTTTGTTTTTTGCTTTTCTCTTGCCCTTCTTTTAATTTCTGGATAGAGATTCTCACCATTTCTTGTTACTTCCAATAGCCATGCCATATGGTTAATTCCTGCAATCTTTTCTTGAACACCTTCAGAATCCATGCCCAATGATTTGAATAGTTCGCTTGTACAACTTTGAACGCTGTGACATAGGCCCACTGTTTTAATTGCTGTAAAACGATTCATCACGCCTGTTAATACCGCCATAGGATTGGTATAATTTAGAAAGAGGGCATTAGGACAAACCTCTTCCATGTCCTTTGCAAAATCTAGCAGCACAGGAATGGTTCGGAGATTACGAAAGATACCGCCTATCCCTACCGTGTCAGCAATCGTCTGCTGTAAACCATATTTCTTAGGAATTTCAAAATCAATTACTGTGCTTGGCTTATAACCACCCACTTGAATAGCATTAATGACGTATTTTGCGTCCTTAAGCGCTTCCTTTCGATCTAAATAGGCTTTAATTTGAATATTTTTATTCAAGTTTTCTTTCAAGTTGGTCAACATATTCTCAGAATCTTTTAACCTTTGCACATCAATGTCATATAGTGCGAATTCAAATCCCTCTAACGCTGGCACAAGCATACAATCACCAAGAATATTTTTCGCAAATACCGTGCTACCCGCACCTATAAATGTAATTTTCGACATTTTTTTCCTCCTCATGAACCATTTTAATTTATTATTTATCGCAACTAGGAACGACTTTTTAGAATAAAAATCCTTGAAAAAAATCGTCTCATTACAGTGTTCCTAAAAACAGTTTGTTCTAGTTGAATACCAGCATTCATTATTATGAAGCCATAATCCGATTTAGGACTTTCTAAAAATTAGAACTCCAGATTTCTCTGTCTCCATCTTATGTAACCCTTTGGATAGATTGGTTTTATGTTTTCGGATTAATTTTCCAGTACAGCTGTATGTCTCAATTGTTATATTTATAAGATCTTTTTCTAAATCTAGGATGAACTCCTCGTTTAAAGTGCCATTTACAATAATAAATTCCTCGGGAATATTGGTACCAGTCTTAATACAAACATCTGCGTAAATGGCGATTAGTTTGGTTGAGTCATTCACAGTTTCTACTATCGGGTAAAGTAATTCTGGTGCAGTAGGCTTTAAATCACCATTCAATAAAACGTCTTGGTATTTTTTCGAAAACCCTAGCCAAAACTTTGCCATTTCAAAATGATCTTTATTTAATTTTTCAAAACGCATGGAAAATTGCGGTACACCAAAAATAACATTGATTAATTGCAGTGCTGCATTTTCAGTCGTATCTTCTGGACTCCACATAATCATATCGGAATGAACAGCAGTGTCTCCTGATAGCAAGCGTAGATCCATAATACCAACACGGTTTGTAATTGCATCATTCGGGCAATCTCCTACCCTAAAAATATTTCCATATTTCCTCATATAAGGTCCGATATATCTTTGTCTAAATTCAACCATAATGGATGGCTTAATTAATTTTAAACTTTCCATAATATCAGTAAATAGACAATCCACCGCTTCCTGTACGGATTCATAATCCCGTTCTGGATCAAATTGAATTGCTCGGCCCTCCGCTCGATTTAAATCGAATAAATCAATAAAATCAAATTTAAATCCGTCTAGATTCCACTCTTTCAGAGCTTTTTCGTAAGTAGATATCAAATATTCCCTGACTTCTGGGTAACGTGGATCCAAAACTCCTGCCTGGAGATTATCATTGAAATATAAAATTTTACTTCGGAAGCGCTCCCACGCCTTTGAATAGATTCCTACAAATGGTACACTATACCACAATAAATATTTCATCCCCAAATCATGTACTCTCTCAACATGTTCCCTCATGCCCACGATTCTTTTAGGAGACACTTCCCAATCTCCACAATAAGCATAACCACGATGATCATCTTCTGTCTGCCAGCCATCGTCAACAATAACAGCCCCACACCCTAACTGTTTCGCAATCTCACATTGTTTCTCGATTTCATCATCAGATATGTCCTGATGGAAGCTATACCATGTCGAATACATAGGAAGTTTCGCAGTTTTCGGAACAAAGGATGGCCCATATCCATCCATTCCCTCATACCACACGGAAATATCTTGGATTGCTTGATAATAAGGAATATCCCTCATATCGACTCGAATCACTCCATCATAGGATGATCGAACTTTAGATGGCTCTGTAAATAATGTGATTTGCGCTTTCATCGTTCCAGTTTCTTCATGGACGCCCAAATTAAAATTAACAGTATCCATCGCATTGGAATATGCTACAGCCAGCCTGTTTTGTCCTTCTTGATTATAGAAACAGCCAACCGGGGCTAATACTGTTGCTTTAGAAGAAAAACCTCCATCCCAATCCACACCTAAACTTTTACTACGGGAGGATCCTGGATGCCAATATGATTGAATATCAACAATTGGGTGATGCCAAACTAAATTAACTTTTGGGAATTCAATGGGTTGTTCTGATCCTATATGGATATGAACAAATAAAACTCCATTTTCTTCTCTTTGTTCAATTTTGACTTTGACACTATCTTCATGAACGGCCTCAATGTTTACCTTTTGTGTGATCATAGCCTCTCCTCCTCTTTTTTTTTTTTAGAATATTGAATTATAGAGCTACACCTTTTAAGCGAGCAAAAATATTTTTTGTAAACAATACGATGACTAGTGCAATACCACTACCACCAAACATGAAAAATAGACCTGGATATATTAAAAAAAGAAGTGACATCAAAATGAGAGTGATGATGATCAAGATCGTTTTTATCGGATTTGCTATGCCTATAAATGTGGCATATTTAAAATAATGAAATGTTTTTACTTCAAAATGATTAAATGTCTGAATAATATAGAGTAAATTCACTACATAAAATAAAAGCATTGACAAACTCATTAGGGAAAGAACCCTACTTACCAAGGTGTCATACATTTGAAAAAAATAAAGATCCGTCATAAGTATCGAACCTATTAAAACGATGAAAAACCCCATTTTGTTCGATTTTTTAAAATTAGATTGATAGGAATTCCAAAAAGTTGCTACCATTTTTGTATCCTTTTTGTTAATCAAATCCATTATTAATTGGAACATAGCAACAGTCGATGGGAATAATCCAAACACTCCAAAACCAATCAATGTAAATCCAATCCACAATAAATTAAGGAATAACAATTTCATGACCCATTCTAATAAATGATAAATCCTTGCGATCACGGCCCACTTCCTCCTTTCTGTCTTCCTTGATCAGGTAGGAAATAAACATTATTTGATACCTGTATTTTGAACACCATCCAGGATAAAGCGCTGTGCTACAAAAAATACTATAATGGGAGGAATACAAATTAATAGAGTCGAAGCCATGATAGAAGTCATATCTACTCCAAACATCCCTTTGAATTGCATGAGTCCCAACGTTAAAGTGTATTTACTTTGATCGTTCAGAAAAATTAATGGTCCTAAATAATCATTCCATGAGCCTAACATTTGAAACACACCGACAACCACCAATACTGGAGCCATTAACGGAATGAATATCCGATAAAAAATTTGAAAATGGTTCGCCCCGTCTATGAGCGCTGCTTCTTCCATTTCTTTAGGAACTCCTAATAAAAATTGGCGAAGTAAAAAAATGAAATAGGGTGATCCGAAAAAGGTAGGAACAATCAGTGGTTTTAGAGTATTAATCCAGCCCAACTGATTAAATTCCATATATAAGGGAATTGCAGTTACATCCCAGGGAATCATCATTCCTGTTAGTAAAATTAGAAAAAGAACGTCCCTTCCTTTAAAGTTGAATCTGGCAAATCCATAAGCTACTAAAGAAGATGATAATAGTTGTCCGATGATTCCTAATCCTGTAACAATCAAAGAATTTTTCAGAAATGTTGTAAAAGGTAAAACTGTCCAGGCTGTATAAAAATTACTAAATTCAAACTGAGACGGAATTAGTTTCGGAGGAAATACAAATGTCTCAGCAGGGGTTTTTACAGCTGTAATGAACATCCAAAGAAATGGTGCGATAAAAAATAAACAAAAAATAATCAGTATTGTATGTACAATGACCTTCGTTGTTATACTTCTCATAATCATCATATTCCTCCTTTCCTATTTTTGTTTCTTTTTCATTTCATTTTCATAGTAAACCCAAGTATTAGATGTTTTGAAAACCAGTAATGTCAGAGCCAAAATAATTAAGAACATAAACCAAGCATTTGCGGATGCATAACCCATTTTAAAATACTTGAAAGCATTTTCATAAACATACATCGCATAGAAATACGTCTTTCTTAAAGGTCCTCCACCTGTTAGAACAAGCGCGAGTGTTAACTGTTGAAATGCTGAAATGATAGCAGTAATGACATTAAACAGAATGGTCGGACTCAGCATCGGAAGTGTTATTTTACTGAACTTGTGCCATTTACTTGCACCATCTATATCTGCAGCTTCATATAGGTCTTTCGGTATATTTTTTAAACCGGCTAAGAATATCAGCATCATAGTCCCTTGCCCCCAAATACCTGCAAACACGATTGCAAAAAGTGACCAGGTTGGATCATTTAGCCAGTTTGGTCCATTAATGCCTATTAATGATAGTAGATAGTTTAGTAAACCGTATTCTCCGTCGTACATCCATGACCAAATCATTGAAAGGGCTACTCCCGAAACAACCGTAGGAAGATAGAATATCGTTCTATAGCCTGAAAGCCATTTTACTTTTTGATTTAATAATATAGCTAGCAAGAGAGCAATACCGATGTTTAACGGTACTAAAATAGCAGCAAACTTAAAGGTAACTCCTAAAGATTGCCAAAACACTGGGTCATTTGTAAACATATCAACATAATTTTTGAAACCAATAAACGTTGGGGTTCCAACAGTAGGCCAATCAAAAAAGCTTATGATAAGAGAAAAAATCAAGGGTCCGAACGTAAAACAGATGAAACCAATGATCCAAGGAGAAATGAATAGATAGGGAGTAAGGTCTCCCCATCTAATCTTTGATAGAATGGATATGGGTCGTTCGGGAACCGTTTGAGTTATTTTATTTTCAGTTTTTATAATCATGAAATGATCCCCTTCTTTCTCTTAAACTATTTTTTCAATGCAGGCTCTGTCAATTTAACCGCTTCATTCAAGGCTTTATCTGCTGAATTTTGCCCTAATAATACACTGCTAATTGCATAATCTAGTTTTTTGTCAACTTCTGTCCATTTGTTTGTAAGTAAAAATCCTGGAGTATCTGATGATCTTTCAAGCATAGTATAGAATGTACTTAATAACTGATCATTTTTATGACTTTGTTCGGAAACCACACTCTTAAGTACTGGCATATCAGTCTTTCTCATTTCTGCTGCTTCTGCTGATACAAAGTATTTGATAAATTTCCAAGCTAGGTCTTTTTCTTTAGAGTCTTTGGCCATTGCAATTCCTGCAGAATGGATAACACCCTTTGAAGGTTGTCCATGAAAGGATGGAATTTCTGCAGTTCCAAAATCCATGCCAGCCTTTTTAAAATCTTCTAAAGGCCAAATGCCGTTCTCGATCATAGCGATTTTCCCTGATTTGAAACTTTCAGTGACTTTATCAGACACAATAGCACTATTTTCATCAATCATATGTTGAAAGCCATTAAGGATTTCTTGTGTTTTTGAACTATTCATATATCCATCTACCTTTTTGCCATCAGGACTAATGAAACTACTCCCATTACTCCATACATATTCTTGGAATGCATATGAATTTTTTTTGGAAGAGAGAACAAACCCATATTGTTTCTTTTCAGGATTGGATAACTTTTTCGCCGCATCACTGAACTGCTCCCAAGTCCAACCAGAAGTCGGAAGAGGTACCCCTGCTTCTTGGAAAAGTTTTTTATTGTAGTAAATGACGCGAGTGGTAAAACCAACTGGAAATCCATAGGTAGTATTTTTAAATTTGTGATAATTTAGAATATTCGTATAAAAATCATCGAAAGTAGTTTTAAAACTACTGTCTTTATTTACGTAGTCATCAAGTGGCTCCAGTGATTTATAGTAATCTGGATAATTCCACATATACATAACATCAGGGGGATTTTTTGCTCCGAAAGAAGCAGCCAGCTTATCCTCAAACCCGTCAGCATATGCTTCAACTTGCACTTTCACTCCTGGATTCGCCTTTTCAAACTTTTTCGCAATATCTTGTTGGTATTTGAGACTCTCTCCAGTATCCCATGTAGCAAAGCGTAATACTTTCTCCCCACTTTTACCTTGGCTAGAAGATTTCTCACTGTTCCCGCAAGCAGAAAGCAGCATTGCAAAAGAAATAGCTAAAATTAATAGTAACGATATTCTTTTTTTCAACATATATCCCCCTATCATTTTTTGAAGATCAATTTTGTCTTTTGTAAAACAATCTTTAGACCTAAATTTAAGAATGCGCTTTCATTCCTTCTTAAAAATTTTTTAAATCCCCTCACCTCCACAACTTTTTCTAATAATCAAACTAGTCGGAACCACCACTTTTAATGGCAGTGTTCTCCCATCAATGCGTTCAACTAGAAGATTTACTGCTACTTTCCCCATCTCCTCGGTATGAACTTTTACAGTGGATAATGGAGGAGTAACAAATTCGCATAATTCAATCCCATCAAATCCAAAGATTGCGATATCATCAGGAACTTTTAATCCTGAATCCGTTAAAGCTTTCAAAGCACCAATGGCCATAGGGTCACTTCCAATGAAAAAGGCGGTAGGGAGATTCCCTGAATGGATCGCTTCCTCCATTAGCGTTAAGCCATCTTTTGTTGTCCATTTTCCAATATAAGTATATTCCGGGTTATATAATCCCTGTTCCGTTAGCATTTTTTCATATGTTCTTTTTCGTACATCATGAATCTCTAATTTTCCAGATAATCCACCAACGGTATATGATTGACCACCAATATAGCCTATTTTTTTGTGTCCTAAATCCAATAAGTATTGAATAACCTTTTCAGTAGCTTTTTCAGAATCTATCACCACTGAATCATATAGTTGTTCGTCAGGAGATACATCGACAAACACTAAATGTTGTACTTGCTTTACTTGATTTTCCACCTCTTCTTGACCTATGACTCCTACTACTATTAATCCATCCAATCCTTCTAGATCCTTTTTATTGAAAGGAGGTCTCAACACTTTCGATAGTTCAATTCCCAATTCAATCATCCTCTTTTCAATTCCATTACGAATGGCCAAAAAATATGGATCATCAAATTCCGATTCTTGAGAAAGATACATCAAAAGCCCAATTTTTCCGTACTGCTTAGGATTGGTAATTTTTTTTTCTATATTTCGTTGCTTTTTAGGTATGTAATCTAACTCTTCTGCAGCCTGAAGGATTTTTTTCCGAGTCTCTTCTGTAACGGATAAAGTTTGATCCTCATTTAATACTCTTGATACAGTCGTTTTTGATATCTGTGCCTTTTTGGCAATTTCATTTAATGTTACCAATATGATTACCTCTTTTTCTATTTTTAGTAAATAAAAGTAATAATTTAGTGAATTTTTACTTAAATATAATATATCAGAGGTGAAAAGCGAGCGCAATATTAATTTTTATAATTTTCAATTTATTTTCCCTCCACTATTCACCCATATTGAGATTCAAGGATCCGAAGATTTTAATAACTATTAACATTCACTCATTTTTCATTACGATATAAAGAGCGAAAAAAATTCCATTAAATAAATCAATTAATTCAGTAAACTAAAATAAAAATTTACTGAAGAAGCATTCAGCCTCTTCAACTGTAATTGCATTAATCTCATTGCTATTCGGGTAGCGAGTGCCATCAAAGGAGTTAATAAAAATAATGAGTTTTGAGGGTAACACGGGTACGATGTAGCTTCATCTTCTGGTCTAATTGGTATGGAATTACAAGGAGCAATGGCCATATTCACCGTTAATTTAAAAAGAATCGTAAAACTTTTGGGTTAAGATAAGCAAAAAACAGTGTGGAAATTAAGAAAAGCCGACTATTCCTTCCAGAATTATGGATTGAAAGTCGGCTTTTTTATTTAATATAAGAACTTTTCATTGGTGATTTTTGGTTACCTAATTATATTAGATTGTGAAAGGATGTCCAAAATTCCGGCCTATTTTCAATGTAAACTTCAAGTAACCCCAAAATATACAATAAAAGTTGATAATCATATTTTAACGAATAATAAAAGCAACACAGATTAATTTTTAATTTTATATTAAGGGAGAGGCTTAATCATGTCTTTTACTACATTAAAAGATAAGCAAATCGTTATCGTTGGTGGGAGTTTTACTGCCCACAAATAGCTGGATAAATAATTTAATGAATATATCACAGTACTCATAAACTGTTTTTCTCCTTTATCGTTATTTTTATACTGTAATAATTGTATAACATATCAAACATTGAACCATTTTATTTTCCAATCTTTTAACTCTTTGTCTTAGTGTAAAATAACATGTGTAGGAAATAAAAACATTTAAAGGTCCAATTTCTTAATTTTCACATTAAGAAATTGGACCCTCTTTCATTACTTTGGAATATTCATAACACGTTATTACATTTATTATTAAGAATATACGCTTTATATTAACTGCTTCAGTTGAGCTAGTCTTTTTAATAAGACATAGACTAGTTAAATTTTACTTATTAAGCTCCAAACATTCATAAACCACCATCATATCTCGTTTATCCAATTCACGAATACGATTAAAAATAGGTATATCCTCAACAGCTTCCGTTCGTAAGCTTTCATCCACAACATCACTAACTTTTCCAATTAACCATGTTTGCACATCTATGCCCTCAACAATTTCTTTAAGCCCTTCATCATTGATACCACTTGCATTACAAGTTACACATGGAATTGTTAATTTAAACACGCCGTCATGTAGATTATCTTCTGTTATAACTTTCTTTCCTTTACAGAATGGGCATGGGTTACTTTTCTTAATTTTATTAATTTGGGTAACTATTTTTTTGTAACCAAATGCTTCATACACATATGTTAGTTTTTTATATTTACCATTTGTGAAATACTTATCTATAATGGTTTCTCTTGTTTCATACACATTAGGAAAATCACAAACAGTTATTTGATTATTAACGCTAATAGATTCTATATTTCCTTTTATTTCGTCCCAGAATGGTAAAACATTTTGTAACACCATTTCATAGTTTGAAAAGCTTGCCTGCTCTAATTCAAATATTTTTAGTGCAACTTGTAGTTTTCTTGGCAACAAAGAAACATCTTCTGTCAATTTCATATCGCCACCAACAATAGATTTTAATTTATGAAGTGCAGGTAAATCACCGACTATTTTCAACACTTCATCAACTGGTTGATTGATAATTTCACGAATATCGAAGTTATCAAATTTAAGTGGTTTATGATGATTTAATACTGTTCCCTCACAAATTGGACATACAACCATTTCTTTAGATTCTTTAATTTCTTCTTTAATGGCTGCTTTTGAAATAACGATATATCCCCCAATGATCGTATTAAATCCTACCCATGTTCTACGTGTCTTTCCTTTTTTATCATAAAATGATTTTTCAAAATATCCGTACCAAAATGTATGTTTTTCTTCTTCTGACATATCATTATAGCTCTTTGATAAATCGTGACCAAGTTCATTTTTAATTTCTTCAAATAGAAATTCTATTTTTTCATATTGATAAAATTTTAATACTTTCATGATTTCCGGATCGAATAGACCATCCCAAAATGGAACGTTTTTATTTTGAATTGTAATATCTTTATCGAAAACTTCAATTTGAAGGCGACCAGAGCAAGATGGACAATGATTGTCCTGCGAATAAAAATCAAAACTTCTCGTATCTTTATTAGTCGGATGAGCAGCTACAATATGATTAATTAGTCCACCGATCTCATATAAGAAACTATATTGACTATATAAATGTCTTTCAAGATCAATCGCTACAACCGGTGCAATTGTATCCGATTCATATTCACCATAAATTAAACGGGCCATTGATGATAAACTTTTTAAAATACCACCTTTATAAATATTTTCGGCATTTTTAAAATAGTTAATATGATTTTCTTTTAAATAGTGAACTCCTTTTTTCTGTTTAAGTATTGAAGAAATATGTATTTTCTCTGTGCTATTCACACTACTTTTTTGACGATAGTAATTCTCATGACTGACAACATCCAGATGCTCTACAGATTCATTCTGCCTTTTCCCGAAATCAACAATATAATCAGAGCTTTCTAACATGTAACTATTATGCTCAATCATAATGATAGAAACTGATTCATCTTGCAAAATCCCTCTAATACTATCTATAAATTGATTTAAAATATTTTGTGATAAACCTTTTGAAGGCTCATCAAAAATAAATAATGTATGTGGATTTCTTGTTTTTGCAAATAACTCAGAAACTAAATGAACACATTGAAACTCCCCTGTTGATAATGTTTGTGTTTTTCGTTCTAATGTTAAATAGCCAAGTCCTAATTTGATTAATAGGCTTAAACGTTTATACGCAATATCTTCACTTGGAATCTCATCAATAATATCCTCAATCGAGCGCTCAAAAATATCATCGATTTCTTCACTATATTTTGTCAGTTTCTTTTTAATATCAAGGAAAGTTGCAACGGTTGATCGACTTGTAATTGATTGGTTTCGATCCTGTCCTACCATAACTAGTTTATCTTTTTGATATCGTTTTAAGAAATCTGTAGCTATACATTCATTGACAAGTGTAGATTTCCCACATCCAGATTCTCCTGTAACAGTTACAAGCCTATTTTTAGGAATCTGAAACTCTGCTATTTGGATATTACGGCAATATAAATCATGGAATGTATAATAGTCTGTTGGTACTTCTTTGTTTCGATCCCAAATTATTGGTTTTGGTCTTGGTGATTCTTTTACGATTTTCCCACCATATTTTCCGCTACCAGGTCCGAAGAACAATTGCTCATCAGTTGTATCTAGTACTGTATCTGAATGATCAATAAGCCAAATTTGATTTTTACACCCTAATTGTTTAATCTCTTCTAATATTTGTAATAATGTTTCATGATCAAGTCCAACTGAAATCTCATCAATAATAATCACAGCATTTTCACTTACTGCCATGAATTCAGCCAAGTATAGTCTTGTTAACTCTCCACCTGACAACGTACCCATAATTCGATTTAATGTTAAATAACCAATGTTCATATTAATAATATTTTGCAAAATATGTTGTTTTGCTTCACTAATATTTAATTCTTTTGCTAATGAAAGAATAGATTCAATACTTAAATCATTAATATCTGAAATGGTATGTGGTTTAGCGAACAAGTCAATTACATGTTGTTCAATTTCGTCACTATAACGTTTTCCATTACATTTTTTACACTCAATATTTTTAGTAGTACCACGGCCTTTGCAGCCAGTACACCAGCCTAACTGATTATTAAACGAAAATACCTCAGGAGAAAGGTTGAATTCTTCAGCAAGTTTTTCACGAACCTCTGTAAAAATACCAGTATGAGTACCAATTGTTGAACGCGGATTAGATGAAATCGATGATTTTCCTAGAAAAAGTACTAAAGGCATTTCTTCCATCTTAATAGCACTAAAATTCGTTTCCATAATGTTAGGAAATAAATATTGATATTCAGCCTTTGGTAATAAAGAAACTAATCGTTTTTTTGATTCTTCGCCAATCGTTTGGCAAAGTGTAGTTTTACCAGATCCAGACAAACCAGCAATTCCAAACGATTTATTTGCCAATATTTCTGCATCCAATTTATTAATATTATTCGCAATTAATTGATTTACTTTCATACTAACCTCTATTCTTATCGTTTTAGAAATACGTTTTTATAAGATAATAATTACATAATAAATAAAACTTGTATAATCGCTATCTTTTCAATTCATCGATCTTTACCTTGTACTTATTAAACCAATATTTCCATTCACCTTTTGAAAATTCTTTTTCTTCTCCTTGTAAAACAGAAGAAAAAAGATCTAGACAAATATGCCAACCGGCTATATCTTTCGGTGTATGATCTGTTAATTCATGAATGAATTCTTTAAGTATTAATATGGATCCATTTTTCTCTTTATGTATTTCAAATCGAACACGATCTTTATCCCACGTGAATTCTAATGTTGAATTTATTTTACAATCTAAAATATCAATATTTAAAAACGAACCATCCATCATGTCGAATTTAATAATTCCACCTGTTTTAAGATTTTCTATTTGCAAGTTAGACATCCACTTTTTCAATTTATTATTATCTGTTAACACAGACCATATTTCTTCTATCGAATATGGAAAATGCCGCTCAAATTGTACTACGTATTCATTATTTTGTTTATCTATTATAGCAATCATTATTCATACGCCTCCTTCTGCTTCCAACAGAATATATGTTCTCTTTTATTATTTTACTTGATTTTGCTAAAAAAATAAATCTCAATTAACATACTTTTTACGGCATTTTAACAATATATGGCTTTGTTATAACCATTTACTATAATCATGTCCTACAGATTGTTCTTTGAAAACTGTAGATATGAGGTTTGTACGACAGGGGATTATTTTATGACAAAAATAAAAAGCAGAAAGACTACTTGAACTACACCTCCAATTGTTAGACACAGTCTAACAATTGGAGGTGTAGTTTTTTTATGACTAAATTTACTTCAGATAACAAAATGAATGCAGTTATACGTTATCAAGATGGAAGTGAAAGTATAAAAGATATTGCGAAATCATTGAGAGCGAATCATGAAGTAGTACGTATGTGGATCGAATAATTTTAATATTATGGAATTCAAGCGTTTAAAAAAGGCTATACAACGTATTCTGCACAGTATAAACTAGACGTACTAAATTATATGATCGAGAATGGGACGTCTCCAAACGAAACGGCAGTTATTTTCAGTATTTCTTTACCTGGACTTATTAGAAAATGGCACATCTATTCACTTGTCTCAAGAATGTTAGAGAAGGCTTTTCAACAATTACCAGAGGAAGCCAATCTTCTGATTCACTCAGATCAAGGTTGGTACTATCAAATGAAGAAGTATCGTCATGCCTTAAAGAAACGCAAGATTACGCAAAGTATGTCTCGTAAAGGGAACTGTTACGATAATGCGGTTATTGAAAGCTTCTTTGGTACTATGAACTCTGAATTTCTTTACCTAAAAGATTTTGAAAGCATAGAACACTTTAAACAAGAATTTGAAAAATATATCGATTATTATAATCACAAAAGAATTAAGGCAAAACTAAAAGGCATGAGTCCGCTACAATATCGAACTCATGCCCTAAAGGCTGCCTAATGAAACGACCTGTCTAACTTTATGGGGTCAGTTCATACTTCCTTCTGCTTCTATAATAAATGATACATTTCATATTGTGTTAATGCATTCTTTTTAAATCCACTTTTCTTTAAAAACCCTTCCAGTAATCCATTATTAGGAAACCCGATTGACAAACTTGATAACTTCAATTCTTCACTTGATGCTCGTAATAATTTCGTTCCAACACCAATATTTCTATATTCTTTTTCTACAAATATAAAGCTAATTTTCCCATGTTCATTTATACATACTGTACCTTTTAAATCATTATCAACATATGCACCATAATACGAATTATTTGTTTTCTCAATATAATCAATATCATTTTGCCAATTTATATGGAAGTTAAGCCATTTTTGAATTTCAAGTTTAAATGTTTGAAATTCAAATTTTTTCACTTCAACATTTTTATTATCTTTATTTGTTAGTTTAGTTACATCATTTAAATTATAATAAGAAAGATCATATACTTTTTCATAACCTAGTTTTTTATAGAATTTAACCGCTCTGTCATTACCTACAATGACCTCTAGAAAAAGTTGTTTACATCCATTTTGAATTGCCTCTTCTTTATGCAGTTCAAATAACTTTTGACTTACACCAATTCCTCGATACTCTGGATGAACGGCTAATGTTCCGCAACGCATTGTTTTTATACTTTCATAATCTTTTATACCGCCCAGTATTACGCCAACAGATTTATCACCATCTAAAGCCAAAAAAGAGTGTTCTAGCGCATTTCCTTCTGGTCCCAAAAATCTTTTAATAAAATCTTCTTTTGAAACATCCATTTTAATGATGTAATCTGAGAATCCATCTTTAAAAGCTTCGTACACTAAATCTATACTTACTTCACTACATCTTTTGTATTGAATCATATAAGTATAATCCTCCGCTTTGGCTTGTTATATACTACATTCGAACACGTGAAATGAATTCCCTTCACCATATCCATCCTTTATTTCATGAATAACCACTTGACTAAACCCATTATTAATAAGGATATTTTCAAACTCTTTTAACTCATATAATCTTATAGGAAAATCCATAATCTCAGTTTGTACTATTTTTTCATCATGAATAATTTCATACTTTAGTTTAATATTCAAAAGCTTTTGCACATCATCATTTGATACTTTTCTATATTCAACAATCAATTCATTTTTAATTTCTTTTCTATTTGTTTCAATCCAGTCAAGAATCTCTTCCTCTTTATTCCCTCCTAATACAACGGTAAGAAGGAATTTCCCATTTTCGTTTAAGTTATTTTTCATATTTTGAAGACTAACATCTACTAAATTATCAGGTAAAAGTGAAAATGATCCAATTGGTATCATGATAAGATCATATTTTTTATCACCATGGAAATTTTCGATTCTTTCTTGCGATATAACTGGCTTCAAGTTAAATTTCTCCGCTTTTTCTCTACACACTTTCAGCATTTCTACGGAAAGGTCGAACCCTACTATATCAATACCATTTTGCATAAACGGAATTAACATTCTACCATTCCCGCACATCGGTTCTAACACTTTCATATTTTTGTCTTTTACAAAAGAAAGATAAAATTCTAATTCTTTTCCGCCCGCAATTGATTTATCACTTTCATATACTTTTGTACAAAGTTCACCATAATACGTATGCAATATTATTCCACCTCTCAACTTAAAATACATGGATGGTTTGTTATATAAGTTCTGCTATCTATTATTTACTACAGTAATTTCATAAACACGTAAAAAAGCAATTAAATGTTCACATGCTCTTTCACATGCTAACATTTTAAAGGTTTTTTGTTCTTCTTTCGTCTTATCATTTGCTTGATCCGAAGCAGCTTTTAAACATAAAAATGGTTTTTTATTTATGTGACAAACATAAGCGAAAGCTGCCACTTCTTGATCAACCGCCAAAGCTCCGTATACAGTATAGAGTAAATATCTCATTTCTGAACTGCGAATACGTTGATCCCCAGATAAGAATGTACCGAAATGAATCGGATCATAAGACCGTATTTTTTTTATTCTTCTTACAAGTGATTTTGTTGTTTCAATAGGTGCTGTTCTACCATTATATAAATTAAAAACATCTTCTCCCGAACCAGCAGCAGTAACGTCGTGTTGTATTGCATTAAGAGCTACTACAATTTGACCATTTTTCACCTTATTTGATAGACTTCCACATATGCCTGTCATAAATAACTCATCTGGCTGAAACTCGCTAATTAATAATTGTACACAACTAGCACAGCTTACTTTGCCAACACCAGTTACAACTGATATTATTTCCAGCTCATTAATAGTATGAAAATGAAATTCCCAAGCTGCTCTTTTTTCAACGCGCTCACTTGGATAATATTGATGCAAATACGTAAGTTCTGGTTCCCATGCGGATACGATTGCAATACGTTTCATTACACACTTCACTTCCCCTACTGTCATTTAAATAAATTATCTATACTTTCTCGTTCATAACCTGGAATCCACTCTTTGTATTTCTCATATAAATCTCGTATTCTTTCTTTATTCTTCGCAATTACTTCACATCCTCTATCATCGTAAATAAACATGATAATATCTTTCGTTGCATTTATGAGAAATATATTTGGATAAGAACCCCTTTTTTCGCGTCCAAAACGAGGGTAAAGATCTGGAAAGTCTTCATGATTAGCAGCTTGAATAAGCGGTTCATGTTTAATATCTTCCGCAAGACATTTTAAAGAAAATTGAGATGTACAATATAAATCTGCTTCATCATCTTCAAATAGAAATGATAATGTTTCTTGTCTTATACGAAACTTTAAATCTTTTTTCTTAATATATTTATTGTATATATTCATTTTCTGTGGAGTTTTAATATTATCCTTTTTAAATCTATAAACATTTGTTACTAAAAACACTGTATCTTTTTTCGAGAATATGTCATGAAATACTTCATTATTGTACTTATATAACTGATAAAAATAATCCATATTGTATTCATCTATTCCTTCTTTGATTGGATATTTACCTTTCCCAAACTCAAAATGCAAATGATTTTCCCACTGAGAGTAAATGTACGGTACTAATATAACACCTGGAAATGTTTGATTCATATATTCTTTTAATTGCATTTTCATGACCTCTCTATTCTACAATTTTTTTAAAATACCAATATGCTTCTTTTAGCCACAGATGTATAACCTTCAATGCATCTTCTCTTTCCCACAAATATGAAATATAAGCAAATGCAGCACGTTCTAAAAATTTTTCCAGTTGGAACAAATGAATATATATCATTATAACATAGCGAATCCTCCTTATAACTATTTTTCGTTATAATACGAAATTTAAATATTACTCTTATTTTGTATTCGCTATAAATGTTTTAATTCCTTTTTAATACGTAAAATAAATTTTTATGTGGAATCATTGCTACAAAATACATAAATGTTTGATATTATTGTAATGTTGATGATTTGTAAGGAAAGGAACTAACTAAATAATGAATAAAAACATATTAATTATTGATGATGATAAAGATATTGTGGAATTACTCGCTGTTTATTTACGAAATGAAGGCTATAATATTTATAAAGCATATGATGGTGAGGAAGCTTTACAAATGTTATGTACATATGAAGTAGATCTTATGATTCTGGATATTATGATGCCAAAACGTAACGGATTAGAAGTTTGCCAAGAAGTTCGTGAAAATAATACTGTGCCTATTCTTATGCTAAGTGCCAAAGCTGAAGATATGGATAAAATATTAGGGCTCATGACAGGGGCAGATGATTACATGATTAAACCATTCAACCCACTAGAACTAGTGGCTAGAGTGAAAGCTTTGTTAAGAAGATCTTCTTTCCAAAACACTGCTACTCAAAAGAAAGAAGATGGTATCATTCGCATTCGAACTGCTGAAATCCATAAGCATAATCATACCGTGAAAGTAAATAATGAGTATATTAAGCTTACATCTATTGAATTTGATATTTTATACTTACTTGCAAGCAATACAGGAAGAGTATTTAGCTCAGAAGAAATATTTGAACGCGTATGGAATGAAGATGGTTATGGTTCTAACAAAACTGTTATGGTCCATATTAGTAATTTACGTGATAAACTTGAAACAGGAATGAATGGAGAAAAATTTATTCATACTGTTTGGGGAGTGGGCTATAAAATTGAGAAATGAAGCATTTGATATATTAAAAGATATTCCAAAATGGAAAATTATTTTTTGGCTCTTATTAGCTATCACACTAACTCCTATTACCGAATTAATTATATATCGCCTCATAACGAGTGTAATTGAGAGTTCCCTTACTTTAAGTGAACTCAGTAAAGAATTCATTAGAATTTTCGGCTATGAAAAATATAAAGGGCTAAAGGAATCCCTCTGGATGATGATTGTATCTTATTTGTTTCTATTCTCTATTTTCTCATCCTATTTATATATTTTTTATCGTCACGAAAGAAAGATGTACTATGAAACTTGTATAAAAAAAATGATCGAAGAGATTCGTTATATCGCAAGTGGAAATTTCAATCACAAAGTTTCCATCGTAAATCATAATTATTTAGAAGAATTAGCAACTGGCGTGAATCAAATTGTTGAACAATTAAAAGTCTCAATTGATGAAGAAAGACAAGCGGAACAAGCAAAAAGCGAACTCATTACAAATGTATCACACGACTTACGGACCCCTCTTACATCAATAGTAGGCTACGTAAATTTAATCCAGCATGATAATTATAGAGATGAAGTAGAATTGCGTCATTATATACAGGTCATTTATGATAAGGTAACACGCCTTAATGCATTAATGAATGATTTGTTTGAATATACACGTGTTCAAAATAAAGAGTTAAGTTTATATTCTGCTCCCATTGATATTGTAGAGCTACTTGGCCAATTAACTGTTCAATTCCGAATACAGGTTCAAGAAGCTAACATAGAATGCAGACCTTCCTTCCCATCTCAAAAACTCATGGTATTAGCTGATGGTGACAAATTAGTACGCGTATTTGAAAATCTTATTATAAATGCTATCACGTATGGAAACGATGGCGGCTATATTGACCTTACTGCTTATGAAAGCAATAATATGATTACAATTGATATAACAAATTACGGGCAACCCATTCCTAGTACGGATTTACCTCATATTTTTGAACGATTTTATCGCGTTGAGAAATCACGCTCAACAAACACTGGTGGATCTGGCCTCGGATTAGCAATTGCCAAAAGTATTGTCAAACTGCATAAAGGAACAATTGAAGTATATAGTGATGACACTAAAACAACTTTCACTGTAAAACTACTACCTTTTAAAGGTTAATCTAACCTAAATTTAGGTTCAATTTCTTCTACGATAAGAAATTGAACCTTTTATTTTTCTATTAATATCCAAAATTAAATAATCCTTTATAAATCTTTAGAAATTCTTTACTTTTTCTTTCTTCCTAATTAAGCATTCCTTCTTACAATAAATAATATTGATGTCATAGTAGGAGGATCGCTTATGCAATTCTTAAAAAAAATAACAGTTTTATTATTATCTTTTCTCATTACTGCACTTATCGTTTTATATTTTTATCTTTATGTAAATGGTCCAGTTATTCAAGCTAAATCAGCTATTTTAATAAATGCTAATTCAGGTGAAGTTATTTATAAAAAAAATGAAGAAACTCTAATACAATCCGCTACTTTATCTAAATTAATGACAGAGTATATCGTGTTAGAACAACTAAATGACGGAAAAATACAGTTGGATGAAACTGTAAAAATAAGTAACGAAGTGTTCCAAGCGGAAACAAGTCCTATTCAAGTAACGTCAAAGGATAAAACGACGGTTCGCGATTTACTTCATGTATTGCTTCTAACAGGAAACAATCGTTCCGCACTTGTGCTAGCGGAACACATTGGTGGAAATGAAGATAGCTTTACAACATTAATGAATGAAAAAGCAAAACAATTACAGTTGTCACAATCATCTCCATTTCTAAACTCCACTGGTGTTAATCACGATACAAATGAACAACCTAGCACAACAGCGATAGACGCAGCTAAACTAGCAACACAATTAGTAAAAGATTTTCCAGATGTGCTGAACATTACGAAACTAACCTCTTACCAATTTACCTTCAAAGATTTCCAAGTTTTTAACACGAATAAGATGATTTATTCCCTTAATAAAAACATTAAACTCCAAGGTGTTAATGGCTTGCAAACTAGTTTTTCAACTAACGGTAATTATAGTTTTGTCGGTACAGCTAAGCGAGGTGACACAAGGCTCATTTCAGTAATATTAGAAGCCGATGAAGAAAACAGTACTTTTATCGAAACAAAAAAATTACTGCAGTACGGTTTTGACCCTTCCTCCTACTCTGCACTCCAAGCTTTTAAAGATACTCTTACATCGTGGTCAATATTACTTCAATTTAAAAATTTAATTATACAAACGATGATGATTTTTTTCATCATTACCATATTAATGTTTTTACATATACGTCAGAAAAAATCCGAGGATTTCAACTAAAAAATCTTCTTGTATATAAAAACCGACTTGCGTTTATAGTGCAAGTCGGTTTTTAAGTCTATAATGCTCTTCCAATTAAATTCGCTGAAACAGGCTGAAGGTTTAACTCTCTTGCCCATATTGATAGCTGATCAATATGATGAATTTCATGTACAATAACGTGTCGTAATACTTCATCATACCTATACTCTTTATTCTTCCATGAAACTTTGAATTGATTGATACCCCCTAAATTGCGGCTCATCTACTTCCTTTCAAATCACAAATCCAGCTATACGCAATATCTAAAATATGAAAATTTCCCACTCGCCATTTAGTTAACATAATAAAATTATATATAACTAGTTTTTTTATTGTCCCATTCATATTCTAACATACTCATTTCCCATAAATTCCAATACGTATCTCCTACTTTTTTTGACTCTCTTAATAAACCTTCTTTTACAAACCCTATTTTTTCATAACATGAAATAGCTGTCGTATTAAAATCATAAACACCAAGAGTAACTCTATGTAGTTTCAATTCTTCAAAAGCAATATAAAGTACTGCTTTCATCATATGTTTCCCTATAGAACGTCCTCTCATTTTCGTATCACCTACCAACACTTTTCCAATCCTCGCAGACTTATTTATATTGTCGATTTGTCCAAGCGAAATATGACCAATAACGTTTAAAGTCTCTTCATCTATTACTTTAAAAGCAATTGTATTTGCACTTTCTGTATATTTTTCTAATTGCTGTTCATCTAATGGATAAATAAATGCATTACCCGACCATTGTATTAAAAATTCCTCGGAATGGATCCAACTTATTAATTGTTTGAAATCTGATCTTTTAATGGGTTCTAATTTAATCACTCCCAATCTCCTTTCGTATATCATTATTTATAGCCTCAAACTTATTTCTATAAAAAAATATATTCTCCTTTTATACGAAATGAAAATAAAGCCATTCATAAGAATGGCTTTATAAAAACATAGCCTAATTACGCTATGTTTCCTATGTCAATAATGGCTCAATCGCTTCAATTTTGCAAACTGATATAATGACTGTAACTACCCCAGCACTATTAGCAAGCTTTACAACATCACAAGTGACTGAAGAAACAGTCCCTGCATAATTATTACTTCCTGTATTAATGCGCACTGCTCTATTTACTAATTTTTTAAGCTCATCTCTAATTCCTTGCACGCAGCAACAGTCACATGCCTTATTTTGCTCTTCTTGTTCTTTTTTGCACTCTTCAAAAGCATCCCAACAATCATCCTGTTTACATGTACACTTCTTTTTAGAATTACTATAACGATAACCCAAAATCTCACCCCTTAATTTTTCCTAATAGTAAAGTATGTCCACTAGCTTAAAAGTGTACAAGGCAAAAACATAGAAAAGAAAAAACAAACTTTTGTACTAAATTTTTTTATTGGTTTCAAAATACATTCAGTACCGTTTCAACCTTTAATTTAAATAATTGAGATAACCGCAATCACAACAATAGTTTTTTCCTTGAATAATTTTAATTCTAGAAAAACGAACAAACTGGCTCAAACAATTAGATGCCGGTTTGTTCGTTTAAAATGATCGTTTAAATCTATATTTTAGTAAGGTCTATCAATTTGCTATTTAAATCTACTTTGAAATTTTCGTTCTGTTAAACCAGATGGAATATTTTATTCATTTCCGCATATACCGTTTCAAAAGTTATCTCATTTGCATTTTCTATTAATAAGTAAGAGAATAGGAGGTGTAAATAGAATGTCTTGTATTGTTACAGGTTTAACACAGTCACTTTGTTTAACACTTGTTTATAATGTTTCATCGGGTATACTGATATCTTCTACTGTTGATTGTGGAAATTGTGCTCTATCAACTGAATTCGATTATACTAGTAAGAATCTAGTTATAAGAGTACCATTTACTGGTGAAGGTACTCTTATATTCAATGACAAATTCCAGGCAAGTTGCGTTACAACGAATTTAAAACAACCTTAATCTAAGTAATTTGTTAGGGGAAAATAGAATTATAACTTCTAATTCCCCTCTCTCCCTTCAAAATCAACAAACAAAACCTACGTTTTATTTTCATTTTAAATTTATAATTTAA
Organism: Bacillus sp. NPDC094064; assembly: GCF_050279585.1. NCBI lineage: Bacteria > Bacillati > Bacillota > Bacilli > Caryophanales > Bacillaceae > Bacillus > Bacillus sp. NPDC094064. Next base: position 808,734 of record NZ_JBNNUI010000001.1, read on the forward strand.
TCTCTTCTTCCTTTCCAAAAAGCGAATCCGTTACATTTCCTATTAATAGAAAAAGAGATCGAAATACTTTGCCTTGAGTCTTACCAGGATTAACTCGTCCGGCTTGTTTACCATTGTCTATAATATTTTATCTGGCACACTTATATCTTCTTCAGTTAGTTGCGGCGAATGCGAACTAGAAATTGGATTTGATTATGTGAGTAAGAATCTAACAATTGTAATGCCATTTACCATTGAGAGCGCACTTACATTTAATGATAAATTTTTAGCAAGTTGTATTACAACGAACATAACTCAACCGTAATTCACACTAGAATTTTTTAAGAAAAGCGAAATGCACTTTCTATTTTCAAATTCAAGACATACAAAATACCTATACATTTAGATTAAATTGAAAAACATCATAGTTTAATTTCCACCTTCTATTTCAATATTTTCTCCTTGTTTGGCCTCATATTTTTTAATACAAAAAAATGAGCTCTAATTAAATAGAGCTCATACCTAGTTTTATAATTTACTAGACTGCAACCCCTGAATAAACGGAACTACTTCAGGGTTTACAAGTGACGATAAATCTCCTAACTCTTTTCCTAAGTAAGCTGCTTTAATAACACGACGCATTACTTTCGAATTACGTGTTTTCGGTAAGTCTTCTACAACGTGAATATCTTTAGGACATAATGCTTTTCCAATATGAGAGTTTACTAAACTCATTAATTCTTTCTTTAATTCTCCTGTGAATGTTACACCGTCTCTTAATACTACAAAACAATGGCAAACCTCACCTTTTACATCGTCAGGTACACCAATTGCAGCAGCTTCTATTACATCATTATGTTTCACAAGAATAGATTCGTATTCAGCAGGGCCAATACGTTTACCTGCAATATTTAACGTATCATCTGAACGTCCTGTAATAATATATTGTTCACCGTCGTAAATGACCCAGTCCCCATGGACCCATTTATTTTCAAAGCGTGACCAGTATGTGTTTACATAACGCTCATCGTCTTCCCAGAAACTCTTTGTCATTCCAACCCAAGGTTTCTCTAAACATAGTTCTCCGACTTCATCACGAATTGGTTTACCTTGATCATCAAGTACAACCGCTGCCATTCCTGGTAAGGATGCGTTAAAACTAATTGGTGCAATTGGCTTAATAAGCACATTGCCAAAAATCCCTCCAGAAATTTCAGTTCCTCCCGAATAGTTACAGATTGGGACTTTTCCTTTTCCAACCGTTTCAAACAGCCACATCCACGGATCCGGATTCCAAGGTTCCCCCGTTGATGCGAATACTTCTAAACTCTTGAGCGAGTGTTTATTTACATACTCATCACCTTTTGCCATTAACGCACGAATTAATGTTGGTGAAATACCGAGATGTGTGATTTCATATTTATCAACCGTCTCCCATAAGCGGTCTGCTTCTGGGAAGTCTGGCACACCTTCATACATAACCATCGTTGCTCCATTAATTAAAGAGCCGAATAGTAAAAATGGTCCCATCATCCAGCCCATATCAGTTACCCATAATACACGATCACCTTGTTTTATATTCATTCCAAATCCTGCATCAAATGCAGACTTTAGCGGGAAACCAGCATGCGTATGCACTGTTCCTTTCGGTTTACCAGTCGTTCCTGATGTATAAATGAGCATCAAGGGATCGTCGCTATTCATTTCTTCAGCATGTACAAATGGTTTTTCTTTTTCTAATGTACTCCATGAGAAATCATAGTTATGCGGAGTAAAATCATTTCCCGCATGCCGAACGATTACAACTTTTTCAACAGTTGGACAATGTTCACAAGCTTTATCTACTTCATCTTTTAATGAAACAATTTTACCTCGGCGCGAAAAACCATCTGCCGTAATTATCATTTTTGAACCAGCTGCTTGTACACGTGTCATTACTGCATCAGCTGCAAAACCTGAGAATATTGGTGAAATAATCGCTCCAATTTTCATTACTGCTAACATAGCAACAACTGTTTCAGGAATCATCGGCATGTAAATTGTTACACGATCGCCTTTCTCAATACCAGCTTGTTTCAAACCGTTTGCAACACGGCTTACCCAGCTGTCAAGCTCTTCATATGTATATGATTTCGAAGTCCCATTTTCTCCTTCGTACATAAGTGCAGGTTGTCTTTTCATTTCATCGTCAGCAATCCACCGAGATAAAACAGACTCTACAACGTTACATGTTCCGCCAGTATACCACTGTGCAAACGGTGTACCATTTTCTAAATCTAACACTTCCGTATATCGTTCCATCCATTGATAGCCAACTGCTTTCTCAGCTTCTCCCCAAAACCACGCTGTTTCTGAAATTGATTTATTATAAAAAGCTTCATAATCTTCATAGCCTAATGATTTCATCCAACTAAATAAACGCGTTTTTTCCTTATACTCTTCTGTTGGAAACCAAACTGCTTGTTTCAATGTTTTCCCCTCCTTGACTTTTTGAGCAAGAAAGCCCTAAATAGGGCTTTTAAACTGGATATACAGGATGTTTACGATCCGTGAATACTTGATATTTACTCATATACATTTCGAATCTTCCTTTTAATTCTTCACGTAAATTGTTCGGATGAACAATACCATCAATCACCATCTCTGATGCTAAGTGGTAAATATCAATATCTTTCTTATACTCTTCACGTTTTTCAGCAATGAAGCTTGCGCGCTCTTCTTCTGGTAAAGCTGCAATTTTATTTGCATATACTGCATTAACCGCCGCTTCTGGGCCCATTACCGCAATAGAAGCTGTCGGTAATGCTAAGCAGCAATCTGGTTCGAATGCTGGACCTGCCATTGCGTATAAACCAGCCCCATACGCTTTTCGGACAATAATAGAAATTTTTGGTACTGTTGCTTCACTCATTGCAGAAATCATTTTTGCACCGTGACGAATAATACCAGCACGCTCTACTTTCGTACCAATCATAAATCCTGGTACATCTGCAAGGAATAATAATGGAATATGATATGCATCGCATAAATTAATAAATTTAGCCGCTTTATCAGCAGAATCGTGGAATAATACGCCACCCTTCATACGCGGCTGATTTGCAATAATACCGATTGGTTTACCATCAATGCGTGCTAAACCTGTAATTAATTCTTGAGCAAATAATTTTTTCACTTCAAAGAAAGAACCTTCATCAATAACTCTGTTAATGAGATCTTTCATATTGAAAGGAGCATTTTGATTTTCTGGAATGATTTGTTCTAACGTTTTATCGAACTGTTTCGGTTCTTGAGGTGAAATCAATGGAGTCTTTTCTAAGTAGTTGCTTGGAAAATATGAAATATATTGTCTAGCTTGCGTAATTGCATCTTCTTCTGTCTTACATAATACATCTCCGCATCCTGATACAGAGCAATGCATACGAGCTCCGCCCATCTCTTCTAACGTTACCTTCTCGCCGATAACCATCTCAGCCATACGTGGAGAGCCTAAGTACATAGATGCATTTCCTTCCACCATCATAACAACATCACAAAATGCTGGAATATACGCACCACCAGCTGCTGAAGGTCCAAATAATAAGCAGATTTGCGGAACTTTACCTGATAATTTTACTTGATTATAAAAGATTCTTCCCGCACCGCGGCGCCCCGGGAACATTTCTACTTGATCTGTAATACGTGCACCAGCAGAGTCAACTAAATAAAATAATGGTACGCGTAATTTTTCTGCCGTTTCTTGAATACGTAAAATCTTTTCAACTGTACGTGATCCCCATGAGCCAGCCTTTACCGTTGAATCGTTTGCCATTACACACGCAGTACGACCGTGTATTTTACCGGTTGCAGTTACAACGCCGTCAGCTGGTAATCCATTTTGTTCACAATTTGCAAATAATGCATCTTCAACATATTCACCGTTATCAAACAGAAGAGCTAAACGATCACGAACAAATAGTTTACCTTTCGCTTTGTTTTGTTCATGATATTTCGGTGCTCCGCCTTGCTTAATTGTTTCAACTCGTTCTTCAAATGAATTAGTTTGCTGTTTTTGATCTAACATATTTACTCCCCCTTATACATTGGTTGGCGTTTTTCCTTGAATGCCTGTAATCCTTCTACTCTATCTTTCGTGTGGATTACGCCCTCATACGCTTGTTTTTCCATTTGTAATCCGGTATGTAAATCTACTTGAATACCATTTGAAATTGCTTCTTTTGCTAGTCGAACAGCAATTGGTCCATTACTAGCAATTTTCTCTGCAATTTCAATTGCTTTTTCTTCTAATCTTTCAGCCGGTACAACGTATTCTACTAAACCATATTCTTTCGCTTCTTGAGATGAAATACGTCTTCCTGTATAAATTAGTTCTTTCGCTCTACCTACGCCGATTAATCTCGGTAAGCGCTGCGTACCACCTGCTCCAGGTATTATAGCAAGCGTAGTTTCAGTAAGACCAAGACTTGCATTGTCAGACGCAATTCTGAAATCACAAGCTAAACTTAACTCTGTACCCCCACCAAGAGCAACTCCGTTTATAGCCGCAATTACTGGTTGTGGTAATTGTTCAACCATTTCCATAGTAGAACGAATCATACTAACAGCATGTCTAACTTGTTCTTCATTCATAGTGGCACGCTCTTTTAAATCTGCACCAGCACAAAACGCTTTTTCGCCAGCTCCTGTTAAAATAACTACACGTGTATTTGACTCCTCGCTAATTTGAGTTAATATAGTTTGTAATTCTTCTAATAACGCTAAAGATAATGAGTTTGCTTGTCTTTCACGATTTAACGAAACCTTCACAACGTGAGGTGTTACATAATCAACTGAAATGTTTTGTAATTGTAGCATCTTCTCACCTACTTATCGTTTTATGTTGCAGCGCTCTATACACATGACTCGGTAATTGGATATTTAATTTACTTTGAATAAATTGGCTAGCTCTCAATAACTTTTCTTCATCTATATTTGTTTGGACCCCTAACTTATGGAGCATATGTACTAGGTCATCAGTAGCAACATTACCCGATGCTCCCGGTGCATAAGGACATCCTCCAAGTCCACCACAAGAACTATCAAACGTTGTAATACCATATTCTAACGACTTAACTACATTCGCTAGAGCCATACCGTACGTATTATGAAAATGCATTGCAAACTGCGAAGCATCGTATTTCTTTAATAAATGCTCTAATACTCGCTCTACTTGTAGCGGGTTCGCTACACCAATCGTGTCACCAAGCGAGACTTCATAAATGCCGTAAGAAAATAGCTGATTACATAATTCGTCAACTGCTGCGGTACTTATATCCCCTTCATAAGGACATCCAAATACAGTAGAAACATAACCTCTTACTTTTTTCCCTTCGAATAATGCTTGTTTTGTTATATCTTCAATTACAACTAATGCTTCTTTAATTGATTTATTAATATTACTTTTATTATGAGATTCACTTGCTGATAAAAAAACATTCACCTCATCTACATTTTGCAAAAAAGCTCGTTCCAAACCATTTTGATTTGGAACAAGCGCTGCATATGTAACATTCGGATCCCTTTTCAGCTCAGAAAATACATCATTTGCATCTGCTAATGCAGGGACCCACTTTGGGTGAACGAATGAGGAAACTTCAACGTACGATAATCCAGCCTCTGTAAGTAGTTGAATCCATTTTACTTTATCTTTTGTGCCAACAATCTTTTTTTCATTCTGTAAACCATCACGTGGTCCCACTTCTTTAATGACAGCAAAATTAGGTAGTTTCAATTCGCTTCCCCCTATATCTCCCTATTCAATTTCTACTAATACATCCCCTTCATTTACAAAGTCGCCTTCTTGCACGTTAATTTTCATTACAGTTCCGGCTTCTTCTGAAACGATTGGAATTTCCATTTTCATAGATTCCAAAATGACGACATCCTGTTCTTCCTCTACTGTATCTCCTACTCCTACAACAATCTTCCAAACGTTTCCTGCCATCGATGCATATACTTTCGTCATCATTTTTTCCCCCTTAGTATTGTTAAATCTTATTTTTTAACAAGTTGTTTCGTTACAAAACCTGTTGTATAAATGCCATCTTTGAACACTTCGTCTTCTAATACTTGTAATAGCATTGGCGTGTTCGTTTTAATACCTTCTACTTTTAATTCTTCTAAAGCCTCATGTAATTTCGAAATCGCTTCTTCACGGGTCTCACCATGAGCAATAACCTTTGCAATCATTGGATCATAGAAAGGTGTAATTGTTACATGATTCTCTAAGAAGTGATCGATACGTACATTTGACGGTAATGTTAAATCTGTAATTTTCCCAGGTGATGGGAAGAATGTTTTTGGATCTTCTGCATAAATACGAGCTTCAATGGCATGACCCATACGCTTTACATCATCCTGTGTAAATGATAATTTTTCACCACTTGCAATAAGGAGCTGTTGTTCTACAAGGTCTAATCCAGTAATTTCTTCCGTAACTGGATGTTCTACTTGTAATCTCGTATTCATTTCTAAGAAATAGAAGTTCTTTTGATCATCTACAAGAAATTCAACTGTACCTGCATTTGTATAACCAAGTGCTTTAGCAGCTTGTACAGCAATTTCTCCCATCGCTTTTCGTGTACCTTCATCTAAAAATGGCGAAGGCGCTTCTTCAATTACTTTTTGATTTCGGCGCTGCACAGAACATTCACGCTCCCATAAATACACTGTGTTGCCATGTGTATCTGCTAAAAGTTGAATTTCAATATGGTGTGCATCTGCTATATAGCGCTCTAAATACATTTCTCCGTTACCAAAGAAGTTTTGTGCCCTTGTTTTATTACTTTCAAACGCTTTGGTGAGCGTTTGCTCAGTTTCCATCAACTGCATTCCAATGCCTCCGCCGCCTGCGGATGCCTTAAGCATTAATGGATAACCAATTTGTTTTGCAATTTCAATTGCTTCTTCAGCAGTTTCAATATTTGTAGTAATCCCTGGAACTACTGGTACATCTGCTGCTTGCATTGCTAAACGTGACTCAATTTTACTTCCCATCTTCGTAATGATTTCTTCTGAAGGACCGATAAATACGATGCCCTCTTCTTTACAGCGAACCGGAAAAGATGGATTCTCTGATAATAATCCGTACCCCGGATGGATTGCTTCAGCATTTGTCTTCTTAGCTATTTCTATAATTTTTTCAAGGTTTAAATAGCTTTCTTGTACACGCGGTCCACCTACTAAGTAAGCTTCATTTGCCATTTTCACATGAAGAGCATTTTCATCCGCCTCAGAATAAATAGCAACAGTACGAATGCCAAGTTTTTGACAAGTTTTCATAATACGAACAGCGATTTCCCCGCGATTCGCAATTAATATTTTTTGAAACATAGTGATTCCTCCCTTTTATCTACATCCTAAATGTCTTGCAATTACGAGACGTTGAATTTCAGAAGTTCCTTCACCAATTTCTAATAGTTTTGCATCACGAATATGTCGTTCCACTTCATATTCACGCATATAGCCATACCCACCATGAATTTGTACTGCTTGATTCGCAATACGACTAGCTGCTTCAGATGCAAATAGTTTTGCCATTGCCGCTTCTTTACCGAAAGGTTTATCATTATCTTTTAACCAAGCTGCTTTATGTACTAAATTACGCGCTAGCTCTACTTCAGTCGCCATATCAGCTAATTTAAATTGAATCGCTTGGAAATTAGAGATGGACTTTCCAAATTGCTGACGTTCTTTCGCATATTGCAATGCACGTTCAAATGCAGATTGTGCAATACCAACAGCTAATGCAGCAATTGAAATACGTCCTCCATCAAGTGTATATAAGAATTGTTTAAATCCTTTATTTACATCACCAAGAATGTTTTCTTTCGGTACACGAACACCATCAAGTATGATTTCACAAGTATTAGAAGCACGAACACCCATCTTATCGTAAGGACTAGAAATCGTTAATCCTTCACTAGTAGTTGGTACGATAAATGCCGAAATGCGTTTTCTTCCATTATCTTCAACACCGTTGACAGCGGTTACAATAATCGTATTTGCATACTCTGCATTTGTAATCCAACACTTTTCACCACTAATTACATATTCATCGCCATCTAAAACCGCTTTCGTTTGTGTGCCCCCTGCATCAGACCCTGCATTTGGCTCCGTTAATCCGAAAGCACCTAATGTTTTACCTGACGCCATTGGAACTAAATACTTTTGTTTTTGTTCTTCTGTACCGAAATAATAAATTGGAGAAGCACCTAATGAAATTGTTGCAGCATAGCTTAAGCCTGTACCACCACAAGCGCGCCCAATTTCTTCAACTGCTAACGCGTACGATACTGTATCGCCACCTGAACCTCCATACTCTTCTGGGAATGGGATGCCTAATAATCCTAGTTCGCCCATTTTTTGAAATGTTTCATATGGAAACTCTGCAGTTTTGTCATAATACACAGCTTTCGGTGCGATTTCCTTTTCAGCAAAGTCACGTACCATTTCTTTAATCATTTGTTTTTCGCGAGTTAGAGTAAATTCCATTCCGCTACACACCCCTTATCGAATATTGAGTTTCGACAGCGTGCGAGTTTCTACTACAAACATTGCTACTTAAAAGACAAGAACATTAGTTAGATAATTGTTATAATTCTGTCATAACTTAATTTTAAAACAGATTCTGTACTAATGCACAAAAAAATTCCTACATTGTTCTACAACAACATAGGAGTTTTCTTGTCGAATTATGCAATTTTTTGTTTAATAATCTCTACCTTTCCCCGAATCTGAAATCTCTACTAAAGCTTCTGGATAAGGTTCGAAATATGTTTGCCTTAATAAATACTTTTCATCAAATCGAAGGGCCCATGATTTTAAAATTGCAAGTAAGCTACTAAGTGGGACTTTCTTTTCTATATACTTTTGTATCAAATCGAAAAAATGATCTTTTTCTTGTTTTTTCAACTTCGTTTTAAAATATCCAAAAATATGCTCACATACATTTACATTCGATGTATAGCGGGGTGTGCGCATAAACAATTCATATAAACTCTTCTCATACTTATCAAATACCGCTTCAAGCTTTTCATTTTTGTGATTTGCAATAATACGCCCTAATTCCTTTTGTTTTACCTGATTATAAGCCATAAATAAATATTTATTGTCCGACTGAAACGATACGAGGTCTTTCATATTTTTATTACGTTTAATCATCTTGTAATATGCGATTGTAAATAACCTTGTAAAGAAATGTTCTCTAATAATAAAATTCGACAATCTACCTTCTTCTTCAATTGGAAGATGTGAAAATTTTTTTATTACTGCTCCGCCAAATAAGCCCGCTCCCTTTCCTTTTACTGGTGCTTTTTCAAAACCAGCATAAATTTTCACATCACGCGTACCACAACTTGGCGAGCGATTCTTTAAAATAAAACCATCCACATCGGATATCGTTTGTAAAAAATCCTTTGAAAATTGCTCCATTTTTCCAGTTACATCTTCCCGTGTCGACGGTTGCATAAGCCTTTTTATTCCATTTTCTTCTACCATTCGTATCGTTTCTCGAGGAATTCCTAAACCAATTTCTACTTCTGGACAAACTGGGATAAATGTAACAAATGGCTGTAAATTTCGTATTGTTACATCTGGAATCATCTCTACATTATAACGACACGCATCAAATTCTAGACATTTACTTACAACAATTTTCGGTTTAGCAAATTGGCGCATCACATTACCTCCGCGGCGTTAATCCGTACAATATAAATTGAATTGTATTTTCAATTTCCACTTTATCTTCCCATTTTTCCTCAGGCAATAATAAAAATCTGGTTAAGAGTAATCCTAATACCGCTGATAAAGTAAGGCGTAATACGGAAGATGGTGGCATCTCAATAATTTCGCCTTTTTCTTGAAACTTTACAATTAACTTTTTAAAATGTGAAAAGAGTTCTGTTTCTATTAATTGTTGTATTTCAGCTTTTAACTCTGGCTGAAATGGTACTTCTTGAATTAGTATTTTTATCATTGGAAAATGCTTTTTCGCAAATTCAAATCGATTATGAATTACAACTTTTAAAAGTCCTTCATACGATTCATACTCCGATTTAAATATTTCTTTTGCAAAGGCTTGTACGAAAAATGGCGCTGCAAACTTTGTTAAAGTTGGCATGACGACTGCTAGCAATAAATCTTTTTTCGTTTTATAGTAGCGGAAGATCGTTCCTTCCGCTACACCAGCACGCTTTGCAATTTCGCTTGTTGAAGTCGAAGCATATCCTTTTTCTCCAAACATATCCACGGCTGCTTCTAAAATACGCATTTGACGTTCATTTCGTTTATCTGTATTCGTTGCAGCAACTAATTCTTCAAGCCAATCTTTCTCCATTTATATAGCTCCTTTTTGTCATCATTATATTTTGCGATGTTTCTTTAAAGCAAATACATTTCCTACTGCAAATAATAGTGAAAAAAGAAGTAAAACAGTAAGATCTAGTGCAATTTCATTAAATCCTTGATTTCGAATCATCACTTGTCTCATCGCGTCAGCACCATATGTGAGTGGAAATAGTTTTCCTAACATTTGTAGCCATTTGTTCATAGATTCAATTGGAAACAATCCAGAAAAGAACACTTGCGGTACGATAACAAGTGGGATAAATTGAATCATTTGGAATTCATTATTTGCGTATGCCGATAAAAACGTTCCTAATGTTAGTGCAGTTAGTGATAACATACATGTAATAAGGAGCGTTAGCCATATAGAGCCAGCTACATACAAGTCTAAAATATAGACAGAGAAACTTACGATAATAATAGATTGTATAAATGCAAAGATTCCAAAACCAATAATATATCCTGCAACTATTTCCCATCTTCTTACCGGAGTAGACAATAACCTTTCTAAAGTGCCACTTAAACGTTCTCTCACGAAAGATACTCCTGACAATATGAATACAAAGAAAAATGTAAAGAAACCGATTAATACTGGCCCAAGCCCATCAAACATCGTAAAGTCTTTAGAACCGTGTAAATACTCCACTTCAGGTTTCATAATCGATACATCATTCTTTTCTGTACTCTTTTGCAATACTTGAAGTACAGCACGATTTTTGGATGAATCACTGCCTTCTAATAATAGTTTCATTTTTCCATTTTCTAAGTGTATCACTGCATCCACTTTTTGCTTTTCTAATTCAGAATATGCCTTTTCTTTTTCATATTCATAAATTGATGCGTCTTGATTTTTCATTGCTTTCACTATTGGAGCTGGTACATCCACTACAGCGATATGTGGTATATAATCTTTTTGTGTAAACACGAGAGATAATAACCAAAGTAATAACATCGGTGCCCCAAACATCATAGCTAACGAACGCTTATCACGAAAAAATTGACGAATAATACGGATAATTACACCATTGACTCTCATGATTCGACCACCTCTTCTAATAAAAAGACATCCTCAATTCGTCCTGATGATACACGTTTTTTCAATTCTTCAGGTGTTCCAACCGCAACTAAGTTCCCTTCTCTAATCAACCCTAGTCGTTCACAAAATTCAGCTTCATCCATAATGTGCGTCGTCACAATAATTGTTGTACCTTTCTTCTTAAGATCATAAAACTTTTCCCAAATCGTTTTTCTAAGAAGTGGATCTATCCCCACTGTTGGCTCATCTAAAATTAATATTTCTGGTTCATGAAGAAGTGCTATCGCCAATGATAAACGTTTTTTCATTCCACCTGAAAATTGCTGTACTGGCTTTTTCATATGCTCGGATAATTGTACAAGTTCAAAAACCTCATTAATTCGCTCTTTCTTACGCTTACCTTTTAAACCATACATTGTTGCAATAAAATCTGCATTTTCATATGCTGACAGTTCTTCATATAACGCATCAGCCTGAGCCATATAACCGATTCTTTTCATTTCATTTAAGTTAGGCATACTAGTGCTGCAAACAAGTACTTCACCTTTCGTTGCCTCATTTATACCTGCAATCATTTTAATAAGTGTTGTTTTTCCAGATCCTGAAGGACCAACTAAACCAAATATCTCTGCTTTTTCAACTTGTAATGAAAGATTGTGTAAAACTTCTTTTTTTCCAAAACTTTTTGATACAGTCCGTAAAATAATTGAAGGCTGTTCCATGTATTATCCCCCTTTTCACAAAATGAGTGAGTACTCACTTTTATTTTACTCTTGCGTAATTATATGTCAAACTTCATTGATTAGTATTTATTTTCAATCAAAAATATTAAACAATGAAACAGAGTCGACATTAGAATATTATTTCTTAAAGTCGACTCTGTTTCATTTACACTATACATTTCATTTTATGTTTTTAAATTCATATACTTCCTAATTCTAGCAACGTCTAAAGAATATTCAATAACTAATTGCTGTAACGGTAAAATAATCGTGTCGGGATATAAATGTGCATACTGTAATGTTTCTGCATATTTTTCCAATCTTTTTTCTAAGTACTTTATAATTTGATCAGGATGACTTACTAATAAACATTTACAATAATAATGAATTTGTTCCTCAATCGCCGTATACTCTTCAATTTCATATTCTTTGTGCATGTGTACACCCCTTTAAGTTTTTTTACATGAATTCCTTATCACACTTTTCACTCGACTAATTTTTAAGTTTTTTGATTATTTACACTATAACAAACTCTTCAGGTCAAATTTTGTTACTTTATGTAACGTAGAAAATTTTTAACAAAATTGTAATGTAAACTTGTATAAAATATAAAAGCACCTTTTCCTTTTTCACATAAAAAGTCGTACAGTTTAATTTAACTGTACGACTATAAGTTCCGGCCTATTAAAGATTCTTTGCGGAATAATACTATTTCCTAATCCTCGACTAACTATCATTGCTGTATTTTGTTCTTCATGTCAACTATCTCCACTGAGATAAAACGTTTCAGTGGGGGCTTGAGTTAGAATGCTAGGTCTTTTCGTCTATTACTAGACTGTTTGACGCTCTAGCATTCATGCCACCTTATGGTAACACCCCAAGTATGTTTTTGGTTGGTACTGGCAACGAACGTTCGTTTCCCCACTTGCACCACCCTTTCGAAAAAGAGCAATTCTTCCTTGCAGAAGAAACCACCACTCAGATGAATCTGGCGTGTGCTACAAGCCCCGACAAGTCGAGTACACATGGATGGTTGACGCACCCACTAAGCTATGCGCGAAGCAACAGCCTTACGTTTTTGCACTTCTAATAGAATCGGCGTTTTCACTTTAAGATTGTCATCTAATTCTACAACTCTTGATTTTTGCAATGTATTCAGCGCACCATTAATATCAGCATGGATACATGTTCCTGCTTTACTTTGGTACAGACCACGAGTGATTCGTTTGCCACTAAAGCGATACTGAGTCCTATCATCCTTAGACCAAACTGGAACCGGATCTTTATCCAGGAAACTAGCCTTTGAAGTATAGCTTTCTTCTTGTTTTAAAAATCGGATACCTTCTTTTACACATTTATTCTCAATTGCTGCCACCAGTTTATGAAATGGGATTTGAACAAACTTTTGATTATTCTTTTTTCCCATATCAGATTTTTGTTTCCAACCAGCGTTATACCCTACGACAACCTTATCTATGTTGCACGCTTTCACTTTTTTGAACAACAGGCCTACAGTTTGTGAAATGTAACCGTTTATTTGTCTTTCGCGTTTATGCCAAAGTGCAGCCATTTGATTCGTTACAACACGTTTAGAAAGTCCATTCTCCATATTTTTCTGTTGCAGATTACGTATCATTTTGTTGAAGTACTGGTTAATGGATTTTAATTTTTTTCCATCAATTAAGAACGTATCACCTGTATTCGTTGCGCAACTTACTAATCTATCTACACCTAGATCGCAACTCAAAGCGTTACTAGTAGTCGTGGATGGTTTCTTCATTTGAGAAACGTGCATTTCATATGTATAATGCACCTCAAAGAACCGACCTTTTTGCTTCGGTACAATCTCAATATAGGAGATTTTTTTATTTCTTAAGTTTTTAGGCATACGTATTCTAATAGAACCAAATTTTTTTCTGAATGCCACATTCATCGGAATGATCCAATACCCGTTCTCATCCACTTTTGGAACTTGATAGATTTCAATAATTCGTTTGTCAGTGGAACGAGAGTAATTTGGAAACTTAGGACGCCCTGTGAACTTCTCAGGATTTTTCTTCCACTGTTCCAACGCTTTAAAAAAGCTCTTCACTTCTGTAAATAAGGCTCTACGAATGGCTTGAACAGAGTTTGATTGAACACCCCAGTAGTTCATATCAGCGTGCATGGCATTGTCCACTTCTTTTACAGTAGCCGTTTTATTATCGTTCAAATAACTTTGTTTAATGGTGTACAATCCAACATTTCGCAACGCTTTTGAACTATGCGACATACGCTGAAGTAAACGAAATTCTTTAGCTGTGAGGCAAGCTCGTCCGATATGCTGTTTCTGCGTGAACCGTTGCATGGTTTCTCTTTTCTTTTGTTTACGTAATATTTTTACCGCTTTCTTTCTAGCCATTGTTTTCACCACCTTTCTCAGAGAGTTCATTACAATTATTTCTTTCCTAAGATCGTGTTTTTTCTTAGGAAAGAAATAATTGTGTAACTGTTAATTACTTTTGACAAATCAAGATTTAGAACGGAACAAAATGTGAACATGGTCTTCATCGTAATTCTTTTTGGTTCAAGCAGCCAAATGATTATGATTATCATTATCTAATTTCGTTATCCTACGATATATTCCCTCCTTATCTAGGGCAGATTATATCGTAAGACAAAAGAAACAAAATTGTTTTGTCTACCTGTTGACGGCAATTCATCTCCACCTGAATTGTTGGGTTACACCCGTAACACAAATCAGATGGAGTCTTCTTGCCGAAAGGGATAAAAAGATACTCAATCCTACTACTGTGCCAATAAACAATATGATTCTATTAATATTTCTCTTCATATTCTCTCCTTTTATTTTCATAAAACGCTTATTTTATGTTAACTGAATTTTATTATACATTTTTGAAATTGTTTAAGTTAATAAAATGCAGTACATGAAATTTCAGATGAAATACGTAATATATGTTTCATATTTTTACTTTTTTTATAATAAGAATACATTCAATAACATCTGGTAAAGAAATAAGATCACTAAGAGATTATTATCTAATAGCATTGATTACAACTTCAGCTGCCTCTTCAATTAGTTGATTATCATAGGTAGCCTCTTTCTCATCTTTACTGGATAAAATTGCGATAATAATTGGTGCTCTATTTGGTGGCCAAACGATAGCAATGTCATTTCGTGTCCCATAACTTCCAGCTCCTGATTTATCCCCAACTACCCAGTCAGTTGGCACGCCTGCACGTATAAGTTTGTCTCCTGTAGCATTGCCTTTCATCCACTCTGTAAGAATGTTACGCTTATGAACCGGAAGCGCATTTCCGACCGTAAAAGCTTTAAGATTCGTAGCAATTACTTTCGCTTAGACAAGATACAAGTTTCATTTGTTCCATTGATTATCTTTTTTTGATAGAAGAATCCTCCTGAGGATGTAAGGTGTGCAATTACTTTCATAAAATAATCACCTATACATTCTCTTACATAACAGGCTCCTAAAAAACAAGTAAAGCATACAATGTTAAAAATACACTCATAAAAATCTGATTATTATTTGTGAATTTCACGCAACACTTCACTTGTATCATCAATTTTTCTTAGAGCATACTTATTTGTGTGCTCTATTTATGTTTTACTAAATAACTGTTTTGTTAAAGTTTAAAATTACTCTTACTTGTCCATTTCGATTTGTTTTACTCTTCTATTTACTATTAGCAATGCCAACCTTTCAAAAATGAAAACCAGCGAGTCTTTTGGCAATCGGTATCAATATTAGTACTGTTTTAACAATTTTATTTAAAATATCTTTTAGTTTGGGTTCTCCGATCTTATTTTGTAGATATTTGATAGAAAAAAGGACCCTTATATTAAGGATCCTGCAACAGAAAACAACAAAAATATAGACAATAAATAGAATTACTTAAACTATAATTTATAGGCACTATATATCCTTCTTTTTCGCATCAAAACCCCTGCGCTATATGCGACAGGGGGCTAGTTCATTCTAAAGCTTAAAAGAGTCATGTACAGACAAACTACTATAAATCAATTCAGCAACTTTTACATATCCTTTTGAGTTTGGATGAATTAAATCCGTAGACCAAAGCGTATTATCATTAACTAAATGATGATTCCAAAAGTCAACATAATGAAGCTTATACTCTCTGCTCAATGAAAGTATAACTTCGTTTGCCTCTAATAATTGTTCTTTTAACACTTGTTTTTTTTCAGAAGAAAAAGGAAGCCTAACTGTAAAATCTGGAAGGTTTGCTATAATAATATCAGCACCTGTTTTACTTAATGTATCTATCATAAATTTCATATCGTTCTTATATGCATGATGATTCCAACGTCCTTTTAATACATCGTTTGCACCTGCAATTAGACTAACCAAATCCGGATTAAAAGTTAATGCCTTTTCTAATTGCTGTGAGCGAATTTCTTTAGTTACTAACCCACGCTTGGCAAAATTAGCATATTCTATATCGTTTTCACACAGTTGAACAAAATGGTCTACCCAGCTTTTTAATGCTATTCCCTCAACTTCATCCCCTATCCCCTCTGTAAAACTATCACCAATCGCTACAAATCGCTTCCACATATGTAGTCCCCCTTTATTATTAACCATATCTATACTATACAATAGCTCACAACGTAATTGTTATTTCTAAGTGTTTTTCGATTTCAATTACATTCAAAAAAACTACATCCTATATAGAATGTAGTTTTCCTCACAGATCTATCTATTTTTTACTTCCTTGTTATAAAAATCATACAATAATTCAATAGATGAACTAGATAAAAAAGGAATTGCCTTCTCAACTAATTCTCTATCCCAATCAAACCAAAGCATTTCCATTAGCATATTAATTTCTGTATCAGTGAATCGTTTCTTTATTTCCTTAGCAGGATTTCCACCAACTATTGTATATGGTGGAATATCTTTACTTACGACAGATCCTGCTGCAACGATTACACCTTCACCGATTGTAACGCCCGGCATAACAATAGCATTCATTCCAATCCAAGCATCACTTTTAATGACTGTATCGCCCTTCGGTTTATATGAATATTCAATTTGCTCAGCGAATGGATATACTGTAATCCATTCTGAGTGATGATTGTGATTACCACCCATTAATATGACTACTCCGCTAGCAATACAAACATAGCTCCCAATTACATACGATAAAGATTTCTTAGTTATATATCTTACTTCTTTCTTATATTAGCCTTAACTCCCTCGATATAATTTTATTATTCATTGATTTGTCTGATAAATCAATGAATGTTAATATGATTATAGAAGATATTATCATCCTTTAGATTTCACAGCTATTTTTTCACAAAAACGATTTCTGAATCCTTTATTAATTAGGAGGTTTAGAAGATGAAACTTTTAAAGCAATCAGCAATTATTGGGGCATTGATTGTTGGAGGATTTTTATTTTCGGATACAATTAGTACCACCACACCTGTGTCTGCTGAATCAGAACTTATACAAAAAAGATCACCAATTCTAGATACTTGGCAGTGGCAAAACTATTTTTCATTACATCATAATGCAGATTT
Source organism: Bacillus sp. NPDC094064 (assembly GCF_050279585.1). Classification (NCBI taxonomy): domain Bacteria; kingdom Bacillati; phylum Bacillota; class Bacilli; order Caryophanales; family Bacillaceae; genus Bacillus; species Bacillus sp. NPDC094064. The sequence continues at coordinate 826,417 of NZ_JBNNUI010000001.1, forward strand.
TTTAAAAGAGTTAGCAGTTGGTAACTTAAAGCAGGGAGATACCTTCGATGTTAATATATACACTGGTGGTAAGGATACTGGCATTGTAAAAATATATCGATTGAGTGAAAATGAAAATGATGAAATAAACTTGCATAGATATAAAACCATTTACGACTCAGGTTTATCACATAATTATGGTAGATTTGTAACGCCTATTACTAAGGTTTATAATCCTGGAACGTATGTAGCTGTTATGAAACTTGGAGAAAATTATTATTATGGTGGCAGCTTTAAAATCTCAAAATAAATATTCAATACTAAAAAACATAGTAGCCTATAAATTTTTATAGGCTACTTTTCATTTCATCATTACTTAGCTAATTCTTTCGTACCCTTCATTACATCAACAAAGAATCCCCAGTTATTCACAACAGAAGAAATACTGATGTGTTCATCTGGTGTATGAACATTAAAAATGTCTGGGCCAAATGAAATTGCATCTAACTCCGGCATTTTTTGAACGAATACACTGCACTCAATTCCAGCATGTACAGCGAAAATTTCAACATCTTTATTGTATTTTTCTTGATGCACTTTTTCAAACAAATTACGAATTTGTGAATTTGGATTGTATGGCCATTCTGGATACTCTGACTCTATTTCAAATGTTGCACCAACTAATTCGGCAATACATTTAATTTCATCTGCAACATGTTGTTTTAAACTACTTACAGAACTTCTCACTTCGTTACGTAATTTAATTTCATCTTGCAGCGTTTCAATAACGCCTAAATTTGTTGAACTTTCAACTAGACCTTTAATATCCATACTCATGCTTTGAATGCCATTTGGAATTAAGAATAACGATGAAATAAGCTGCTTTTGTGTTTCTTTAGCAAATACTTTTTCTACTTTCTCATCCAATTTTGTAATTGTAACATGAACATCCGGATCAACAGCACGCATTTCTTCTTGTAATACTCTTGTCCACGATTCTAGCTTTTCTTCTACTTGTTCTACATCTTCTGGACGTAATAAAAGTGTAGCTACACTTTCACGCGGAATTGCATTCGTTTTTAATCCGCCGTGAACCTCACTGATTTCAAATTGAATATTTACAGATAAATCACGTAAAACTCGTCCTAATACTTTGTTCGCATTCCCACGTTGCTTATCAATCTCCATGCCAGAATGTCCGCCTTTAAGTCCGCCAACATAGAGACGATATGTATCCATATTTACTGGTGCTTCTTCCCAAATTACTGGAATTGTTTCGACTGCTTTTGCACCGCCTGCACTACTTACAAGTAATTTGTGGTCTTCTTCAGAATCAATGTTAATAAAAATCTTTCCGTCAAAGTGATTTGCATCAACTGCGAAAGCCCCGCCCATTGTCGTTTCTTCTTCAGTAGTAATAACTACTTCAAGCGCTGGATGCGGAATGTCTGATGCATCTAATAAAGCTAATGCATACGCAACTGCAATACCATTATCAGCACCTAACGTTGTTTGATTTGCATATAACATGTCTCCAATAATTCGTAATTCAATTGGATCTTTTTCAAAATCATGTACTGTCGCTTGATTTTTTTCGCATACCATGTCTGAATGCCCTTGAATGATAATAGCTGGTACATTTTCATAACCAGCAGTCGCTTCTTTTTTTATGATGACATTTAATGCTTCATCTTGAATGACTTCTAAGTTACGCTCTTTCGCAAAACGTACTAAATAATCACTAATTTCCTTTTCATTACCTGACCCTCTAGGAATCTTTGAAATTTCTGCAAAATGATAAAATACAGGGTGCTTTGTTAATTGTTCTAAAGTAGAATACATTTTTAAGCTCCTCTCAAAATGACAAAATAATATGTAAGTCTTTTATCATTATACCATGATTCATTATTTTACCTTTCTGTTATCCTTTTAAAAAATTGAAATTGAAGCTTTAATTTATGTTTTCCCCATACACCACTACTTATTAATTCGCGAATAACGCAATAAAAAACAAAAGAAAATGCACTATGCATTTTCTTTTGTTTTTTTCACTCGTATATATTTTGAACTGCTATTATTCATCAGTTTCTCTAACCGATTTATATTTTCCGTTAATGCACCTTTCACAAGAGAGAAATCTGTATTTGGTTCTTCTTTTTTTTCTTTAAAAAATGAAGACTTTTGTATATTCACTTCAGCCATCTCTTCTCCCCCTCTTCAAAAAGATACAATCTTCTATTTATATTATATAGCAAATACAGACAAAGTGTACAATCATGATTTTCTTTTTAATTCTTCTTCTAAATCTTCTACTTGCTGCAAAGTATCTCCTTTTATTAAAGAAAAATCTGTTATATCTTCATTATCTTCTTTAAAAAAATCATTGTCATAATCTTTTATCACTACAATCACCTCTACGTGCTAGTGTAGGAATGATTGTCCGATTTTATACAAGTTTGTCTAAATTTGCTTTCCCTTTATGTATAAGTGAAAAGGACAGAAGAAAATCCTGTCCTTATTTACTAAAATAACTATGATGTATCGTTAGATTATATACATTTTCAAAATCCCGATCTTGAAGATTATTTTTCTTCCCATCAATAATAATAAAAACATCACTCACTATTTTTGCTGGTATAATACCGACGTTATCTACTTGCACCGCTTTCTGCTCATTCAATTGCTCGATGTGTTCAAACGGAACGATAATACTAAATTGAGAACGGATACCACGAAAGTTTGTATTTAATTCCTTTGCCGCTTCAAATACAACAATTTTTGCTCCAATCTTTTCCCCATACGAATCTAAAAATGCGTTTAAGCTTTTTGTATATTCTTCCTCCGTAAGCCATTCCATTGTACCGAACACTGCTGGATTGACATTTTGGATTATTGTTGTGTATATTTCTCCTCTTGCTTTAGAAGCAATTAATGACCGTTTTATCGATTGAACTGTCTTGCCGATATCGCTAAATTTCGCTCCCCATATTTCTGAAATATTAGGTGTTAAAATAAATGCAATATCAACGAAAATAACCATTGCAGTGAACATTAATAGATTTTTCCAGAGGGTTAAATCAATTCCTTTTATCATGAAATACACTGTGACTGATATTATAAACAACCCATACCAAGTCTTTCTAATACGTTGCTTCTTCTCCTCGTACAGCTCTTCATTTTTCCAATAAAAGAAAACAAGTACTAGAAAAATGATTACTAAAATAAATAAGCCGATTCGAATGTTAGAGATCACCAATGACATCACCCTCCATTCAAAAACTACTCACGATATCATTACATGCACAAGCAGCTCTCTTTATGACAAAAGACGTGGACAAGCTTCTAAATTTAGCAATATCGCATATACATTAGAAGGTGCCACGTCTTTGATCATGAATCTACATTGTATATGTAGACAAGCATGTGTTTCAAATTTTCATGTTAAAAAGATATATGTTTCGGAATTTCCCCTTCAGGTACTTCTCCATCCATACTTAAGTAATAATGACGAATTGGACGTAAATCATCATCTAATTCATACACGAGTGGTATGCTCGTTGGAATATTTAATGAAACAACACCATCGCATGAAAGGTTATCTAAGAATTTCACTAGTGAACGAATCGTATTACCGTGCGATGAAATAATTACCTTTTTATCACTTTTTAATGATGGCGCAATTTCTGAATGCCAATAATCAAGTACTCTTTTCTCCGTATCCACTAAACATTCTGTCAATGGAAACTCACCTTTTTTAAGTGCTTTATATCTTGGGTCAGTCATTTCATATCTAGGATCATCCTTCGTAAGAGCAGGCGGTCTTACATCAATACTTCTTCTCCAAATATGAACTTGCTCCTCACCATATTTTTTCGCAGTTTCATCTTTATTCAACCCTTGCAATGCACCATAATGTCTTTCATTTAGCTTCCAAGATTTATGTACTGGCACCCAAGTGAGATCCATCTCATGAAGTACAATCCATAACGTCCGAATTGCTCGTTTTAATACTGATGTATACGCAATATCGAACGTATATCCGTTTTTCTTTAATATTGCTCCTGCTTCTCTTGCCTCACTTAGCCCATTCTCTGATAAATCTACATCTGTCCAACCAGTAAAGCGATTTTCGAGATTCCATAAACTTTGTCCGTGACGAATAAGTACAAGTTTTATCATTATAATTCCCCTCTCGGAAATGTGAATTTTATTGTTCCATTGCGTACACATATAAAGTTTTTGGTAATGTAATTTTTTTATCCACACATACTATGATTAAATTTATATTTACCCAATGTATGGATAAAACCAAATCTTTTTCAAACTATAAAACAGATGTTTTAATTCCTTACTTTTGATCAACTGGTATTTCCCGTTTTGATATCCATGCATCAAAACCAGAACGGCTATTTGCCATTTCATTCATAACTTGATGCCAATTTTCTTCACATGATTCACCAAATTTTGAAAAAATGGCACCCATTTGTTGTCTTTGTACATCACTCAGTTTTTTCTCTAAATCGGTACCTTTTTCTGTTAAAGATAACTGTTTCACACGGCGATCATGTGTAGCTTCATTGCTCTCAATTAAGCCCTTTTCCACAAGTTGACGTAGCGGCCCATGAAGAGCTTGTTTACTTATTTCTAGCAGTGATAATAACTCATTTACACTTATCCCTGGAAAGCGTGCGATAAAAAATAAAATTCGGTGATGTACTCGTTGAATACCATACTCTTTTATAATTTCATCTGGCTTTTCAGTAAATGTTTTATATGCAAAGTAAAATAATGCTAATGCTTCATTCATCTGTTCTTCTTTATGTTGTGTCATCTACTTTCCCCCTGTATGTAAATTATACCACAATCCAGTAATCAATATTTTAATGACCGCATTGGAACTTCTTTAGTCTATTGAAATATGCATTGCATAATTAGGAGATGATTCACTTGAAAACGCAATATACTGTAAGTACATATTTATTAGACCGATTAAGCGAATTAGGAATTGAGCATATTTTTGGGGTCCCTGGTGATTATAATTTGGCTTTTTTAGATGATGTACTAGCACATGAAAATTTAGAGTGGATTGGCAATTGTAATGAATTAAATGCAGCATATGCTGCAGATGGATACGCTCGCATAAAAGGAATCGCTTCTCTAATTACTACTTTCGGCGTTGGAGAATTAAGCGCCATGAACGGAATTGCTGGCTCATATGCAGAAAACGTACCGGTTATAAAAATCACAGGTACGCCAACAACAAAAGTAATGGAAAACGGAGCACTCGTTCATCATACTTTAGGTGATGGAAAGTTTGATCACTTCTCCAATATGTATCGAGAAATCACTGTAGCACAAACAAATTTGACCCCGGAGCATGCTGCTGCAGAAATTGACCGTGTACTACGTGCGTGTTGGAATGAAAAACGACCTGTTCATATTAATTTACCGATTGATGTATATAATAAACCAATTAATAAACCGACAGAACCGATTATAAATAAACCTATTTTAAGTAATAAAGAAGCATTAGATAAAATGCTTCTACATGCCATTTCAAAAATAAATAGTGCCAAAAAACCTGTTATTTTAGCTGATTTTGAAGTGGATCGATTTCATGCCGAATTAGATTTACTGCATTTCGTAGAAAAAACTGGGTTTCCTATCGCAACATTAAGTATGGGAAAAGGAATATTCCCTGAAAAACACCCACAATTTATAGGTGTTTATACTGGTGATGTTAGTTCTCCATACTTGCGAAAAAGAATTGATGAATCTGACTGTATTGTTAGTATCGGTGTGAAATTAACTGATACTATTACTGGCGGTTTTACACAAGGTTTTACGAAAGAGCAAGTAATAGAAATCCATCCATATACTGTGAAAATTATAGATAAAAAGTATGGGCCGGTTGTAATGAAAGATGTTTTACAGCAGTTAAGTGATGTAATTGAACATCGTAATGAGGAAACACTTGATATTAAGCCATTTATTTCAGAATCACTATCTATTACTGAAGAGTTTAATCCAAAAGAACAAATGATTACACAAAAACGTTTTTGGCAACAAATATACCACTTTTTACAAGAAAATGACGTTTTAATTGCAGAGCAAGGAACCCCTTTCTTCGGTAGTGCTACTATCCCTTTACCGAATAACACAACATATGTAGCGCAGCCATTGTGGGGGGCAATCGGCTATACAATGCCTGCTCTACTTGGTACACAGCTCGCTAATTTATCGCGGCGCAACATTTTAGTTATTGGTGATGGTTCTTTTCAATTAACTGTCCAAGAGTTATCGACTATACTACGTCAAAATTTAAAACCGATTATATTTTTAATCAATAACAATGGATATACTGTTGAGCGTGCAATTCACGGTCAAAACGAACCGTATAATGACATACAAATGTGGGATTACACAAAACTAGCGAACGTATTCGGAACAGAAGAAAAAAGCCAAACATTTAAAGTAGAAAATGAAACAGAGTTAGCAGAAGTCTTAACTAAAATAAGTATTAATAAGAATCAACTTACCTTTGTTGAAGTTGTAATGAGCCAAGGGGATCAGCCTGAATTGTTAGCTAAACTTGGGAAAAGATTCGGCCAACAAAATTCTTAAAAAGAAAAGCGTAACTAAAATAGGATACGCTTTTCTTTTCATATCTTTATTCAGCAAGAGTTAGCTGCCAAGACACACCATATTTATCATTTAACCAACCAAATTTTTTACTAAATGGATAGGCACCTAAAGGCATAAGTACTGCTCCATCCTGCGCTAATTTATGAAAGACAGTTTCAATTTCTTCTTCCGTCTCACAAGTTACATAAAGTGACATAGCTGGCGTAAATGTAAAATCATGATTTACAAAACTATCGATACACATGAACTTTTGTCCATTTAGCGTAAAAGTTGCATGAATTACAGTTCCCTCTTTACCAGGTCCATTTTCATCATAGTGAGAGATACTTACAATTTCTGATTGATCAAATAGCGACGTGTAAAAATTCATCGCTTCCTCAGCTTTACCCTCAAACATTAAAAACGTAGTAATTTTTTGATTTGTGTTACTCATATAGTGACAGCCCCTTGTTATGTATTTATGCAAAACATACATCGGTTCATAAAAACCGAACGTACATTCTTGTAAATGTATTGTCTATAAAAACGATGAGTTTGTCAAATATCTACTTTTTTATTTCTTTTTAAATAATGCTGTCCAAAGAAATGATTCTCCAAACATTTCATTTGGTTGTTCCATTTGTTTCATCTTTCTAATTTCAATCACTTCAAATTCTTTAAATATCTCTCTTAATTTCTCTTCTGAATATGCTAGACCACCTTGTAAACTCCATCCTCTATATACGTCCCAATCTGTTATTTCTGATCCATTTCGCTCATCTAAATCGCCTGCTGCAAAACATGTTAATCCGAAATACCCCTCCGATTTTAATGAGTTTTTAATTAAATCTACATAGTTCATTCTTCTATGTGGTGGAATGTGATGTAAGCAGCCCGAATCGTATACAAAATCAAATTCATTTTGAGCCTCTAAATTAAAAATCGACTCACAAATAAATTCAATTTCTACCCCTTTTGCTAAAGCCCTCTCTTTCGCCCAATTAATGCCTTCTATAGATAAATCTACTGCGGTTACATCAAATCCTTCATTTGCTAGATAAATTGCGTTTCTACCCGGACCACATCCAAGTTCTAGTGCATTTCCTTTTGAAACCCACTCTTTTTGTATATACGAAACTAGGTTCTCATCTGGTACATTCCCAAAAAACGGAACATCTTTTTCTCTATTCGTATAAAATTCATTCCAAAACGGTTCTGCCGGTCTTAATAATGAATCCAACATTTTTAAAATATCCTCTTGTGTACGTAACGTTTCATTTTTCATTAATACCCCTCCATGAATTAATAGTCAGAAAATCATTATATATCTTTTAGAAATTTCAGGCAAATAGAAAAACTCCTACATTCAATAGGAGGTTTTCTATTTAAAATCCAAGTATAGATAACCATTTTAACAACTTCTCTTCTCGCGCTTTTAAATCATCACTCCTAAGCTTACCTAACTGTATTTCACTAACAATTTCTCCATCCGCCATAAAAAGAACTCTTTCTGTTTTCGCTGCTACCTTTACATCATGCGTTACTAACATAATTGTAGTTCCATCGCGGTTAATATTTAATAAGATTTGCATTACCTCTTCTGTTGATTTTAAATTTAGAGCACCCGTTGGCTCATCAGCAAAAATAATATTTGGATTATTAATGAGTGCTCTACATATAGAGACCCTTTGTAATTGCCCTCCGGATGCTTCGGTTATATAATGAGACGCTATATCACTTATCCCCATTTTCCCCATTAGCTCCAGAGCACGTTCATTTACTATTTTCTTACTCTCACATTTCGCTAAATATGCTGACAAAATGATATTATCAAATAGATTCAAGTTTCTCAGAAGGTTGCTCTGCTGAAAAATAAATCCTATTTCAGTAAGGCGCAATTTCGCTAACGCTTCTTCTTTCATACATGATAATTCTTTACTATCAACTTTCACACTTCCAGATGACATTTGATCCATCCCGCTAATAGTATAAAGTAACGTCGATTTTCCAGAACCAGAAGGTCCCATAACCGATACAAATTCTCCCTCATAAATCTCTAAATCTATATTTTTTAACAAGTGATAATTTGCATTTCCATCTATTGAATATGTTTTGTTTAATTGTTTTACTTCTAAAAATTTTTTCACGTTACAACCCCTACTCTCCATTTCGTTTTAAATCGTCTGTTTGTTTCATTGTAAAACTACTGAAAAGTGTTGTTGCTATCACAGATATAAATAATATAGCTGGACATATTACATAGGAAACGATAGGATTCACGACAAACTTTATATGACCTGCTCCCATAAATGAGCCTAACCAACTTACTAACATCTCACCAAACGTAGCAGCTATACATGTCCCTGTTAAAATGCCTATTAATACGATGACAATAGAACGAGTTATATACTGTATACGAATATCTTTGTTAGAAAAACCAATACTTTTCATAATTAATATTTGAGAGGTGTCCTTTGCCAATAACATTTTAATAAACATCGCAGTCATTAAAACCGATATCAATATAGCAATCAGAATTGCCGCTTGAGTAACGAGTCTTAATTGTATAATTGTCTCTCCTAAAGTTTGTGATAAATAATTACCTGTATCTGTTATTTTTGCAGAATGAAAATTTTGTTTATATTCCTTCACTTTTTCTTGCAAATCCACATTAGAATTCAAATCTACATTTACTACATACCATAATATATTTTCTTTGTTATACGAAAAGCTCGCTTTAGCTGTTTTTCCACCGTTTGTTACATCTTGATATATACCACTAATCGTTAGCGCTTGCTCTTTTCCATCTACAAATAAAACGATCTCATCCCCTACATTCTTTTTTAATTCGTTTGCGTTCATATAGGATAGTGCCATTTCATTTTCGTTTTTGGGTTCCATACCTTGGAGATACTCTATTGGAAATTGAGTGAAGTCTCCCACTTCCACATTTAAGTTTTCCTGTGTACCATCAGCATTCACCATTTTAAATGTACTCGTTACAAATGCTGCATATTTTTTTACTTCATCATCATTTCGTAAATATGATATAACATCCTTAAACCTTTTCTCTATATTTTCAGTTTTCTGTAAATCTATTCGTATATCACTTTTTCCTGTCCCCATATAATTCACAAACTTCGGTGACTGAATTGTATACAAAAAATTAACAGGTACAACAATCATGAACACCGCTATTATTAAAACGATACTTATTACTCGGTATAACTTAAATCGCTTCACAACATCTTGTATACCTATAAATATATTTACATTTTTAATTTTAGTTTTATTGAATAGAAAGGATTTTCTAATTTTTCTTTTTCCTAGTTTATCTCTTGATCGTAAAGCATCTATTGCTGTAATTCTCCTAAAATTCCTTAAAATGATACGACAGAAAAGGATAACTGTTAGAAATAACAATGTTGTGACTATTAATGGTACAACAAAATGTAAAACACTCTTATTTGCTGTCCCCATATATAGCGAGATATTAGAGGTAAATATTTTTGTAACAAATAATGAAAATATATATCCACATATACATCCGCTAGTAGCGATAACAACATATTTTGTTACATATATTTTTTGAATATCTTTGTTATGAATCCCGATTGCTTTCATAACACCAATTTCCCGATAGTCTTCTTCCATCGAAGTAATGATCGTAAATCTAATACATAACATTGCAATTAACATCAATAATGCACTTATTATAATAAGCACTGCAGCAATTATTCCATCAGTTAATGAATTGAGTGTTTTAAAGAGTGAATACGTAATAGAGGGACCTTTTTGAGGTAAGTTCGATGATTGGTATAAATCTTCAAATTCATTTATCTTATTTAAATCTGTTAACTGAAATTCAATAAGGTATTCCCTTTCTTCAAAATTTTGTTTTATGATTTCAAAGTCTTCATCGCTTATTACAAATCGTTTCGAGCTAACGATGGATGGATTCATTTGAACATCACGAACAAATGTCGAAATAGTAAATTCTAGTTCATTATTATTTTTAACAACCCATATTTTATCTCCAATACGCAAATTATATTTTTGCATATAATAAATGGGTACACCTATTTCCTCATTCCTAACATCGATCACTTTATTGTTTAAATCTAGTAAAAAATCAAAATTACTATTTTGCTTAACGAAACTAATATCCATCACACTATTATGCTCCGCTTGATTTTTGTTTTTTATAAATACGTTAGATCCGTTTGCTTGAATCATCTCAGCCGTCTGTTGCCTTTTTATATACGGTGTTTGTTCTACAAATGAATCGATTGACTTTTGATTTATTTCTCCGGCATGCATTTGTACGAAGTGCGGTGCTTTAGATACTTTAAGCAATTGATCCATTGAGTTCAATAGATTTATTACGTTACTTGAAGCACTAGCCATTAATAGACTTGATAACATGATAAACATAAATAAAATGGTAATTATCATTTTATTTTGAGAGAAATCTCTTTTTAACATTCTCCTAATCATATGAAGCTAGTTCCCTTCATTCGATAATATTTTCTTCGTCACAACCGCTATTATTATCATTATGAAACTAATAGCTAATATAGGCACATATATTTTCATACTGAATTCTTCAAACATAAAACCATAAACGACTTGCCCAATCGGTGCCATACATTGAGCTACCGCTGTTATAATTGCCATTACTTTTCCGAGGTTTTCATTTGGTGTTTTCTTTTGGACTACAGTAATTACATAAATAGAGACAATTGTCATAATCATTGCGATTAGAATAGAAGAAAATATAAAGAGGATAAATGATGGATAGTATCCTAAATTAAGAATAACTGGTGCAACTGATAGTGCCATTGGTAGTACTAGTAAACCTATTAAAAGCATCCAGTAATACAATGTTTTCATCTGTAGCTTTTTCGCAAAAAAACCTATTGATAATGCACCTAAAATAGTAGCAAAATCGATTAATCCCATTCCAATTCCGTATAACGTGTCGCTACTTTCCATTGTTACTCGTATAATAATTGGAGCACCAACAACAAATAGCGGTGTCAGTATTAAATTTAGTAATGCAGCTAAAAGCATAGATTTCAAAATAAATGGTTGTTTTAAAACATATACAAGTCCTTCTTTCATATCTTTTACAATTGTCGGTATGATATGGCTTTCTTGCGCTCTTTTTATAAAAGGTATTGTAATAAACATTTCTAAAATTGCAGATAAAAAGAAAGCAAGACAACTTATTATTACGAGCATTTTCAAACCAATTATGCCGTACAATATTCCTCCTAATACAGGAGCAACTATATTAGATAATGCTTGCACACCATTTACGATACCGTTCGCTTGTTCTAATTTTTTCTCGTGAACTAATTGCGGAATACTCGCCATTATAACTGGTGCGTATATTGCACTAACGACGGCTAACAAAAACATAACTGTTCCGATTAAAACAATAGATACAGAACCGGTAAACAACAAAACTATAAAACTTAATACAATCGCAGTGTTTATAAAGTCAAAGATGACCATTAAATTACGGCGATTGAAACGATCTGCAATAGCTCCGCCAAGAGGGGCTAGTAAAAATGGAATACTCGTTACCGCATATAATCCTGCGAATATATCAGCACGCCCTGTTATATCTAGCACATATAATGACAGAGCAAAACGTAAAAGTGTTGAACCTAAAATAGTAATAATTTGCCCACTCACCATTAAGTGAAAATTTTTCATAGAAGATTTTATACTTGCTGGCATCCTCATCACACCTTTCATTCAAATTTAGACCGACTGTCGGTCTATAATGCCCAAACAGAAAAAAGCTATTTCTGTTTCATTAAAACCTCCATCATATAATCAAAGGATCCTTCTTTCGCTCCAACAGATACTTCCATCATTTTAATATAAGCCTTCGCTCTTCTCATCATTTCTTCTGGTTTCCACTGGAATAACCCATCATCAAATATGACTTGCGCTGAGGATAGTAATAGTTCAATCGTTTCTCGTGGGTATGAAGTTGAAAAAATCCCTTCTTTAATTCCTTGCTCTAAAACTTCCGCTAATACAGGAGATAAATGAATAATGGATTGTACTAAACTTTTTTGATGCATTTCTGCATTATTTGGTTGATGAAATTGCTCAATCATTTTATCTTTTACATCCCCTGATTTTGGCGATTGCTCCATTAAAACTCGAAATAACTTTTCTAAAACTGTGATATTTGGATTAGAGACGATCACTTTCGCTTTAGCAACATCATCTTTAATGATCCTCATAATGATCTCATCCATTACTTCTTCTTTCGACTTAAAGTAATGATAAAACGTCCCCTTTGCTATCCCTATCCCTTTTAAAATGTCATTTACTGTTGTTTTCGTATAACCTTTCGTAACGAATAAACGTTCAGCAGTTTCTAAAATTTCCTTTCGTCTCTCCTCATACTCCTTTACAATTCGCATTCACGTTCTCCTTCCCGCCAGACCGACTGTCGGTCTATTTAAATTATATGTTTAGTTAGTAAAAAGTTTCCTAATTATTGTACATATACAACACCATACTTTTTATTTCCTTTATGTATTTTAAAAATTATTTTAATACGGTAAATGAAATTTAAAAGATTGTTTCAATGCAATTACTCTTCTACTTATATCGGTTGCTTTGAGTAAAAATAAAAAAGAGCCGCAATGCTTGGCGACTCTTTCATAATAACTATTTAACGGCCACGTCTTTCCTGACCTTGTTTTGTACTACTTTTCTTATTACTTGGCTTATTAAATGATCGGTTGTTTTCATTTCTCGAACTATTTCTTGAATCACTTCTTGAGCTATTTCTCGAATCACGTCTTGAATCACTTCTTGAACCTTCACGACTATCTCTTTGACGATATTGACCTGATTTCTTTGGAGCCGGCTTTGGTACCGGTTTTCCATTTTCATCAACACGTTTTATCTTCGGTTGTTCGATTATTTCTCTTTTCAGTGGTGCACCAAGCGTTTTTTCAATTTCTTCTAAATGTTTTTCATCTTTCGCTGCAACGAATGTAATTGCAAGACCTGATCCACCTGCACGTCCTGTTCGGCCAATGCGATGAATATAACTTTCTACATCTTCAGGGATATCAAAGTTAAATACGTGCGTTACACCATCTACATCAAGTCCACGAGCTGCTACATCAGTCGCAATTAAGTACTGAATTTTAGCTTCGCGAAAACTCTTCATGACTCTTTCACGTTTCGCTTGAGGTATATCACCATGAAGTTCAGCACAATTATAACCAAGTCCTTTTAAATTATCATAAAGCTTACTTGCTCTAACCTTTGTACGACAGAAAATAACCGCTAAAAATGGCTGATCACGATCCATAACAAAACGAAGTGCATCTGGTTTTGCACGATCTGTCGTCTCAATAACACGCTGTTCAATTGTCTCTACCGTTACTTCTTCACTTTGTACTTGAATCATTTGCGGCTCATCCATATAACGTTTCGCCAATTTTTTAATATCTTTTGGCATCGTTGCTGAGAATAACATCGTTTGTTTACTACCAGGTGTCTCATCTAAAATATCTTCAATATCATATAAGAAACCGAAATAAAGCATTTGATCAGCTTCATCTAGTACAATCGTTGAAAGATTACTTAAATCAATTGTTTCACGTCGTATATGATCTAATAATCGTCCTGGTGTCGCTACAACAATATGTGTATTACCTTTTAACTTTCTCAATTGTTGCGCTACATCTTGTCCACCATAAATCGCTAATACATTAATGTCTTCTCTTTGAACAAGCATTTTTTTAATTTCAGCTGTAATTTGCAGTGCTAGTTCCCTTGTTGGCGCAACAATTAAAGCCTGAACATCACTACACTCTGGATCGATTTTTTCTAAAATCGGTAACACGAATGCTAACGTTTTACCCGTTCCTGTTTTCGCTTGCCCAATAATATCTTTACCTGACATAATAACAGGAATTGCTTTCTCCTGAATCGGTGTTGCTTCTGTAATTCCATTTTCACGTAATGTATGATTAAAAGTTTCACTAATTCCTAATTCTAAAAAGTTTTTCAAATAGACCACTTCTTTTCCTTATTTTTCACATTAGCTTTCATTGTACCATTTGTTTCGCCAAATATGAAAAATAAAAAAATTCTTATCTTCTTTTTTTATATTCATTGTGTACTAGGTGGGTAAATTCTTTTTGTTTTTTCTCGGAATTTATTAGTGCTTCCATGTTAGTAGAAGACAAAATGAACTTCTTAATTTTGTGATATGACGTTTTAATTTCATGTCATTTCGAGGATAATATAAAATTGTATCGATTGTATGTAGCTTTGAAATAAAGTTTAACCAAAAACACCTTACAATCCCAAGTTTTACGATAAATAAAATAGAATCCATTTTGAAATAAGATTGATCATTTTCTGCCTATAATCTACTACAAACGCGCTCAATTGGAATATAATTCCAGTATAACTTTACAGTAGTTCAATTTCACAATACCCCGTAACTCAAAAAAGCCAAACACCATTCAACTATATCAATGATCTTGGCTCATTTTATTCTCTTATTTGTTGTAGGTTAAGGAGATGTCAGCAATCACTGGGAAATGATCGCTTGGAAATTGTCCATTCTTCTGATAATTAACAATTTCAATTTCATTAGTTATAAGGTTTCCTTTACCGAGAATCCAGTCAATACGGTTGCCAGGTCCTTTACCAGTAGGATCAACAAAACCATTAAATGTTCCTAATTCTTCATTGATTCTTGTCTCAGCTGTTTCCCATAAATCTTCGAATGCTCCGTCACTTGTTAAAATTTGGTGTGGAAGACTATCTGGTCCAGCATTGAAGTCGCCTGTTAATATAACCGGTAACCCTGGATCAAATTCTTTTGTTACTTCAAGAATTAATTCTGCACTTTTTTCTCTTGCATTTGCGGATTGGTGATCAAAGTGTGTATTGACGAAATAGAACTGTTGGTTGCTTTTTTTATCAAGAAACTTAGCCCAAGTAACCATTCTTGGAATATTGTTTCCCCATGTTTTCGAACCAATTACTTCTGGTGTATCGGATAACCAAAAATGATCATACTCAAGTACGGTGTAATCTTTTTCTTTATAAAAAATAGCAGAGTATTCTCCACGATTTCCACCTTCACGCCCTAAACCAATCCAATTATACTTAGGTAATGTATTTTCTAAATCTTGTAGTTGTGTATATAACACTTCTTGCGTCCCAATGATATCAGGATTCTCCATATCAATCAGTCTTTTAATGGTAGGAACCCTTTCATCCCAAGTGTGTGGTGATGGATCATTGTTATTTTTGTATCTTAGATTAAAAGTCATCGCTTTTACATCTACTACCGTCGACTGGTCTTTGTTTTCTGCAGCAAACCCAGTTAAAGCTCCCGGTAACAAACCACTTAGGAAAACTAGTAAACCGGCTACCACTAAAAATAAGGATTTTAAAACTTTCTTCATTCTAATTCCTCCTCGTTATTTAATTATGTATTACAGTTAAAGCATACCTTTTCTATGTTAAGGCAATATTAATATTAGTTTTAATATTGTAAATATAAAGAATTGAACATAATGACATCAGTAAATTGAAAGAATAAAGAAGGAGCAAAGTAAATGTATTTGGCATTCCCCTATAAAAATACATGTAAAATTTAATTAAAATCATAATATTTACAATAGTGTAAATAAAATGAATTATTTAAGTCTATTTGAGCACAGGGTAGTTCTCTCGTAAAAAGTAAGGTGTGAAATGGAGTCCTTGAAACCCTTGGGAGAGTAAGGAAGAATGAAGATACGGTAGAAATGAAAACACCTCGTTTAGAGGATTAAAAACCAGCAAAATATATCAATATACAGAAAAAAGAAGTTGATCATCTACATACAATTGGCAATCAGCTTCTATTTATTGTGAAATAGACTTTTTCAGTTGTATTTTTGAAATAAAGGTTGTATTTTAATCAAACTTTTTTCAAAACGGTTAAACTTTATTTCAAATCCACAATGTTAGCTATCTTTTCATTTTCTTCTTCATGAAAAATATAGCGATTAGAAACCCCCCTCAAATTAGATTGAGGGGGGTTTCTATTTATTGTTATAGCTATACATATTGTATCAATAAAAATAAGCATTAATAAGCTATAGCACTATGTTTCTACTATGGCTTATTTTCACTGGTCCAATACCTTCATGAATTCCCTTTTCTACTTGCTGCTGCAATTAAAAAATAAAATTGTAGAAACCGCCTTTGACTTAAGCATAAATAACTGGGTAAAGGATTTAAGTCTTTTTGATCAGTTGAGGATAGAAACCATAGATGCAGCTATAGATCCAAAAAATAAGCAATCACTTAATTTATAAAGAAAGTTAGGAATTAAGGAGAATGCAAAAAATATGGTAGTTAGAACGTAACCAATCAGGAAAAGAAAGTTCAAAATAAAGGATCGGCTTTATAAACTTAGGGAAAAGGAAAGGGATTTTTGAAAAAATATATTAGATTAATAACACAAAAAAACCTAAATACGGTTTGTAAATCTTTTCACCAGAATCTTTTCCGTACTCTTTATTGATTCACTGCTTTTGCTACAAGGGCAGCATATGCTTCTGCACCTGCTTTTGTTAAATGTACGCCATCAGGTTCAAAGTATGCCTGATTTCC
>NZ_JBNNUI010000002.1:0-42387 GCF_050279585.1 Bacillus sp. NPDC094064
TTTTCTAAATTCTATTATTTTATGTTGTTTTCATTCGCTAAAATCAAAAAAGATTCCAGAGTGTTAGGAACCCTAAAGGGTTTCCAAACACTCTGGAAAAAAGGATGGCTCATGCCATCCTTTTTTTATTGTTCTTTTTCTGCTTTTTTCTTCTCACGTTTCTTACATTCTGGACATTTGGATTTGCGAAATGGTTTGGCGAAAAATAGTAGAATGAAAAATAAACCAAATATAATACTAGCTGAGTTTTTTATGATCACAATGCTGCTATTTTTCATGTGAATGTTTGGTTGAATCTCTTTTTCTTCCATAAGGAACCTCCATATATTGGCTTTGTATTTTAATTATAGCAGAGGTAATTGTTGTAATGATGTAAAAAGAGGAAGCAATTGCTACTATTTGTAGATAGCAATTGCTTTTTTATCACTATAAATTCATTTATCTCTATATCGGTGTTTTAAAATTTATAAGTTGTTTAATAAATGATAAAAGATTGTAAAAAAGCGGAATCAGTAAGCCATTTCCTATTTGCAAGTGCTAAAATTATAAATGCAGCTGCTAATATAAATGATAAAAAGGAGATAATAGAGTATGGAAAATAAAGTAGAACGTTATGTTGAAAATTATGTTGTAAATAAAAATACGATGGCCTTACTTCCTGTTATCCTTAGTGAAAAGAAAATTGTTACGCGAGTTGTTGAAATAGAAGATTCTTTTTTCGTATTTCAAAAGCCTCTAGATATTATAGAAAGAAGTTGCCGCAAACATGGCTCTAGTTTCTTAGGCAGAAAAGAAGGAACGAAAGAGTTAACTCATATTACACATAAAGCACCGATCGCGATTAGTCCGACAGATCAACTTTATTTTTTCCCTACCTATTCTTATTCTAGAAAAGAGTGCGCGTGGTTGTCTCATTTTTATATTGAAAGTAATAAAGAATTAAAAGATGGAAATCTTATTATTAGATTTATAAATGGCTTTGCTGTGAAGTTAGAAATATCAAGAACTAGTTTTGAAAATCAACAAAATCGTACAGCGAAATTGCGTACAGAGTATGAAGATCGTAGGAAAAAACAAGGGAATCCTTGTTTTAAAGAGGTCGATCAAAGAGATGGATTAACATTAAAACCAGCTTATGAGAAAGTGTATGTTGTTAGAGAAGAGGATGTATGAGAGGAAAAGGGTGGGGAGACTCATCCTTTTTGATTTCATTATATATACCGTTTACGCTGTAAGATTCATAAATAAAACGAGAGAAATGTACAAACTTTTTGTTCTCGAAGGGCTCAAGATAATATAGAATTACAATATAATGGGAATTATTCTATATACTTACTATAGTGTGAACATACATTATATTTTTTTCATCCTGTATAAAAAGGAGATGGTATGTTGAAAAGGACCCTGTTATTTTGGGCGCAATATATTCTTGTTTTGCCTATATTTTTTCTTACATTTATGTTTACTAGTTTCACTGGTAGTCAGTTGATGATAGATGCTGATAAACGATATTTTGTTTTCACACCTCAAAATGCAACAGATTATAGTCAAATTAGTGAAATTGATAAATTGCTATTTGCTTTTTCAATTCAACCGTTTGTTACTATAGTATGTTTTCTGTCAATCGTGTATGTACTGGCACTTATTGTCTTTCAAATTATTGAATGTAAGAAGCAAAGAAAGATATTACATAGCCTGCAATATATGATTCTTATACCAATTTTTCTTTACTTGTGGTTAGGAACGATGGGATTTTCCGCAGTTAATTTAACTTGGATAGATAATTGGAAAGATTACCTTATCTTTACTCCTGCAACTATAACGAATGAAGAAGATATATATATGATTGATAAATTTCTATACAAATTTCGAATGTTACCTATTTCGAGTACAGTATTAATACTATCTTTCTTACATATATTAATACTTATCGTGATTGACAGTGTACGCTTGCTAAAAAAATTGCTTGTAAGAACTAGCCAATAGAAAAGGCTACTCATTTCCATATAGATAGAAATACCCTTACATGTAGTAAGGGTATTCTTATGAAAAAGACTAATTATTACTTTCTGTATTTTCTTCTTTCTCATAAAAATATAACCATTAAGCTATAATCCCGGCACGTTATCTAAATTAACTTCACGTTCTGTCGAATATTGATAGATTATCATAGCATAATAATGAAGGAATTCTAATGAAAGGTATGGAAAGTTTAATAAATACATCTCCATATGTCGTATCTACCAATTCCTCTTTCATTTAAGCAGTGATACAGTAGAGGTAGTAATAGAGTAAAGGGGTAAAGTGTAGAATGGATTTTCAGTCAATCAAAGAGTATTTTTCACCAGAAAATATGGATCATATTGTGGAAAGTTATAAAGCGTTCGGACCACTTCTTGGTATTGGTTTACCGATGATAGAAGCACTCATTCCAGCATTACCACTTATTGTGTTTGTGTTAGCGAATGCTGTTGCATTTGGATTTTGGTACGGTTTTCTATATTCATGGATTGGCTCGGTAATAGGTGCCATGCTTGTTTTTTTCATTATCCGTCATTTTGGACGCAGTCGTTTCTTTTCTTTTGTAAATAAGCATGAGAGAGTGCGAAAGGCAATGGGATGGATTGAAAGAAAAGGATTCGCACCGATTTTCGTCATATTTTGTTTTCCGTTTACACCGTCTGCGCTTATAAACGTTGTCGCTGGTTTATCTCGCATTAGCGTAAAGCAGTTTGGACTTGCATTAGTATTTGGAAAGCTTGTGATGATTTTTATTTTAACGTATATCGGTCATGATTTAATGTCATTTATTCATAACCCGGTGAAATCAGTAATTGTAGCAATTTGTATTTTTATTTTATGGTATGTCGGTAAAAAAATTGAAGTAAAGTTAGAACTACATTAAGAATAGTCTTCTTTGTAAAGGCAAGCTTCATTATTAAAGGGTAAGGGGAGAAGCGGATGAAGAAAACTTTGAAAAAAGAAGGCATAGAGTGGATACGAACAATTTTAATTGGTGTATTATTAGCTGTATTTTTTCGAACGTTTTTCTTTTCAACGTACGTTGTAGAGGGGAAGTCAATGATGCCGACATTGCAAGATGGCAATATGCTCGTTGTCAATAAGGTGAGTTATCAAGTAGGGGACTTGAACAGGTTCGATGTTGTTGTGTTTCATGCGAATCAAAAAGAGGACTATGTAAAACGAATTATCGGTTTACCTGGGGATCATATCGAATATAAGCATGATAAACTCTATATAAATGGACAATTCGTTGATGAGCCTTATTTAGAAACATTTAAGAAAGAGATAAGTGGACGGCAACTAACGGGCGATTTTAAACTAGAAGAGTTAACGAAAGAAAAGTCTGTACCTCCCGGTTATATTTTTGTAATTGGTGATAATCGACTCGGTAGTTGGGATAGTAGGCACTTCGGATTTGTGAAAGCTGATACAGTTGTCGGTAAAGTTGATTTACGATATTGGCCAATTAAAGAGGTACAAACGAATTTTTCAAAAGGTTGATATAATGAAGTAGAAGTATAGAAAAGACAAACAACTCCGTTTGTCTTTTTTCGTGTACTATAATACAATTATAGTAGCAAACTAACGTTCGTTATGTAAGTGAAAGGTGGGGTTACATGTCACTTCGATTTGTGATTGGTAGAGCGGGAAGTGGAAAAAGTACACTTTGTTTACACGAAGTACAGGAAGAGTTAAAACAGCGCCCGAGAGGGAAAACAATATTATATCTTGTGCCAGAACAGATGACATTCCAAACGCAGCAGGCGTTAATTGGAAGTGAGGATGTAAGAGGTTCTATTCGGGCACAAGTTTTTAGTTTTTCACGATTAGCGTGGAAAGTGCTGCAAGAAGTTGGCGGAGCGAGCCGTCTTCATATTGATGAAGCGGGCGTACATATGTTACTTCGTAAAATTGTAGAGTCTCGTAAAGATGGATTATCGGTGTTCCAAAAAGCAGCGGAGCAAAACGGTTTCTTTGAACATCTTGGCAGTATGATTGCAGAGTTTAAACGGTATAATGTGACGCCATCTAACGTATATGAAATGTGGCAACAATTAGATGCGCATAGTAGCAGTGCAGAACAAAAGCTATTAGCGAATAAAGTATATGATTTACAACTATTATACGATGATTTTGAACGTGCTTTAATTGGAAAGTATTTAGATTCAGAAGACTACTTGCAATTACTAGTGGAAAAGCTTCCGCAGTCTGAATATGTAAATGGAGCTGAAATTTATATAGATGGATTTCATTCATTCTCCCCGCAAGAGCTAGAAATTTTAAGAAAGCTCATGATGTGCGGAGCGAGAGTCACAATTACGTTAACGATAGATGAAAAAACGTTAGCGCAGCCAGTAAATGAACTGGACCTATTTTATGAGACGACGTTAACATATGAAAAAATAAAACAAGTAGCACGTGAAGAGAAAATAGAAATTGAAAAAACAATTCCACTCATGGAACAGCCTCGTTTTCATTCTCCGGCATTAGCTCATTTAGAAGCGCATTATGAAGCTCGTCCAAATGAAAAGTTTCATGGGGAAGCAAGTGTCACAATTAGTACAGCAGCGAATTTACGAGCGGAAGTAGAAGGGGTTGCTCGTGAAATTCGTAAACTTGTCGCGGATGAACAGTATCGTTACCGAGATATTGCAGTCCTTCTTCGTAACGGAGAAAGTTATTACGATGTGATGCGAACGTTATTTACGGATTATAATATTCCGCATTTCATCGATGAAAAACGCCCGATGTCACATCATCCATTAGTAGAATGCATTCGTTCTGCACTCGAGATTATTAGCGGGAATTGGCGCTATGATGCAGTGTTCCGTTGCGTGAAAACGGAGCTTTTATATCCGCTAGACGTAAGAAAAGAAGCGATGCGCGAAGAGATGGATGAGTTTGAAAATTACTGCCTAGCGTACGGTGTACAAGGAAAGAGATGGACTTCTGAGGATCCGTGGATGTATCGCCGCTATCGTTCTCTTGACGATACGAACGGGATGATTACAGACAGTGAGCGTGAAATGGAAGAGAAAATAAACAGGCTGCGTGACGTTGTAAGAACGCCTGTTATTCGCATGCAAAAAAGACTGAAGCGTGCGGGAACTGTTATGCAAATGTGCGAAGCCGTTTACTTATTTTTAGAAGAACTGGACGTTCCGAAGAAGCTAGAGGAATTACGTATACGTGCAGAAGAGAGCGGAGATTTCTTATTTGCGACAGACCATGAGCAAGTGTGGGAAGAAGTAATGAGCCTTCTTGATACGTTTGTAGAGATGCTTGGTGAAGAGAAAATGTCACTTTCTATGTTTACAGACGTTATGTCGACAGGTCTTGAGGCGCTTCAATTCGCCAACATTCCGCCGTCATTAGATCAAGTATTAGTTGCGAATATTGATCACTCTCGCTTATCAAATGTGAAAGCAACCTTCATTATCGGCGTAAATGAAGGTGTCATACCAGCAGCACCGATGGATGAAGGAATGCTTTCTGATGAGGAAAGAGAAGTTCTTGGCGCGGCAGGAATTGAATTAGCGCCAACGACGAGACAAACTTTATTAGAAGAACAGTTCGTTATGTACCAAATGGTAACGAGAGCGACTGAGAAATTATACATTTCATGCCCGCTTGCAGATGAAGAAGGAAAGACGTTACTAGCGTCTAGTTTCATTAAGAAAATAAAAAGAATGTTCCCAGATGTAAAAGACTCGTTTATTACGAATGACGTAAACGACTTATCGCGTTCTGAACAAATTTCATACGTAGCAACGCCAGAAGTGACGTTATCTTACGTTATGCAGCAATTACAAACGTGGAAGCGATACGGATTTGAAGGGAATTTAGACTTTTGGTGGGACGTATATAACTTCTACGTAACTTCCGATGAATGGAAACAAAAAAGTAGCCGCGTGCTATCAAGTTTATTTTACCGAAATCGTGCGCAAAAACTAAGTACAGCTGTAAGTAGGGATTTATACGGAGATACAATTAAGGGAAGCGTCTCTCGTATGGAATTATTTAACCGTTGTGCGTACGCTCATTTTGCGCAACACGGTTTATCGCTAAGAGAGCGTGATATTTTCAAGCTTGATGCACCAGATATTGGCGAGTTATTCCACGCAGCACTAAAGAAAATTGCGGACAAGTTGTTGCGTGAAAACCGCACTTGGGCGGATTTATCAATAAAAGAGTGTGAGCATCTTTCTGTTTTAGTAATAGAAGAAATCGCGCCGTTATTACAAAGGCAAATTTTATTAAGTTCAAACCGTCATTTCTATTTAAAACAAAAACTACAACAAATTATTTTCCGTACGTCAATCATTCTACGAGAACATGCGAAGTCAAGCGGATTTGTACCAGTTGATTTAGAAGTGCCGTTCGGTATGGGCGGTGCAGGATCGCTTCCGCCGATGGAATTCGCATTGCCAAATGGTGTGAAGATGGAAGTGGTCGGCCGTATTGACCGTGTCGATAAGGCGGAAGATGAGAGCGGTACGTTCCTTCGTATTATTGACTATAAATCAAGTGCAAAAGCGTTAGACTTAACGGAAGTGTATTACGGATTGGCGCTTCAAATGTTAACGTATTTAGATGTTGTTACTTCAAACGCACAGACGTGGATGAAAAAAGGCGACACAGCATCACCAGCTGGTGTACTGTACTTCCATATTCATAACCCGATTGTTGAAATGAAAGGTGACGCAACGGAAGCAGAAATTGAAAAAGAAATTTTGAAGAAATTTAAAATGAAAGGGCTCGTACTAGGAGATGCTGACGTTGTTCGTTTAATGGATAACAAGCTTTCAACAGGAAGTTCAGATATTATTTCTGCTGGTCTGAAAAAAGACGGTAGCTTTAGTGCGCGTTCAAGTATTGCAAGTGAGCAAGATTTTAACGTACTGCAAAAATACGTACACCATACGTTTGAAAATATCGGAAAAGACATTACAGAAGGTGTTATCGATATTGCACCTTATAAAATGGGGAATAAAGCGGCATGTACGTTCTGTAACTTCAAATCTGTTTGTCAGTTTGATGAGTCACTTGAAGATAATCAGTTCCGTGCATTAAAAGATATGAAAGATAGCGAAGCGATGGAGAAAATAAGAGAGGAGGTTGGCGGAGAATGATAGAAAATTGGCCTAAAAAACCAGAAGGTAGTCAATGGACAGATGACCAGTGGAAAGCCGTTGTAGCGAATGGACGTGATATTTTAGTCGCAGCGGCAGCTGGATCAGGAAAAACAGCAGTATTAGTCGAACGTATTATTAAAAAGATTATAAACGAAGAAAATCCAGTCGATGTCGACCGCCTGCTCGTTGTAACATTTACGAACGCAGCGGCGCAAGAGATGAAAAACCGAATTGGGGAAGCGTTAGAAAAAGTATTAATTGATGAGCCGAGTTCGCAGCACGTAAGAAAGCAGCTGAGCCTATTAAATAAAGCTTCTATCTCAACGATTCACTCATTTTGTTTACAAGTAATTAGAGGATACTACTACATGCTTGATGTGGATCCTCGTTTCCGCATTGCAAATCAAACAGAAAATGAATTATTAAAAGAAGAAGTATTAGATGACATATTAGAAGAAGAGTATGGAATTGAAGATAATACGATATTCTTTGAACTCGTTGATCGTTATACGAGTGATCGTAGTGATGATGATTTACAACGTATGATTTTAGCGCTTCATACAGAATCAAGAGCGCATCCAAATCCGGAGAAATGGCTTGATAAATTAGTAGAAGCATACGACGTAGAAGGAAAGACAATTGAAGATTTAGTGTACGCTTCTTACTTATTAGAAGATGTGAAATTCCAGCTTGAAACGGCGGAACAGCATATTCGAAAAGCGACGGAACTCGCGATGCTTCCAGATGGCCCAGCGCCTCGCGTTGAAACCCTGCAAGCAGATGTAGCTTTACTTGGAACGTTATCATCAGCAGCCCGCGAATCGTGGACAAGTTTGTATGAAGCGATGCAAAATGTATCGTGGCAAACGTTAAAGCGTATTAAGAAAAGTGATTACAACGAAGATGTTGTAAAACAAGTAGACTCTCTTCGCAACAAAGCGAAAGATGAAGTGAAGAAATTACAAGAAGAGCTATTTAGCCGCAGACCAGAAAGTTTCTTACGAGATTTTCAAGATATGCATCCTGTATTAGAGAAACTCGTTCAGCTCGTAAAAGTATTTACAGAGCGTTTCCAAGCGATGAAGCGCGATAAAGGAATGGTCGATTTCACAGATTTAGAGCATTTCTGTTTACAAATTTTAAGTGAGCAAAGTGAAGACGGTGAAATGAAACCGTCCGCAGTAGCACTTCAATATCGTAATAAATTTGCTGAAGTATTAGTCGATGAATATCAAGACACGAACTTCGTACAGGAATCGATTATTAAATTCGTAACGAAAGATTCTGAGAGTGAAGGAAACTTGTTCATGGTTGGCGACGTAAAGCAGTCGATTTATCGTTTCCGACTAGCAGAACCAGGCCTATTCTTAGGAAAGTATAAACGCTTCACACAAGAAGGATCGGGCGGCGGAATGAAGATTGACTTAGCAAAAAATTTCCGTAGTCGTCATGAAGTGCTAGCAGGTACGAACTTTATCTTCAAACAAATTATGGGCGAAGAAGTTGGGGAAATCGATTACGATGCTGACGCTGAATTAAAGCTAGGTGCTAGCTATCCAGAAGGTGAAGATGTAGCGGCTGAACTACTATGCATTCAGCAAACGGAAGAAGAAGTAATGGACGGAGAAGAAGGTGCAGAAGTAGAAAAAGCACAACTAGAAGCCCGTCTTATGGCGCAGCGCATTAAAGCGATGGTTGATTCAGGTTATGAAGTGTATGACCGTAAAAATGATAGTATGCGCCCGGTACAATACCGTGATTTCGTTATTTTACTTCGCTCGATGCCGTGGGCGCCGCAAATTATGGAAGAATTAAAATTGCAAGGAATACCGGTATATGCAGACCTGGCGACTGGTTACTTCGAGGCAACAGAAGTAAATATTATGATGAACGTATTCCGCGTTATCGATAATCCGATGCAAGATATCCCGCTCGCAGCAGTGCTTCGTTCACCGATTGTAGGATTAAATGATGAAGAACTTGCAATGCTTCGTGCTCACGGAAAGAAAGGGTCATTTTATGAAGTAATGAGCTCGTTCTTAAAAGGAGCGCCGCTTGAAGAAGAGCAAGAACTACATGATAAATTAGAGTGGTTTTATAATTTACTGCAAGGATGGCGTGAATTCGCGCGTCAACAATCTCTTTCTGATTTAATTTGGAAAGTATATGGTGAGACAGGGTATTACGACTTCGTTGGCGGTTTACCAGCTGGAAAGCAAAGGCAAGCGAACTTGCGTGTATTATACGACCGTGCAAGGCAATACGAAGCAACATCATTTAGAGGATTATTCCGTTTCTTACGCTTTATTGAACGTATTTTAGAACGCGGTGATGATATGGGTACGGCAAGAGCTTTAGGGGAACAAGAAGATGTCGTTCGCATTATGACGATTCATAAAAGTAAAGGACTTGAGTTCCCGGTCGTATTCGTAGCTGGACTAGGTCGCCGCTTTAATACACAAGACTTAATGAAACGTTTCTTACTGCATAAAGATTTCGGTTTCGGTTCGCAATTTATCGATCCTCGTAAACGTATTAAATATACGACATTATCACAACTTGCGATTAAGCGTAAAATGAAAATGGAATTAATTGCGGAAGAAATGCGCGTATTATACGTAGCGTTAACGCGTGCGAAAGAGAAGTTAATTTTAATCGGGACAGTTAAGGATGCAAATAAGGAAATGGAAAAATGGCTTGATGCGAGGGAGCATAGTGAATGGTTATTACCAGATCACATTCGTGCCGGAGCGTCTTGTTATTTAGACTGGATTGCCCCTTCACTATATAGACATCGTGATAGTGAAATGCTACTTGAATTAGGACAAGGAAATATTCCAGGTGAAATTTATGGGTATGACACTAGTTGGAAAGTAGAAGTTGTTGATGGTAACACGTTACTTGCACCAGAACCAGTTCAGGAAGAGAAACAAGAATTGTTAGAAGCGTTGCGTGAGAAAAAGGCTGTTCCGTTAGAAAGTGAACGGAAAGAAGAAGTGTACGATAGATTAATGTGGAAGTACGGATATGAGGAAGCAACATCTCACCGCGCGAAGCAATCTGTTACAGAAATAAAGAGAAACTATCAATCAGAAGATGGTAGTGATAACGCCTTTATTAAAAAACTACGTGCGCCAATTAAAACGCGTCCTCGTTTCATGGAGAAAAAAGGATTAACGTACGCAGAGCGCGGAACAGCAGTCCATGCTGTTATGCAGCATGTTGATTTGAAGAAACCGATTACGACCGAAACGCTACAAGAACAAATCGCAGCAATGGTAAATAAAGAATTATTAACATTCGAGCAGGCGGAAGAAATAGCGATTGAAAAAGTAATTTCATTCTTTGACAGTGATTTAGGTAAAAGAGTATTAGCGGCAAAAAGTGTAGAGCGTGAAGTACCATTTACGATGATGCTGGCAGCAGAAGAAGCATATCAAGATTGGCAAGGGAAGAGCGAAGAAGCAATTCTTGTCCAAGGGGTTATCGACTGCATGATTGAAGAGGAAGACGGCATTACGTTAATCGACTTTAAAACGGATACGATTGAAGGAAAGTTCCCAGGCGGATTCGATCAAGCGAAACCAATTTTAGAAGATCGATATAAAGTGCAGCTTTCGTTATATGCAAAAGCACTCGAAAAAAGCTTACAACATCCTGTGAAAGAGAAGTGTTTATACTTCTTTGATGGGAATCATGTTGTGCATATTGAGGAATAGAGAGCAGAAAGGGGCTATAAAAAATGGCAACGTTAAGAACTTGTGAACAGGGACACGAGTACTATAAAAGTAGCGATTGTCCAACTTGCCCAACCTGTGAGAAAGAGAGAAAGCCAAAAGAAGGTTTTCTCTCTCTTCTTTCAGCGCCAGCAAGAAGGGCACTAGAACATCATGGAATTCACACTGTAGAAGAACTCTCAATTTATAGCGAGAAAGAAATTTTAAAACTGCATGGAATGGGACCTGCGTCTATGCCGAAGCTTAGAAAAGCTTTGGAGGAGAGCGGGTTATCATTTAAATAAAAAGAGTATTATATAACTTCCTTAGTCCTTATAAAAAGCGTCCCGCTGCATTCTTTTTAAAACGGGAAGCAAAAGAGAAGAGTAGTGCAAAGACTACTCTTCTCTTTTCTCTTCTTTTGCAATTTCGGTTACAGATTTTGCTGGTTTTTTTATCATTTCATCTAATTCTCCAGAACATGTAAAATCATCTTCAAAATTTTCTGTAGTACTAATATAAGCTATAAAATCTAATTTTTCATCATTGTTTATATAACCTTTTAATCTAGGAACACCCATTGGACTTACACTGTGCTCCTTAAATGTAATCGTTTTTACATCCTTAATATTATAATGTATATACTTTTCGACTCTTGCTTCTTGCACTTTCCAAAATTTTTCTTCCTGTTCTTTTTGTTTTAAGTATTCCATAGTAAAATACCCTCCTGCTATAATACAAATAATAAATGTAAAAATTACCAATTTGTTTTTCATAGGATATCCCCTTGAAGTTGAATATAGTTAAAATATACCATGAAATGAGTTGAAACATATGAATGAATTTAAAAAGAATCCTATTGCGACAGATGAAGATTATTTTAAACTCTCGGATCATGTTTATGATGACGAAGTCTTAAAAAAGGGAGCAAAAATAACAGGATTTAATGGTCAAGAATGGAAAGTTATAGAAACAATAGATGCAGATAAAGAGAAAATAAAAAACGGATTGCAAGCAATCGCTGTAGTACCTGCAGAAGAATATAAACCAAATAAAAAACATTATGAAAATATCATCTATTCATTCCGTGGAACAGAGTTTGGGAAATTTGATGGAGACTTATCTACAGACACATTTCAGATTTCAGGTGGGATGAAAAAAAACTTAGGTATGGTAGATGGAAAGGTACAAAATCTACCTACATCATTTGATAGTGCGCTAGAGTTTGTAGATAAAGTGAATAAAAAATATGAACCAACTTCTGTTCACACTACTGGACACAGTAAAGGGGCCGCAGAAGCTCAATATGTAGCAGCAGAGAGAAATTTTTATACAACAACATTTGCTGCACCGAATATTTATCGCTTGCTTAGTGATAAAGCAAAAAAACGGGTAGATGAAGGTGTCATGGAAAATAAAGCTGTAGATTATACACATAAAAAAGATGCTGTAGGAAATTTTGAACAGTTCGGGGCACCTACGATTGGTAAACAATTTACAACAAAAAGTAATGGGGTAGATAGAGTCCTTGCGGTGTTATTTATGGGAGAACATCCTATGAAGACCTTTAAAGACATGTTCGGTAAAAATGGTAGTGTCCGATTAGAGTTAGAGCCTGATGAAATTATTAAACATGCAAGAGAATTTCAGCGGTTAAGCGATGTAGTATCTACTGTAATTAGAAATATAGAGGAGTTTCAACAAAAAGAAGCAGAGAGAATATCAGAATTAAAAAGAAAATTAAAATATGAAACACAACCAGGTGGAAAATATCATCTTTTAGCAGAATATGAAATAGACGATGCTATTCGAGAAGTCGCAAAAACAACTCAAAATGGTCAAGAATATTTTTATAATGTACAACTTGCAGAAGAATTAATACATAATTTAAAAAAGAAACAAAGAGAATTTCAACAGTTTGGGGAAGAAATTGTCTATGCAGCTAATTCATTAAGAGACAAAGATGGTCAATTAAATAAAAATTTCAAAGGGTTAGTAAAGTGAGGGGTGTAAAATGAATTTCATTGAAGAAATAAGAAAAATAGAAAATCAAATTGCTAATACAACAGGGGACTTAGCCAATCAAGTTATTGATGAATTACAAGCTGCTAAAAAACAAATCGAAAGACAAATGGAACGTGTAATGCTAAAAACAGAGGTAGACCTGAAAGCATTAGATATTATAAAGGAGGACAACCATACTTTACAAAAAAATATTAGGGAGTTTCACGTTCTGCAAACGAGTATCCGTAATATAGCATCAAAATTAGAGGGTAGTTTTGAAAGTAAAACAGGTACTGCAATACAAGAAGTATTAAAAAAACATGAAAAAGAAACCTCCCATAACCTTTTAGATAAATATATTCACCTATCAAATAGTTGTGGGAAAAGATGAAATATTTTTCGCAAGCATCTTGGTTCAGTGCTTAGCAGCTTCTTTTAAGATATTAGTAAGACTGGGAAGAAGCGTGGCGGTACCGAAAATTAGAGATCAACGGAGCAACTTCTAATGGCTCCATAAAATATGAATCAAGGGAATTTCTATTTGAGTATGCCAAAAATACAGCGGTTTATTCAAAGGTTGTAAAAAATGTCTCCGATACCTTGGGCATCGGAGACATTTTTTACTGTCTACCCGTACGAAGGGCACCTCTTTTTCTACGCTGTTCCAATCTGATCTTGATCCGCCACATCAGAATCAAACGTATTTGTTGCACTAACGCCGCTAAACGTATTCACGACAAATCCAACATTGGAAGCGCCAGATCCGTTATAAGCTTTCGTATTTTCTTTCGGAGATACGTTATAAAAATCTCCTAAATTAAAAGAGCCATTACTGTTTTGAACGACAAGATTTCCAACAACAGAGGGCATACCATTCACCTACTTTTCTAAGCTTTTTAATTACTATATGATTTATTTATTAGAAGGTTCATTTGTAATATATTGACGAATCTGTAGTGTACGAGAATTAGAGAAAACATAATCAACATTGCCGATTTGAAAGCAACCGGAATTTAAAAGTGTTCGTAATTCAACATCATTGACTTCAATAAAAGGGCATTCATTGACAATATTCATTTTTACATCAGTTGTGCGTTTTGGAATTGTAATGTGTTCATCTGTAAAAATTTCAAACGCATTAAAACGACCTTCGCCTTTTATATAACAAGGTATTTCTCGGTGAACAATAAGCGCTCTATTTTTTAAGTCCATTTGATTTGCATCCCCAACTTGGAAGACGGCCGCAACCCCCATAGAAATGATAGAAACATTTTGTACAACTGAAGTATGGCGGAGCATAATTTTTCCTCACCTCAACTTGGAGTCGGAGGGACATCTGTTACAAGCGGTACAAATGGTCCCTCTGTAACGGATTCGAATGGTGTATCAAGAATGGAAGACATAATGAGAAAATTTGCATCTCCAATTAAAAAAAGTGCGGATGAAGATACACCATTCATTTTTATGTTTCCAACTTTTATTTCTCGGTTTATAACATTTAAATTCATGCATATTTACTCCTTTCTATAATTGCCCGGTATGTGCTGAATAAAGGAGAGGAAGGCTTTGTCAATATCTTGTTTCATTGCTTGAATAATGAGGTCTCGTAAATAATCAGGATCTGTTGAAATCCCTTCATACGATTGAGCTTGTGATAAGTAATAAGGAAGTCTATGTTCCATCTGTTTTTTTATGTCATCCACCATCATTTGTCGATACATCTCATCAAGTGGCGTTCTCTCTTCTTGTTCAAAATGGAGAATTCGACTATATGCTTCTTCATCTAAGTATCGATGCATTTCCTGGAGGATACCTTGGTAAAAGTCTGGGTTTGTGTCAGTTTCAGGATTTACCTTCAATGTTTCTGTATCCACTTCAAAATTCTCAATTTGTTGTCCTTTTGCTGAAAATGGATTTAAACCAATATTTAAAGTGCCATTTAAGTTTTCTACTTTTAATTGATCGAATTTGTATTCCACTTTTCCTATAGAAGAGGAGGGACGACTTTTTAATTCAGTAAGCTCTTCTTGTAATAGGCGGACTTGTTCTTCTAGGTTAAGGATGGTTGCCTGTTGTATTTGGAGAGCTTGTTGAAGTTGGTGTAAGTAAGTATATATATCTTGATTCATTTTGTGAAACCTCCTTTTCAATAGGGAGGGTAAATATATTCCTGCTATATATTTATGACAAGGATGCCTTAAGAAGAACTAGTTGATGGTTTGATGGAAATAATTTGTCCTTTCGCCTGTAATGGGCGAAGAGGCTCTGTAAATCCACCAGTATTTGAAAATTTAGATAGAGCTTTAATACTTCCGGCAGTACCAATTTGGAATACAGAAGAGGTTGTAATGCTATCAATCTTAATACTGTTGATGATAATACTTTGGTTTACGTAAAGATTCAATGTAATCGCCTCCTTTAAGTTGCACCAATAATTGCTTGATCGATTACATCTGAATCGTTGACAGTCGTTGAACTTTGATAATTGTAGACAGAAACATTATCTCCAACATTAAAAGAGCCGGCCCCAGCGAAAGCGCGTGAATAACTAATGGGCCTAATCGCAAATACATCTCCAATATGAAAAATCCCACTTGATCCGATATTAACGATACGAATATGTCCAACCATAGCTGGCATACAAAACACCCTTCGTTTTTTAAATTTTCTTTTCTACTATTGTATGGGCGTTTTTAATAAAATGTGTACTTTTTTGAAATAAAAGAAACACATCCGATATTACGAATGTGTTTCGAACATTTGAGTGTGTGTGTAATCTGTGTGTATGTGCCAAATGACATTTAAGAGCCTGTCCAATTCTTGGCTACAATTTACTGTTTTTTGAGAAGTCATTCCGTAGCGTTCAGCAAAATAGATCATTTTTTCGCGTTTTTTTTCGATAGCTTGCTCAAACATTGAAATCGGCTCCATCTCTCAATAAATTTTATGTATATATGTAGTACATATTATACAAAAATCCCATAAAAAAGAAACACTTTCGCTAAAAAAAGTATAATTTCTACATTTTATGTCAAATAGTGCTGAGTAACGAATAGAGTACGAGAAGAATATTGTAAAAATTAGCGTGCATGAGAAGGTTTTTTTCTTACGGATGCGAATACAATTAAATGGTATGAGTTTTAGGATGGAGAGTGGAAATATTGCGTTTTGTAACGGCGAAGAAAGAAGAAAAGGTATTTGTAGGTATTGTGGATGAAGAAGAAGAAAAGGTATTGCATTTAAGGGAAGCGCAAAGGCAAAAAGGGGAAAAGGTTACAATTCCTATTACAATGTTAGAGTGTATTGAAAGAGGGACTGAATGCTTTGAGAAGGTATGTGAAATTGTAAATTGGGCAAAAGAGAACGGGGAAGCGGCGTATTATCCGTTAACAGAGGTGAAAATATTAGCACCGATTCCAAGGCCGAGAAAGAATATTCTGTGCGTTGGAAAAAACTATCGTGAGCATGCAGTAGAAATGGGCGGAGTAGAGTCTATTCCAGAAAATATCATGATCTTTACGAAAGCGCCAACAACAGTTATTGGCATAAATGAGCAAATTAATGGTCACCCTCATGCAACGGATGAACTAGACTATGAAGGAGAACTAGCTATCATTATTGGCAAGCGAGGGAAACAAATAAAAAAAGAAAAAGCGCTTGAGCATGTTTTTGGTTATACGGTTATAAATGATGTAACTGCTCGAGACATTCAAAGGAAGCATAAGCAGTTTTTCCTTGGGAAAAGCTTCGATACGTTTTGTCCGATGGGACCGTATTTAATTCATAAATCGATGGTTAGAACGCCAAACGCATTACACATTGAAACAGTAGTGAATGGAGAAGTAAGGCAATCTTCAAATACAAATAAAATGATTTTTTCAATAGAAGAAATTATTTCAACGATAAGTAAAGGGATGACGTTAGAACCGGGAGATATTATTGCAACTGGAACGCCAGCTGGTGTAGGAAAAGGTTTTACACCACCGAAATTTTTGCATGCAGGTGATGAAGTGGTTATTACAGTAGAAGGAATTGGTACTTTGCGAAATATAGTGAAATGAAGAAAGGAGCTATCTTATAAAAAGATAGCTCTTTTTTATGGCCTTGGATTATTGAAAAAATCTAAAATAGCGAAAATATAAAATCCGATAAGTGCTAACGTACAAATCCCGATTAGCATAACGGCAAGAGAACTTCTTTCACGATCAAATCCGATAACTGTAAGGAAAACGGAAGCCCAAAATGAGGCTTTAAGTAATGTAAATGTATGAGAAGTGGAATAGTGACTGAGTAACGTTGTGGATAATAGGAATCCGATGAATGTAATAGAAATAAGAATAGTAGCTAAATAGTTAATATGTTTCCCATATTTTAATAGCACGCAGTTCCTCCTCCTTTAAAAAACTGAATATTCAATCTTATTTTAAGGTAAATGATTAGAGAAAGGAAGAGGTTGTCCTGCGCATTAGGACAACCTCTCTATCATTACGATAATACAGCTTTAATTTTTTGGAATGCCCACTCTAAATCTTCTTCAGAGATTACTAGAGGTGGTGCGATACGAATTACATTTTCATGCGTTTCTTTACATAATAGACCAGCTGCTTTTAATTGTTCACAGTAAGGACGAGCTGGCTCGTTTAATTCGATACCGATGAATAAACCTTTACCGCGAACTTCAGTGATCATTGGGTTATCAATTTCTTTTAATTGCCCAACTAATTTTTCTCCTAATTGAAGAGAACGCTCTGTTAATTTTTCTTCTTCTAATACTTCAAGAGCTGCGATAGAAACAGCACATGCAAGTGGGTTACCACCGAATGTAGAACCGTGAGAACCTGGCTCAAATACGCCTAAAATGTCGCGGTTTGCTGCAACGCAAGAGATTGGGAATACGCCGCCACCAAGTGCTTTACCAAGTATGTACATGTCAGGAGTTACATTGTCCCAATCACAAGCAAATACTTTACCAGTACGGCCTAAGCCTGTTTGGATTTCATCTGCTACGAATAAAACGTTTTCTTTTTTACATACTTCAAGAGCTTCTTTTAAGTAACCAGCTGGTGGGATGTTAATTCCTGCTTCACCTTGAATTGGCTCTAAAATGAATGCTGCTGTGTTTGGCGTAATTGCAGCTTTTAATGCTTCTAAATCACCGTAAGGAATTACAACGATGCCTGGAAGCATTGGACCGAATCCACGCTTGTACTCTTCGTTTGAAGACATAGAAACAGAACCCATTGTACGTCCGTGGAAGTTATCTTCACAAACGATGATTTCAGCGCGGTTTGCTTCTACTTTCTTCACATCATAAGCCCAGCGGCGAACTGTTTTAATTGCAGTTTCAACAGCTTCAGCACCTGTGTTCATAGGAAGTACCATTTCTTTATTAGTTAGTTTCGCAACTTTTTCGTACCAAGGACCTAGTTGATCACTATGGAAAGCACGAGAAGTTAACGTAACACGATTAGCTTGTTCGATTAAAGCGTTAATAATTTTTGGATGGCGGTGACCTTGGTTTACTGCAGAATATGCACTTAGTAAGTCCATATAGCGGTTTCCTTCAGGGTCTTCTACCCAAACACCTTCTGCTTTAGAAATAACGATTGGAAGTGGATGGTAGTTATTTGCTCCGTATGTGTCTGTAAGTTCGATAATATCCTTAGTTTGAATCATGATTGTTCCCCCTTTTGTTATTACAAGAAGTTTGTAAATACTCTAAATATTATATCATTTAAATGTAAAAAAGCGAAACATTTCCTGAAAATAAATGAACATGTTATCATATAAAGTGAAAAAGTGTGAAAAGAGGAGGTAAGGGATACGATGGTACATATGCATATTACAGCATGGGCGTTAGGTTTAATTTTATTCTTTGTGGCGTATTCACTTTATTTGGCAGGAAGAAAAGGGAAAGGTGTACATATGGGGCTTCGCCTAATGTATATCTTCATTATTGTGACAGGCTTCATGTTGTACATGAGTATTGTAAAGACAGCAACAGGTAGCATGCACATGTGGTACGGCATGAAAATGTTAGCTGGTATTTTAGTCATTGGCGGCATGGAAATGGTTCTTGTAAAAATGAGCAAAAACAAACCAACAGGGGCGGTTTGGGGCTTATTTATTGTCGCACTAGTAGCGGTAATTTATCTTGGACTAAAATTACCGATTGGCTGGTACGTATTCAAATAAAAATAAAACCACCTTATGACCTCCAGGATTTGGGAGATAAGGTGGTTTTTATTTTATCCGGCTATTTGTGGGCAACAAAACTCCTATCTTAAAATTTGGCTGGAACAAAGGAATTAGGTGGAAGTCAGGCTGATAATGAGTGGTGATGAACAAAACCCCCCTCATTAAAGTTTCACTTTATGTCGCATCAATATGTAACTCTTCTCCATTTACTTTAGTAAAACGGAACATGTTTTTATTTGAAGTAGCGTGACGAACGAAATGGTGCTGCAATGTACAGATCATCTCTTCGTTATCGAATAAAAGAATGTTTACTCCTTCGCATGCTTCCTCTTTCGGTAAGAAGGATAAATAATTATGACAATACATGCAATCATATAAAGAGTAGTGAAGGGATTGCAATGACTCGGTTAATAATGTAAAGACAGAATCAGGTAATTCCTCAAGCCATTCATGATAGCTAAGAAGTAATTTTTTTCGAATACGTATCATTTCACCGTTTTGCAAATGGTGCTGCTCGTTGGCGATTTGTAATACATCTTGTTCGTAGAAACGGGCAGGAAGCCAATTGTTGTTATACAAAATTTCAAACCCGTCTTCGGCAATATCTTCTAATAAAAATGCTTCCTCATTTTCATCATCAAAGAACACCCATTCATTGTTTATATATTCTACATTACCGACTGTATGAGCGCGGGGTTGGTTATATAAAATATGTTTACGTTGTATCATACATGATTTCTCCTTTATTGAAAGTAGTTATTCTTGTTATAGACAGTTCGTGCGTTCTTTATAACTAGACACATCTAGACATAGGTGGGCATACAATAAAACACGTTTTACTGAGTGAAAATGCTATTCCATATGTGGATAGTAGGTTATCGTCAAGTTTGTCATTTTTTTGATCCGCACCTCTAGGGTGGGGATTACTGCTTGTTTAGGAAAAGAAATAAGATGGAAGGATGATTCATATGTGCGGGATTACAGGATGGGTGGATTATAAACGCTCATTAGAAGGAGAAAGAGACGTCGTTACGAAGATGGCTGAGACATTATCGAAGCGTGGTCCAGATGATAATAAAGTTTGGATTAAAGGAAATGTTGCATTTGGGCATAAGCGGTTAATTGTTGTGGACCCTGAGGGTGGTAAACAGCCAATGACCTGTTTAAAGGATGAAACGAATTATGCCATTTGCTACAACGGTGAACTATATAATACAGAAGATATTCGAAAAGAATTGTTAAGAAGAGGATATACGTTCAAAGGCCA
This sequence comes from Bacillus sp. NPDC094064, assembly GCF_050279585.1. Classification (NCBI taxonomy): domain Bacteria; kingdom Bacillati; phylum Bacillota; class Bacilli; order Caryophanales; family Bacillaceae; genus Bacillus; species Bacillus sp. NPDC094064. Next base: position 20,346 of record NZ_JBNNUI010000002.1, read on the forward strand.
CTCAGATACGGAAGTGTTATTAGCTTCTTATATTGAATGGAAAGAAGAATGTGTCGATCATTTAAACGGTATATATGCGTTTGCAGTATGGGATGAACAGAAAGAGCAAGTGTTTATTGCCAGAGATCGATTAGGTGTAAAACCGCTTTTTTATAAATATGATAGCGGACGATTATTATTTGGATCCGAGTTAAAAGCAATATTGGCACATCCAGATGTGAAGGCGGAAGTAACGTTAGAAGGTTTATCAGAAGTATTCGGTCTCGGACCATCTAGAACGCCTGGCCATGGTATTTATGCTGGTATGAAAGAATTGCGTCCGGGCCATGCGATGACATTTTCAAAGAATGGTTTATGTATATGGAGATATTGGAATGTTGAAAGTAAAAAACATGAAGATTCTTTTGAAGAAACAGTAGAGAAGACGCGCTTTTTATTACAAGATGCCATTACAAGGCAGCTCGTTTCTGACGTACCGTTATGCACTTTTTTATCGGGCGGCGTAGATTCGAGTGCGATTACAGCAATTGCTGCGAAAGAGTATGAAAGGGCAGGGAAAGGGCGACTACACACGTATTCAATTGATTACGAAGATAATGAAAAATACTTTAAAGCAAATGCATTCCAGCCAAATTCAGATGCGCCGTTTATTAATTTAATGACGGAGACATTTGAAACAATTCATCATCGATGCGTCATTTCGAATGAACAGCTGGCAGAGTATTTAACAGAAGCAGTACTCGTTCGTGATTTGCCTGGTATGGCAGACATTGATTCGTCATTATTATGGTTTTGCCGTGAAATTAAACAAGATTTTGTTGTCGGTTTATCTGGAGAATGTGCAGATGAAATATTCGGTGGGTATCCGTGGTTTTATAGAGAAGACGATTTGCAATCAAGTGCATTTCCGTGGATGCGTTCTACAGAGGCGCGGGAGCAACTGCTAAAAAAAGAATGGAGAAGTAAACTAAATTTACAACAATATGTACAAAGGCGCTATGAAGAATCCATTCAAGAGGTTCCGATTTTAGAGGGGGAAAGCCCACTAGAAGCGAAAAGAAGACAATTATTTTATTTAAACATGGTATGGTTTATGACAACATTATTAGACAGAAAAGACCGTATGAGTATGGGAGCAAGCTTAGAAGTACGTGTTCCATTTGCTGACCACCGACTTGTCGAATATGCGTGGAATATTCCTTGGGAAATGAAAATGTATAAAAACCGCGAAAAAGGTCTATTGCGTAAAGCGCTAGAAGGATTACTTCCAAATGATATATTGTATAGAAAGAAAAGTCCGTATCCGAAAACGCATAATCCGCACTATACAAAAGCGGTAACAGTATGGCTTCAAGATTTATTAACTGATAAAGGCTCCATTTTGCATGAATTGTTTGATAAAAAGCAGCTGAGTGGATTAATCGAGTCTGGCGGAAGTGCATTCCAAACACCATGGTTCGGTCAATTAATGACTGGGCCTCAACTTTTAGCTCATTTAGCGCAAATTCATGTTTGGTTTAAAGAGTACGGGGTAAATATTAAAGAATAGAGAAAGAGCGGCTTGCATTTGTGTAAGTCGCTTTTTTGTTAAAAAAATTGTCAAATAAAATTCAAAATCATATTAGAAATAATACTTATTTATAATAATTATTTTGACGTACTTATTATTGTTTGTTACAATTGGAAACGAATGTTCTTGAAAAAGATTCTCATTTACAAAATTGAAGTGTTATATAGATGACCAAGAAAAAATAGGTTTACTCGTAATGGCATATGGAACACCGGAAACATTAGATCATTAGATAACGTAGAAGCGCTCCAAGATTTAATCGGACGCTATAAAGTGATTGGCGGCATTTCACCACTTGCGAAAATTACGAAAGAGTAAGCGCATAAATTAACAGATCCAATGAATAACATATTTAAAGGGTATGAAGGAAATAGTTGACAAAGATCTAGTTTTGAATGATAATTAATTTATAATAATTTTAAACAAATAATAATTACTACGAAAGAAAGAGGAGGATCCCCCTACATGAATCCAAATAATCGCTTAACAACAAACCAAGGTGCTCCAGTTGGAGACAACCAAAATTCTCGTACAGCTGGTCGCCGTGGACCGGTATTGTTAGAAGACTATCATTTAGTAGAAAAACTTGCACACTTTGATCGTGAACGTATTCCGGAGCGCGTTGTGCATGCACGTGGTGCAGGTGCTCACGGTGTATTCGTAACGAAAAACAGCATGAAACAATATACGAAAGCAGCATTTTTACAAAATGAAGGAACTGAAACGCCTGTATTTGTTCGTTTTTCAACGGTTATTCATGGTCAAGGTTCTCCAGAAACAGCGCGTGATCCACGTGGGTTCGCTGTTAAATTTTATACAGAAGAAGGAAATTATGATATCGTAGGTAACCATTTACCAGTTTTCTTCATTCGTGATGCAATTAAATTCCCGGACATGGTGCATTCTTTAAAACCAGCACCTGATACAAATGTTCAAACACCAGATCGTTACTGGGATTTCATGACGCTAACTCCAGAATCAACACATATGATGACATGGGTATTTTCTGATTATGGTACACCAGCAAATTATCGCGAAATGGAAGGTTTCGGCGTCCATTCATTCAAATGGATTAATGCAGAAGGTAAAATTGTTTACATTAAATATCACTGGAAACCACAGCAAGGCGTACGTAACTTAAATGCGAAAGAAGTGCAAGAGGTACAAGGAAAAGACTTCAATCATGCAACTCGTGACTTATTTGATGCAATCGAAAAAGGAAACTATCCGAAATGGGATTTACACGTACAAGTCATGCAGTTAGATGAAACGGATTCTTTAGACTTTGATCCGCTAGATCCAACGAAAGTATGGCCAGAAGATCGCTTCCCATTAATTGAAGTAGGGACAATGACGTTAAATCGTAACCCGAAAAACTTCTTCGCAGAAGTAGAGCAAGCGGCGTTTACGCCAAGTGCAACTGTAAATGGTATTGAACCATCTGAAGATAAATTATTACAAGGTCGTTTATTCTCTTACCCAGATACACAACGTTACCGCCTTGGTGCAAACTACTTACAAATTCCTGTAAACTGCCCGTATGCAACTGTTCGTAACCAACAACGTGATGGTGCAATGCAAGTTAATCAAAATCCATCTACAATAAACTACGAACCGAGTCGTCATACAGAAAATCCGGTTGAAGACAAAGCGTACCGTGATTCAACTATGAAAGTAGAAGGCTACGTATCTCGTGAAAAAATTGAGAAACCAAATGATTTCAAACAAGCAGGTGAGCGTTACCGTTCATTCTCTAAAGAAGAGCAAGATAACTTAATTGCGAACTTAAAAAATGACCTAAAAGACGTAAATGAACGTACGAAGTTATTAGCTGTTTGTAACTTCTTCCGTGCAGACCAAGAGTACGGTATGCGTTTAGCGCAGGCATTAAATGTTGATATTACGCAATATGTAGGAAATGCTCCGAAATAAATAGGGAAAGACGACCGGTCTTCGGTCGTCTTTTTTGTGTGAAATTTAACGGGGTATGTTACGTTTAAATCATGTCGAAATTTGTTAGTAAATCGATATGTTGTGTCGAAACGTCGATATATTGAAAGAATCGCTGATATATTTAAAAAATCGTCGATATATCCGAAGAATCGCTGATATATTTATGTCGATACTAGATGGGGTATATCACCAACAAGTACAATAAAAAGAGATGCAATCTACTACTAGTAGATTGCATCTCTTTTTTAATTCACTCGCTCAGTATATTCATAAGCTTTCTCTCCATGCATCGAAATATCAAGCCCCATTTGTTCTTCGTGCTCATCGACCCGAACAGGGAGGAAGAAGTTAATCGCTTTAATAATGGCGTACGTCATGATGATGGTAAATGCATATGTTGCGCCGATTGCTACAAGTTGTTTAAACAGTAAAGTGGCATTCCCGTAAAATAATCCGTTCGCACCATCCCCGTTTACGGTAGTAGTTGCGAATAGTCCGGTCGCAATCCCGCCCCAAGTTCCTCCAATGCCGTGGCATCCGAAAGCGTCGAGTGTATCGTCGTATCCGAATTTTGTTTTTAAGAAGAACACAGCGCCAAAACATAATATGCCACCAATTGCTCCGATAAGAAGAGCGGAGAAAGGTGTAACAAATCCGCAAGCTGGCGTAATAGCGACTAGACCAGAAACAACGCCGCAAGCAGCCCCCATCGCAGTCGGTTTTGATTGGAAGAACCATTCGGAAAGCATCCAAGTTAGAGCGGAAGCAGCAGCGGCTATATTGGTATTAATAAATGCGGTTAAAGCTACGTCGTTTAAGGATAATGCACTGCCGACGTTAAAACCGAACCAGCCGAACCAAAGTAGCCCAGCGCCTAACATCGTAAATGGTAAATGGTGAGGAGAAGTACCGTTTATATTTTTTCGTTTTCCGAGGAAAATTGCTAATACAAGGCCGGCAACACCAGAAGTAATATGAACGACGTTACCACCAGCAAAGTCTAGTGCCCCGAGTTCTCTTAGCCATCCGCCGACGCCCCATACCCAATGAGCGACAGGATTGTAAACGAGTGTTGTCCATAGAAGGATAAAAATAAGGAAGGCAGAAAATCGCATTCTTTCAGCGAATGCACCTGAAATTAAAGCTGGAGTTAAGATGGCGAACATAAGTTGAAACATCATAAATAAATTGTGAGGAATAGTAGATGAGTAGTCTGGGTTTGGTGCGTAGGTAACTCCGTTTAGACCGAGCCAATCGAGATTGCCGATAAGTCCGTGCCAATCTGGTCCGAATGATAAAGAATAACCGATCATAACCCATTGAATTGAAACAATTGCCATTGCACTATAGCTATGCATTGTTGTGCTAAGTACATTTTTACTACGAACCATGCCCCCGTAAAAAAGTGCTAATCCTGGTGTCATTAACATGACCATTACTGTCGTTACAAACATAAAAACAGTATCTCCTGTATTCATTCTGTTCCCTCCTCTGATGTTACAAAAAATAACATCAATTTGTTATGTTTCATATCATATTCGAAATAAAAAGAAAAATCAACTAAAAATTCAGAAAATTTTATAATTGATGTTAGAAAATCTGACATGAAGTATTTTGTGAGGAATGAAATCAGCGTATGCGCTTCGTTTGAATAATTGGTATAATATTCTTACAATTGAAAACGTGGGGGATGCATGTGGGAAAAATACGGACTAGGGAACTATTCATTTGTTTTTGTTTAGCTGTCATTTTGTTTGTGCCAATACATACTTTTGCAGAAGAAAAGAGAGAGTGGCGAGACGAAGTCATATATTCTATTATGATTGATCGCTTTAATAATGGAGAGCCGAAAAATGACAAACAGTTAGACGTCGTTAATTTAGAAGGGTATCATGGCGGAGATATAAGAGGAATTATAAAAAGATTAGATTACATAAAAGACATGGGATTTACCACTGTTATGCTTTCTCCGCTATTTGAAAGTGGAAAGTACGATGGATTAGACGTGCAAAATTTTCAAAAAGTAAATGAACATTACGGAACGGAAAATGATGTGAAAGAGCTTGTAAAAGAAGCTCACGAAAAAGGAATGAAAGTGGTATTTCAATTTCCGCTTGGAGAAAACGAACAACAAGTAATTGACTCAATGAAATGGTGGATAAAAGAAGTCGATCTAGATGGAAGTTATGTGATACATAGTGAGAAAAAGCCGCATTCCTTTTGGGATGAAGTGCAAAAAGATATGCAAGTGATAAAGAAAGATTTTTTTGTTATGACAGATGAAGGTAGTAAAGATGATGAGTATTATGAAAGTATTGTAGAAGCATTTTCGAAAACGAATACATCTTTGACACGATTGCATGTTGTTTCTAAGAAAAAGGAGTTAACGAATACGTTTTTAGATAATCAGGAGACAAAAAGATTTACCCGTATTGCAAAAGAAAATATGTATTATCCGCCGTCTCGTTTAAAATTAGCGCTCACTTACTTATTCACATCGCCAGGGATACCGAATTTTTATTACGGAACTGAAATCGCATTAGATGGAGGGGATATTCCGGATAATAGACGATTAATGGATTTTAAATCAGATGAAAAGTTTATGCAGCATATCACTAAACTCGGTGAGCTTAGGCAAACGAGACCATCTTTGCGACGCGGGACGTTTGAACTTCTATACGATAAAGATGGAATGAGTGTATTAAAACGAAAGTATAAAGATGAGGTAACGCTAGTAGCGATTAACAATACGAAAGAGACACAAAAAGTTCCTCTTCATGCGAATTTGATTGGAGAGAAAAAGGAATTACGTGGCTTATTGGAAGATGAAATTATAAGAGAAGAAAACGGCCGATTTTATCTCGTTTTAAAGCGAGAAGAATCAAATGTATATAAAGTTAGTGAAGAGACAGGTATGAATTGGTTATTTATTTCCTTAATCGTCGGTGTGAACGTATTATTTATTGCATTTTTAATTGCGGTTAAAAAGAAACGGAAATAAGTAACTCTTTTCTTTAGTAGTTCGCCTGCAGTTTAAGAAGAGGTGAGATATTTGCAGAAAAAGAAGTGGTTCGTTCTATGTTTTTGTTTTCTTATCGTATTCGTAAGTTTGCGTTTTTGGGACAACGGTGACGATGGGGAATTTGTTCAGTGGGGTGATAGTGTTCATTCTGTTGATACGGCAGTTCTTAAGAGGAATAATATTAAATACAAAATCGAAAACGATAAAGTGTATATTCCGGAAAAATCATTTGATAAAGCAATATATTGCTGCTCATAATAAAAAACTCCTCTCATGAGAGGAGTTTTCTTTTTAGCGGTAGTTAATGAACTGTACGTCGATTGGTAAATCAGCGCTGCGAACGGCTGCGATTACTGCTTGTAAGTCATCGCGGCTTTTCGCTGTAACACGTACTTGATCATCTTGTACTTGTGTTTTTACTTTTAATTTCATTTCTTTAATGATATTGTTAATTTTTTTCGCGTTATCTTTATCGATACCTTGTTGAAGTGTTGCGCGTTGGCGAACAGTGTTACCAGTCGCAGCTTCTACTTTACCGTAGTCCAAGTTTTTAATTGGAACGTTACGTTTTACAAGTTTAGAAATTAAAACATCTTTTACTTGCTCTAGTTTGAACTCATCGTCAGAAGTTAAAACAAGTACTTCTTTTTCAAGTTTAATATCACTTTTACTTCCTTTAAAGTCATATCGGTTTTGGATTTCCTTTAATGCGATGTTAATTGCGTTTGTTACTTCAGGTAATTCTACTTTCGAAACGATGTCAAAAGAACTATCTTTTGCCATAGTTAGCACCTCCAAATAAAATTCTAATCTTTTTATGTACTGTACATACTAAAGTATAGCTGAAAACGAGCTTAGACTTAAGTGTTTTCATACTTATATTCATGTAACCTCCTTTTATTATAGTGAATTTTGGACAGTTGGACAAATAAAGGAAAAATCGTGTTATAATTAACTTTTGTTTGGAATGATAAAAAAGATAATTTGATATATATAGAAGGGAATTAAAAAAATATGTATTTGCAATTAGGAGCGATTGAACAGGTAACTGTTTTACGTGAAACAGAAATTGGATATATGGTTGGAAACGAAGAGGAAGAAATCTTCCTACATAAAAACGAAGTAGCTGGAGAAATTGAAGAAGGCGATACGATTGATGTATTCCTATACCTGGATCACCAAAATCGTATTTCAGCAACAATGAAGGAACCAATTATTACAACATATGATTGGAATTGGGTAAAGGTTGTAGAGGTTATTCCTAGTTTAGGTGTATTTGTTGATATTGGTGTATCAAAAGATATACTAATCCCGGCTGATGAGTTCCCAATTTATATGCCGGTATGGCCAGAAGTAGGCGACGAATTATATTGTACGTTAAAATTAACGAATCGTGATCGTTTAATTGCGCTTCCGGCAAGAGATAGTGATATGCAAGAGATTATCGTAGATGCGACGCCATCTATGCGCAATAAAAACGTAAATGGACGTGTGTATCGTTCACTTCAAGTAGGTTCATTCATATTAACTGATGAGCATTTCCGTGCTTTCTTACACCATACAGAAAGAAAAGAACAAGTCCGCATTGGTGAGCGTGTAACAGGTCGTATTATTGATGTGAAAGATGACGGTACAATTAACATTTCGCTTCTTCCTCGTAAAGAAGAAGGAATGGAAGATGATGCTGCAGTAATTTATGAGTATATGGAAGAACGCGGCGGAGCAATGCCGTTTTGGGACAAGAGTTATCCAGAAGACATTAAAGAGCGTTTCAATATGAGTAAAGCTGCATTTAAGCGTGCGCTTGGTAAGTTGATGAAAGAAGAAAAAGTGTACCAAGAAGAAGGTTGGACGTACTTTAAGAAATAATTTGAATAAAAAGCACCGCCTTATTTTTTATAAAAATAAAGCGGTGCTTTTTTAGTTCACTGGCTCAGACACAAGTGTAAATGTATCTTTTAAGTCGCTATCGTTTATTTTAATATTTGCCTTTTTTAATTCATCTTGTAACAATTTTTGGCTGAATGTAGGGTCAGCGATACGTTCGTCTTCCAAATTTTTGCGGATGGAGTCTTTTACTTCATTGTAAGGTTTTAAATCTTTTTTATCAGTTAATTTTATAATGTGATAACCGTTCGATGATTTAACGGGATCGCTAATTTGTCCGACCTTTAGTTTATAGGCAGCTGTTTCGAATTCAGGTGTCATTGTACCTGATGCGAAGTATCCGATGTCTCCGCCCTTCTCTTTTGATAGTAGGTCTTGTGATTCTTGTTTCGCTAATTCTTCAAATGAAGCGCCAGCGTCTAGTTTTTTCTTTATTTCTTTCGCTTCATTTTCGTCACTTACTAAAATGTGGCTCGCTTTAATATCTGGTTTATAGTGGTCTTTCACATCTTTTTCTGTAACGCTTTTCTTAACCGCTTCATTCATAGCAAGTTTGAACCTAATTTGATTTTTGAAATCAGCTTCATCTTTTAAACGGTTGTTTTCTAGTACTGTTTTGAACTGGTCTCCATATTGGTTTTTTACTTTTTCTACTTCTTTATCTACAGCGTCGTCAGATACTTTATATTTTTTGGTGATAACATCTTGTGCCATCATTTCATATAGCATGTCTTTTCCGTAACGATCTTTTAATTGCTTTTCGAAGTCGCTCTTCGTAATGGTTGAGTCTGTTGCTGTAGCGACTGTATCTGAGCCGTTTTTTTGTCCACAAGCAGATAGCATTAATATACTTATTAGTGCAGTAATAATGAAAATATGTTTCCCTCTCATGCTAACACCTCATCCGAATATGTTATCGCTATTGTAGAATATAGAAGTGAACATGAAGTGAATTTTTAATGTTTTTCCCTGTAAAATGTAAAAAAGTACATCAACAATTATGTTGATGTACGATAGGATCAAAGGTGATCGGTCTTTTTAGAATACGTACGCTTACCTTGCTGAATATTTTTTTGTTCTTGCTCATTTTTTTGTGTGCGCTTTGCATTATTATCGCGTGCTTTTTTGTCGTTATCACTCGTATGTGGCATATGTATCAACTCCATTTCTAAACGTTGTACGTTTATCATTTCCTTTTTCGTAAAGACTATGTATAGCGGTGCATTTATGAATAATAAAGGTGGATTGGAAATGGATTTAAAGTTAAATTATACCGAACTTATAAAGAAGTTAATCGTTGTAATCGTCGCAGGTTTATTAAATGCGATTGGGATGAATTTATTTTTAACACCAGCGAAAGTATACGCGAGTGGCTTTGCTGGATTGTCTCAATTATTATCGCAAATATTAGGTGATTTTTTATCCATTCATATATCTACGGGAGTATTGTTTAGTTTATTTAATATTCCTGTCGTTATTTTAGCGTGGAAAAAGGTTGGGAAGGCTTTTACGTTTTTTAGTTTTCTATGCGTCATATTTATGACATTATTTCTAGAAATTATTCCAGTTCGAGCGGTCTCGAATGATATCATCTTGAATGCAATTTTTGGCGGGATTATTTCGGCAATTGGGGTAGGGATTGCTTTAAAGTGGGGTGCTTCTACAGGTGGTTTAGATATTATCGCCATGATTTTATCGAAAATAAAGGATAAGCCTGTCGGTACGTATTTTTTCTTCTTTAATGCAATTATCATTATCGCTGCTGGCTATGTGTATGGATGGGAAAAAGCATTATACACGTTAGTTACTTTATATGTGTCAACGAGAATTATCGATGCGATTCATACTCGCCATGTGAAGATTACAGCGTTAATTGTTACGAAGAATGGAGCGGATGTACGAAAGGCGATTCATTCGCGATTAGTAAGAGGGATTACAACGATACCAGCAACAGGTGCTTATACAAATGAAAATAAAGAAATGCTAATGATTGTTATTACTCGTTATGAGTTATATGAATTAGAGAGGGTTATTAAACAAGTGGACCCAGGTGCATTTACAAACATACTGCAAACGGTCGGGGTGTTTGGATTGTTTCGAAAAGATTAAAGAGGACCAAAGCTGGTCCTCTTTTTTAATGCAAGTTCGTAATATTTTGCAATTGCTCTTGCATTTCGCGTAGCTGAACTTTTTCAGCAGTTGAAGAGTTTGCATAAGCGGATTGCAAAGCGTTTTTTGCTCTATATACGAGATCTTGTTGCTCAGCGCCACTTGAACAAGAAACGGCACTTGCAACAGCGTCTCTAGCTTGTTGGAATAGTAAGTTCCCCATTTAAACCCCTCCAAAAGAAGAGTTACTTCTCGCTTTTTCTGCCTCAGCTAATGTACCTCTGTACGGGAATCTTGCATCGTGCTTCATAATAGAATCGGCTCCTTGTTGGATAAAACGTTTTGATTTGTTCTTTTTACCCATTCGAAAAACCCCCTTTATTTAGCTGAAAACAATCGACGCGATCATGCTGCGTCTAATTATAGTATGAACATTTGGCGAGAAACTATAAGCAGGGAATTTTTAGATTACAACCCAAGAACCTCTTCTAAATATAGAGCGATACCATCTTCTTCGTTCGTTAACGTCGTATGATTAGCGAGTGTTTTTAATTCAGGGATGGCATTTCCCATTGCAATGCCGTGACCAGCAAACTCAATCATTTCAAAGTCGTTATCTTCGTCACCGAAAGCAATAATTCGCTCTTTTGGGATGTTGTAATGAGTAGAAATTTTTTGTAATCCGACCGCTTTGTTTAATCCGCTTTTCACAATTTCGATAATTGGCCAAGGTGCGCCCCATTTTCTATGGTCGATTACTTCAGCGTGCATATCAGTTAAATGTTGACGAATGGCAGTGGAATGCTCGTCATGTGCGTCAATTAATAAGCAAGTTGGATGATCATTTAAAATATTTAATAAGTCTCCTGTGAAAATCTTTGGAGAACCGAATTCGAAAATATGTTTTTTATCTTCATCAATTTCACGAACGTACACATCATCCATTACTTCAGCGTATATATTTTTTACGCCGAAATCAAAGCAAGCTCGGACGATTTCTTGCGCTGTTGCTAGCTCAAGAGGAGAGTGATGTGTTCCCCAGTTTGCATCAAGAGGATGATGTACGTAAGCGCCGTTAAAGTTTACGATAGGTGTGTTCAGACCAAGTTCTTTATAATAATCATAACTAGCGCGGAATGGACGTCCTGTTGAAATAACGACAATATGTCCTTGTTCCTTTGCTTTTTCAATTGTATGCTTCGTTCGATTGGAAATTATTTTGTTGTCTGTTAATAAAGTGCCGTCTAAGTCTAATGCGATTAAATGTTGTTTGTTCATAATTTCACCTCTTATAATAATTTTTTTGTTTCTATCTGTATTTCCGTTTTTAATATGCAGAAATAAGAGGTTAGACTCGGTGAGACCACCGTAGATGGAAAGTTCACTATATATCCATCTTACGTCCCAAAGTGCTGTGGTGTCTACTATTTATCGTTGGAAATGAAGAAAAGTCAATATCTTTTTAGAAAGTTCAAACAATGTTTCTTTCATTATGTACAAATTGTGAAAAGGGTTACATTGCTCGTATGAGGGAGCTTATAATGAACATGTAATCTTCTCGTATATGTTTGACTCTCCTTTGAAACTAGCCTAGAGTAGGTTGGTTTCTTTTTTTACAAATAGGAAAGAAATCCTTTTCTACGCTTGTGTCATTCATATATATGTACAAGAACGAGATGTAGTACTTGTTTCCTAAACATGACAGAAAAGCTTTCTTCTAAAATGGATATACTAATGAGGCAAAGACGTCATGGAAGGAGAATGGAAATGGGACAAAATCGCAGGTTTCGTTCTGGACAAAAAGCGCCAAATGATGGAATTTACGTAGAAATTGGTGAAACAGGAAGCATGGTGAAAGATCCGCAAATGGTGAAATTAACTGCCGGGGAAAAGTTTCCAGATAACACGAATCATAACCGTCAGTGGACATATAAAAGAAAACCGTAAAAGAAGCCGCAATCGTTATTGCGGCTTTTTTTACGTTACGCATTATAATTTCATTTACCGTACCGTTTTGAACAGCATCAATGCATGTTCCTGTTTTCTTTTTCCAATAATAAGTTTGAAAATACATAAGCAAATTTATTGTATAAAAAAGTCAGTTGGCGTATAATCAAATCAAAGGTCAAAGAAAGTCAAACTTTTGGAGGGCTATAAAGATGGACTTAAATCAAATGACAACAAAAACACAAGAGGCGATTATGAGTGCCCAATCTTTAGCGGTATCTCATCATCACCAAGAAGTAGATACTGTTCATCTATTACTTGCATTATTAGAGGAGCAAGATGGATTAGCAGTACGTATATTTCAAAAAATGAATGTTGATATAGAAGCATTAAAGCAAGGCGTAGAAAGCTTAATTAAAAAGAAACCTTCTGTAACGGGAAGTGGAGCAGAAGCTGGAAAATTGTATATAACAAGCACTCTGCAACAACTGCTTGTAAGAGCAGGGAAGGAAGCCGAAAAACTGCAGGATGATTACATTTCAGTCGAACATGTACTGCTTGCTTTTGCTGAAGAAAAAGGCGATATCAATCAATTATTTATAAGACTTCATATTACGAAAGATAATTTATTACAGTCTTTAATGACAGTTCGGGGGAATCAAAGAGTGACTAGTCAAAATCCAGAAGCAACTTATGAAGCGTTAGAAAAATATGGCCGTGATTTAGTGGCGGAAGTGAGAGCGGGGAAAATTGATCCTGTAATCGGCCGCGATAGTGAAATTCGCCGTGTGATCCGCATTCTTTCACGTAAAACGAAAAACAATCCGGTTTTAATTGGTGAACCAGGTGTTGGTAAAACAGCGATCGTTGAAGGATTAGCACAGCGTATTGTGAAAAAGGACGTACCAGAAGGCTTAAAAGATAGAACAATCTTTGCGTTAGATATGAGTGCACTCGTAGCTGGTGCAAAATTCCGTGGTGAGTTCGAAGAGCGTTTGCAAGCTGTATTAAATGAAATTAAAAAGAGTGAAGGACGCATTTTATTATTCATCGATGAACTTCATACAATCGTCGGCGCTGGTAAAACAGAAGGGGCGATGGACGCAGGAAATATGTTAAAACCGATGCTTGCGCGTGGTGAACTGCATTGTATTGGGGCAACAACATTAGATGAATATCGTAAATATATTGAGAAAGATCCAGCGCTAGAGAGACGTTTCCAACAAGTATTAGCAGAAGAGCCAACTGTTGAAGACACCATTTCCATTTTACGTGGATTAAAAGAGCGTTTTGAAATTTATCACGGTGTAAATATTCATGACCGTGCAATTGTAGCAGCATCCGTTTTATCAGATCGATACATTTCTGATCGATTCTTACCAGATAAAGCGATTGACCTTGTTGATGAAGCGTGCGCAACAATTCGTACAGAAATTGATTCTATGCCAACAGAATTAGATGAAGTAACGCGCCGTATTATGCAGTTAGAAATTGAGGAAGCAGCTCTTGGAAAAGAAACAGACCGTGGTAGCCAAGAACGTCTAAAAACGTTGCAACGTGAATTGTCGGATTTAAAAGAAGTTGCAAGTAGTATGAGAGCGAAATGGGAGAAAGAAAAAGAAGATATTCACAAAGTTCGTGACTTACGCGAACATTTAGAGCGCCTGCGCCGAGAGTTAGAAGAAGCGGAAGGTAATTACGATTTAAATAAAGCAGCTGAACTTCGTCACGGGAAAATTCCAGCGATTGAAAAAGAGTTAAAAGAAGCAGAAGAAATGGGCGCGCATAATAAACAAGAAAATCGTTTATTACGTGAGGAAGTAAGTGAAGAAGAGATTGCAGATATTGTTTCACGCTGGACGGGTATTCCTGTCGCAAAACTCGTTGAAGGTGAACGCGAGAAATTATTACGCTTAGAGCAAATTTTATCAGAGCGTGTCATCGGACAAGAGGAAGCGGTAAGCTTAGTATCAGACGCAGTTCTTCGTGCTCGTGCTGGTATTAAAGATCCGAACCGTCCAATTGGTTCCTTCATCTTTTTAGGACCAACAGGTGTTGGTAAAACAGAACTTGCAAAAACGTTAGCACAGTCTTTATTTGATAGCGAAGAGCAAATGATTCGTATTGATATGTCTGAGTACATGGAGAAACATGCAGTGTCACGCTTAATTGGTGCACCTCCTGGATATGTTGGGTACGAAGAGGGTGGCCAATTAACAGAAGCAGTAAGACGTAAACCGTATTCTGTTATTTTGTTGGATGAAATTGAAAAAGCACATCCAGAAGTGTTCAACATTTTATTACAAATGTTAGACGATGGCCGCATTACAGATTCACAAGGGCGTACGGTAGACTTTAAAAACACGGTTATTATTATGACTTCAAATATTGGATCTGCTCACTTATTAGAAGGGCTAGAAGAAGATGGCTCTATTAAAGAAGAGTCAAGAGAACTTGTAATGGGGCAATTAAGAGGGCATTTCCGACCAGAATTTTTAAACCGTGTTGATGAAATTATTTTATTCAAACCTCTTACAACGAATGAAATTAAAGGTATTGTTGATAAAATTGTAAAAGAATTACAAGACCGTTTAGCTGACCGTCACATTACAGTGGAATTAACAAATGCAGCAAAAGAATTCGTTGTAGAAGCAGGCTTTGACCCAATGTACGGAGCTCGTCCGTTAAAACGATATGTACAGCGTCAAGTCGAAACGAAGTTAGCACGAGAGTTAATTGCAGGAACGATTACTGACAATAGTCACGTAGTGGTTGATGTTGAAAATAACGAGTTAGTCGTTCATGTGAAATAAAAAAAGAGTTCGGATAAAATCCGGACTCTTTTTTTAATGTTGTTCTACTGGCTCGTTTGGAATCGTAGCTGAAATCGCTAGTACTAATACCGCAAGAACAACTGAGAAAATAGACGCTTGGTTAAAATCGTATGTACCGCCAGTCATAGAGCCGATTACGTAGCTCATCATATGTACAAGCGCGAACGACCAAATTAATGCCCAAATGAAACGCATATTTTACACCTCTATTCGTTCAATCTGTCCTTATTGTAACACAATTGAAAAAAGAATATAGAAAAATATTTGTAGATTTTTCAACGCAAATTTGCATTCCGTTCATACATTATAAAAGAGTGGTTTTATACGTTTAGAAAATAAGGCGGGGGAAAAATGAGTATTACGGAACGTTTTTTTTACTTAGAAAAAGAACCATGTGTCATTTATTTACCGGAGAAGCCAAATGGGTTTTCGGTTATGCTCCTCGGTGATTACAACTACTTTATTGAGAATGGTACAAGTTTATGGACACAGCATGCGGGAAGATCTTATTTTTTACATGGTCTTATTGAGGAAGGCTACACGGTCTTTTCTTCTAATTTATATGGGAGACACTGGGGGAACGATCAATCTGTTCGTCTAGCGAAACGTTTATATGATGTTGTTTTGAGAAAAGAGACATTAAATACGAAAATGCACATTATGGCAGATGGTATGGGTGCGCTTGTAGCGCTTGAAATGATGAACAAATACCCTGAAAGTATACGTTCTGTCATTATGTTAAATCCGTGTTTAGATTTGCCAGAATATGTGGAGTTCGAAAAAGAGCATAAGTTTTTTTACAAAAGATTAGTGAAGGAATTAAGTTTGGCGTACGATTCAAAAGAAGAAGAATTAGAATCAAAAATAAATAAGAAATCATTTACGCTTCTTCCGTCTTGTGTACCTGTTAAAATTTTCGTATCAACACAAGAAAAAAGAGGAAGAAAACAATTGTTACGTAAATACGAGAAAATGAGGCAATTTAATCAATGTGATACTTCTGTCTTATTCCATCTCCAAGATGTGAAATATAAAATGGTTAGACAAACGACTGATTTCTTTAAAAAATATGAAGAAGAATTGTGAAGCTCCCATATACATAAATGAGGAGCTATTTGTTTCAAGGGGAAAGGGTTGGTGGTATGGAACGCGTGCTGATTATAGGTGCACTTACGTTTGTAGGTTATCACCTTGTGAATAAAATGATCGCAGAAGAAGTAGAAGTGTATGGACTTGATTTTGATGAATTCGATAGTATGACAAAAATTAATGAAGAGAAGATATTGTTAATTGGGCGAAATGCTTTATTTACGTACTATTCCATAAGGGATGAGGATGGATGGAGATCAGTAGAGGGAGAGAATTTTGACACCGTTTACTTTTGCTTGTATGAACCGAATCAGCAAAGCGGATTTCGTAATGAAAGAGTCATATTACAATATTTAAAGCGGATGATAAAAATGTGTGAAGAGCAAAAAATAAAGTTAAATTTAATCTCTTCTATTGAAGTAGGAAGCCAAAAGGAATCCGAAAATAAACGTCTATTTTTGAAAGTGGAAGAAGGATTAAAAAAAGGGAAATTACAATATAGTGTATTTCGAGTTCCTACATTATATGGACCGTGGCAACCATCTTTTATGATGTATCATCAGCTCATTTTATCAGAACTGGATGAGAAAGAGTGCCGTTGTACGAGTGAGGAAAAAGGGGGCGATTTACTTTACGTTGAAGATGTATGTGAATACTTATGGGAAAATGGAACGAACGGGGACCATGTTGGTATATACAATTTACTCAGTGGTAAACCGTCGTTATGGGAAAAAGGTATGAGCCTTTTACGTGCAGATGATAAAGTGAGTAAAAATAGTAAAGAAGAAAGAGATGAGGCAGCCGAGGATATTTCAATTAAAAGAAATACCCCGTTAGAATACGGTTTAAATAAGCAATTGGCCCACATGAAAAAATATAAAGAGTTATACGAAGGGTAGCGCGCATGTTACACTATTGTATGTGAAAGTTTTATTGGAGAGGAAGAATAGAATATGAACGAAAAAAGCATGCAATTTTTACAAATCGCAATGAAGCATTTACCAGAAGCAAAGGCAATTTTAGATTCTAATGGAATTGCACTTGATATGGAGAAAGCACAACCAGTGTTAGAGCTATTGATGAAAGTAATGAACGAAGCATATGAGCTTGGGAAAGCAGATAAAGAATAAAACCCTTCTTTTTGATGGGAGAGAGGCTCGAACCGTGGTTAGAAGCGGTCAGGGCCTTTTTATTTGGAATGAAACAAGAAAAGGTATGTTTCTGTTTCTTTTAATGAAAAATAAAGTGAATAATGCGTTAGCCTTATGTTTTAGGTGAAATATATTATAGACAAAAATACATTTATGTTTTAAAATTAGTACCAAGTCATAATAATTGATATAAAACGGAGGGCTGCGATGTGAGCGTGGGCATTTTAGGGATCGGAAGATATGTGCCAGAAAAAGTAGTCACAAATCACGATTTAGAGAAAATAATGGATACATCCGATGAATGGATTCGTACGAGAACGGGAATTGCAGAAAGACGCATTGCCGATGATACAATAGATACTTCATATATGGCGGTAGAGGCTTCTAAGAAAGCACTTGAAGACGCTGGGATTAGCGGAGAGGACATCGATCTTATTTTAGTAGCGACAGTAACGCCAGATCGTGCTTTTCCAGCAGTGGCTTGTGTGATTCAAGAAGCAATTGGGGCGAAACATGCAGCTGCAATGGATTTAGGTGCAGCGTGTGCTGGTTTTATGTACGGAATGATTACAGCGCAGCAATTTATTCAAACGGGAACTTATAAAAATGTATTAGTAGTTGGTAGTGATAAACTTTCTAAAATTGTAGACTGGAATGATCGCAATACAGCAGTATTATTTGGAGACGGAGCCGGTGCTATCGTAATGGGAGCTGTTTCAGAAGGAAGAGGCGTTCTATCTTTCGAATTAGGAGCAGACGGAAGTGGCGGTAAGCATCTTTATCAAGATGAGTATGTTATGATGAATGGCAGAGAAGTCTTTAAATTTGCCGTTCGTCAACTTGGTGATTCATGTCTTCGCGTTTTAGATAAGGCTGGTCTTACGAAAGAGGATGTGGATTTCTTAGTGCCGCATCAAGCGAACATTCGTATTATGGAATCGGCAAGAGAGAGGTTGAATTTACCACAAGAAAAAATGAGTATGACAATTGAAAAGTTTGGTAATACATCAGCTTCGTCAATTCCAATTGCAATGGTAGAGGAATTGCAAAATGGACGTATTCAAGACGGTGATTTAATTATACTTGTTGGTTTCGGTGGCGGATTAACATGGGGAGCAGTCGCTCTTCGTTGGGGTAAATAAGGACTGAGAGAAAAAAAGGAGTGTATTTTGTATGGAAAAAAAGAGGGTCGTAATTACAGGACTAGGAGCTGTTACACCGGTCGGAACAGATGTTGAAACAGCATGGGAAAACATTAAAAAGGGTGTATCTGGAATCGGACGACTTACAAGAATTGATCCAGAAATGTTTCCAGCAAAAGTAGCAGCAGAAATTAACGACTTTGAAGTCGAGAAATATATTGATAAAAAAGAAGCGCGTCGTATGGATCGCTTTACGCAATATGCAGTAGCAGCAGCGAAAATGGCAGTTGCAGATGCAAAGCTTGAGATTACAGAAGAAAACGGACCTCGAATTGGTGTGTGGATTGGTTCTGGTATTGGTGGTATGGAGACATACGAAGAACAATTTAAAGTTTTTACTGAGAAAGGCCCGCGCCGCGTGAGCCCATTCTTCGTACCGATGATGATTCCAGATATGGCAGCAGGTCAAGTATCAATCGCAACAGGAGCGAAGGGAATCAATACTTGTTCTGTAACAGCTTGTGCATCTGGTGCAAACTCAATTGGTGATGCATTTAAAGCAATTCAGCGCGGTGATGCTGACGCAATGATAACAGGTGGAGCAGAAGCGCCGTTAACAAGTATGGCATTCGCAGGATTCAGTTCAGCGAAAGCTTTAACATTTAATGAAGATCCAGCAACAGCTTGCCGCCCGTTCGATAAAAACCGTAGTGGTTTCGTAATGGGTGAAGGTTCAGGTATTCTCGTTCTTGAAGAATTAGAGCACGCATTAGCTCGTGGCGCTCGTATTTACGCGGAAATCGCTGGCTATGGTGCAACTGGTGATGCATTCCATATTACAATGCCTGCTCCTGGCGGTGAAGGCGGCGTGCGTGCAATGCGTCAAGCTTTAGCAGATGCAGGTCTACAGCCAGAGGACATCGATTACATTAATGCGCACGGTACAAGTACAGATGCGAATGAAAAGTATGAAACGATGGCAATTAAAGAAACGTTCGGTGAGCATGCGTATAAAGTAGCAATTAGCTCAACGAAATCAATGACAGGTCACTTATTAGGAGCGGCTGGTGCTGTTGAAGCGATCTTCTCGATTAAATCAATTACAGACGGAGTAATTCCTCCAACAATTAACTATGAAACACCAGATCCAGAATGTGACTTAGATTACGTACCGAATAATGCGAGACAACAAGAAGTAAACGCAGTATTAAGTAACTCACTAGGATTCGGCGGTCATAATGCAGTATTAGTATTTAAATCGTATAAATAATAGATGAAATAAGGTGTTTTTTCGTAACAAACTACGAAAAAACACCTTATTTATTTTTACGTCTTTTTTCCTTTTTGCATATACATAAGAAAAAGGAGGGATAAAGATGGGGATTGTTGAAACAGCTGAGTGGCTACATCTATATTACGGACGGCCAGAAAAACTGTGTGAAAAATTTACGAAGTATATCCCATTGCCGAAAGAAAGATTGTATCGATTTTTAATTTCTAAAGGTATGTATCGCCCAGTCATGCGAGGAGAAAAAGAAATTAAAGAGTTAGAGAAGAAGGAAATTTGGAAAGAGTTAAGTATAGAGTATGATAAATTGAAAAATTGGTTAAAAGGTCCGGATGTCCCTATCTTTATTTTATTATCAGATTCCTATAATCGAACTGTACAAGAAGAATATAACGGGAAAGCAGGGCTTTCGATGCGCCACGTTATTTTCTTGTTCGTATGTGGGCGGAATTCTTTAGAAGAGTTAAAAGCGTTATTGGCACATGAATATCATCATATATGCAGGTTACATCAAATTGAAACGAAAGAAACAGAGTATACATTACTTGATACGATGATCATGGAAGGGTTAGCTGAGCAAGCAGTAGCGGAAAGGTATACAGAAAAAAACAATGCACCGTGGACGACGTACCTTTCAAAAGAAGAAGCACTTTATTATTGGAGGAACGTTGTACACGAAAGAATAACGATAAAACGGGGAACAAGGGAGCATGACATCTTATTAAATGGCCTTCATTCCTATCCGAAAATGCTTGGTTATGCACTTGGCTTTCATATTGTAAAAGATTGTGTAGCATTGGAAGAAGATACACTATCTTTATTATCTATAGATGCGAAAGAAATATTGAGTAAAGCAAATACATTTCATGTGCCATGAAAAACAGGAGATATGGCTCCTGTTTTTTTAAATAGTATAGAAGAAAAAATAATAATTAGAATATATTTCCTTAAGTGGAATAAAGTTAAGCAAAAATGAACATAATGATTGGTACAAACAGTAGTGAAGTGAGGGGTAGAGAATGTTATATCTACATGATGTATGGGTAAATTGGTTTGAAGGTGAAGAAAATGGGTATAACGTTTGTCATTTTTACGAATGGCGGAAAGATGATACGATTGAACTATTAGATCAAGTGCCATTATTAAAAGTAGATTCCACATTATATCATTACATCGAGAACGAATTGTTAGAGCTTCCGCAAAAGTTATTGGAAGACGTACATCATAAGGCTTATATTCGTAAAAATCACGAACGTTTGCAACAAGAATATTGTTTTGTAGTTACAGATGGTAAAGGAATTATTGCGATTGATTCAATTGGTTACAATGTACCAATTCGAAAAAGCAGACTTATACCTCGCCAAGAGCAGATGGTATATGAGATGGTGGAAAACGTACAAGCAGAAAAGTATGAGTTCCAAGTGGAAGAAACAGAAAAAGAGCATCATATTTTATCGCCATCTCCTTTTATTATGAATGGTTTGACTCGTAAAGAAAGACAGTTAAAACAATTATTATTTATGGCGTTAGATCAATTACATACAACGAAAAATACAGCTGAGATTCGCTATTGGTACACAGAGTGGGATCCATCAGCATATGGAACGGTTCAACATATGGAGTTTGAAGATATTTGGGCTAGATTATATGATGAAGCGAAATCAGGCTGGTCTGAGAAGCACCAACAATTATGCGAGCGCCTTGTAAAAGGACAGCCATTTTTTGAAAAGTTATGGGAAATGGAAAATGAGCAGAAGGTAAATTAAAAAAACCGCCAATTGGCGGTTTTTTTTTATGGATTCGGCAAGAATGCTCGGCCTTCCTGCGAGGCAAAAAGCGCCTCGCAGGAAGGAGCTCCATCCCCCTCACATTCTAAGCGAGCCGCTTCCGCTTTTTATGAAATCCAGCTCCAGCGGCAAGCTCTTCGTGTCTAAGAACCTTCCGCATAAGAAGGCAAAAAGCGCCTTTTATGCGAAAGAACCTTAGCCAGTCAGAGCTGAACGAGCCGCTTCCGCTTTATATGAAATCCAGCTCCGGCTCCTAGCCCTTC
>NZ_JBNNUI010000002.1:42486-210224 GCF_050279585.1 Bacillus sp. NPDC094064
CGCGTCTAAGAACCTTCCGCATAAGAAGACAAAGAGCGTCTTCTATGCGAAAGAACCTTAGCCGTCAGGGCTAAACAGTCGCCTCCGCTTTTTATGAAATCCAGCTCCGGCTCCTAGCCCTTCGCGTCTAAGAACCTTCCGCATAAGAAGACAAAGAGCGTCTTCTATGCGAAAGAACCTTAGCCGTCAGGGCTAAACAGTCGCCTCCGCTTTTTATGTTACCTACGCTTTCTACTTAATCCCATTGCGTTTTCTACTTTGCGTAGTTGTTTGAATGCAACGCGGTTTGCTTTTTCGGCACCTTTGTCTAGAATTTCGTCTAGTTCTGGTGAGTTGATTAGTTCGTTATATTTGTCTTGGATTGGGCGAATTGCTTCTACGACTACTTGTGCTAGGTCGCCTTTGAAGTCACCGTATCCTTTTCCTTCGTACATTGCTTCTATTTCTTCAACTGTTTTTCCTGAGAATGAAGAGTAGATTGTTAATAAGTTAGAGATACCAGGTTTGTTTTCTTTATCAAATTTCACGATACCTTCAGAATCAGTTACGGCACTTTTAATTTTCTTTTCAATTGTTTTTGGCTCATCAAGCATACTGATCATCGATTTTGGGTTTGGATCAGATTTACTCATTTTTCTCGTAGGTTCTGTTAATGACATAACGCGAGCTCCTACTTTTGGAATGCGAATTTCTGGCATTGTAAAGATTTCACGGTAACGTTTGTTGAAACGGTCTGCTAGGTCACGTGTCAATTCGATATGTTGCTTTTGGTCGTCACCAACTGGTACGATTTCAGTGTTGTAAAGTAAAATATCAGCAGCCATTAATGGTGGATACGTAAGTAATCCAGCTGGAACTGAATCTCTACCTGATGCTTTATCTTTATATTGTGTCATGCGCTCTAATTCCCCAACGTAAGCAACAGATTGCATAATCCATCCTAATTGAGCGTGTGCTGGTACTTCTGATTGTACAAATAAAGTAGCTTTTTCAGGATCGATGCCGCATGCAACATATAAAGCTGCAAGACTGCGGATATTTTTACGAAGTTGTACGGAATCTTGAGGTACTGTAATAGCATGTTGGTTTACAATACAGAAATAACAGTCGTGTTCGTTTTGGAGTTCTGTAAATTGCTTCATAGCTCCTAAATAGTTTCCAAGTGTAATCGTTCCACTCGGCTGAATACCAGAAAAGATAACTGACATAAGTAATTCCTCCTAAAATTGAATGCGTGATAGGGAAGAGAAGGCAAACAAAAAAGCCCATTCATCCCAAAAATGATAGGGACGAATGGACCGCGGTACCACCCTAATTATTTCACTACTGTGAAATCTCTTTAATCCATAATAACGTTTGGATATAACGCCAAAGCCTACTACTTTCGGTTCGGTTTGGTGCTCAAAAGCCCATTCCACATTGTACAATTACTTGTTCACACCAACCACAAGCTCTCTGAAATTGCCTCAATATGTACTCTTCTTTGTCATCGCATACATATAAATTTATTTATTGTTACTTGAGCTCTTTTAATATGAAAGAACTAAAGTTTTATAACAAAATGTTTTGCTGATAATTATATCATATGGGCTAGTGTTTGCAAACTACATCAAAATAGTAAAGCTAATGAGAGTCGAGAACACCCCAAGTACGATGCCTGTAATACATATAGGATATGTCCATTTGAATGAATATGTTTTATAAATACGTTCTTTCTTATTAACAGGTTCCTCTGCTTCTTCAATTAAAGAGTCTATTTTTTTGTTCGTACCAAATACTTTTTGGAAAGCATACATGGTTACATTAAAAAATCCATTTTGAAATATGTATAAAAAACCACCAACCAGAATAAAAAATAGTGCGATATAAAACGAGATATTGACAAAATTCAACAAAAATTGAGATGAAATGAGGAATGCGCCAATACTAGAAGCAATGATCGCTATAAAAATTAGTATACAAGTATGGAAAAAAACTTTATTCAAAATATTCCCCTCCGTCAAAATATTACTAGAATTATTATACTATAAAAGCTATAATAAGTACTAGAAATAATTTTTTGAAAATTATACGCAATTAAAGGTCTGATTTCAAGATGATGGTAGCAATGTTAACGTATCCCTTTACAGAAAAATAAAAAAATAAACATTTTATTAAAAATTTTAACAAAAAAACAAAAAACTATATTCACAATCGTCGTATTATATGTATAATGAAAATTGTAGAAACTTGGAGATTATTCTTTCAATTCTACTTTTTAACAAGTGGGGGTACAGGAAGTGCAATTAGGGGAGGCAACACAACATGAAGAAAAAGATACCGTTATTACTTGCATCAACTTTAACTGCAAGTATGTTGCTTAGCGCGTGTAGCTACGAAAAAGATGACGCAAAAGCAAAAGGGAAAGAGAATGCTACTAGTAGTAGTAATGGAAAACAGATTCTTAATTTAACAGAGTTATCTGAAATTCCGTCAATGGATGCATCATTAGCATCTGATTCTTCATCTTCTACAGCATTAAATAACACGATGGAAGGTTTATATCGTATCGGCAAAGATCAAAAGAGAATGCCGGGAATTGCTGAAGATGTCGAAAAACTAGATGATGGGAAGAAATACATATTTAAATTAAGAAAAGATGCGAAATGGTCGAATGGGGAACCTGTAACAGCGAAAGACTTTGTGTATTCATGGAAAAGAGCAGTAAATCCAGATACAAAAGCGACGTATTCGTACATTATGTTTGATATTAAAAATGCAGAGAAGATTCATAAAAAAGAATTACCTGCTGATCAATTAGGTGTAAAAGCGATTGATGATTATACATTAGAAGTGGAATTAGACAACCCTGTTCCTTACTTTATCGATTTAACAGTTTATCCAGTATTTTACCCACTGAATGAAAACTTTGTAAAAGCACAAGGTGATAAATTCGGTTTAGAGGCAAATACAAC
This sequence comes from Bacillus sp. NPDC094064, assembly GCF_050279585.1. Classification (NCBI taxonomy): domain Bacteria; kingdom Bacillati; phylum Bacillota; class Bacilli; order Caryophanales; family Bacillaceae; genus Bacillus; species Bacillus sp. NPDC094064. The sequence continues at coordinate 45,441 of NZ_JBNNUI010000002.1, forward strand.
ACTATATAACGGGCCATTCGTAATGAGTGATTGGAAACATGAACAAAGTTTCCAATTCAAGAAGAACCCTTCATATTGGGACAATAAAACGGTTAAAATCGAAGAGATTAATTTTAATATTGTAAAAAATACAGCAACTGATGTGAATTTATATGAGACAAACGCGATTGATCGTGCGGCTTTAACGTCGGAATTTGTTGATAAATTTAGACAAAGCCCAGAGTTCGAAACAAGAAAAGAAGCAGGTGTTGCTTACTTAAGATTTAATCAAAGTAATCAATACTTAAGTAATAAAAACTTAAGAAAAGCAATTTCAATGTCATTTGACCGTGATAACATTGCAAAAGTTATTTTAAATAACGGTGCAATTGGAGCTTACGGATTTGTTGGAAAAGATTTCGCTGAAGGCCCGAATAAAAAAGACTTCCGAGATGAAAATGGAAAGTTAGTTGAAACAAATCCAAAAGAAGCGAAAAAGCTTTGGGAAACAGCGAAGAAAGAGCTTGGCACTGATAAAATCGAACTAGAATTCTTAAACTTCGATAATGAAGATGCTAAAAAAATTGGCGAATTCTTAAAAGGTGAGATGGAAAAGAACTTACCTGGTTTAACGATTAAAATGAAACAACAGCCATTCGCACAAAAAAATAAATTAGAAGATTCTCAGCAATATGATATTGCGTATGGTATTTGGGGACCAGATTTCCCAGATCCAATCTCATATTTAGATATGTTTGTTACGAATGGTTCTCAAAATAAAACAGGATATTCTAATCCGAAATATGATGAGTTAATTCTAAAAGCTAAAACAGATACAAAAGATTTACAAGCTCGCTGGAACGACCTTTTAGAAGTAGAGAAAATGCTAGTTAAAGAGGATGCGGTTATCGCTCCGATCTTCCAAAAAGGCTCAGCGTATGTAGTAAAAGGTGCTGTAAAAGATATTATCCCAATCAACTATGGGGGTAAATTAACTTACAAATGGGCATCTGTTGAATAAAAATAATCTTTTTTTCCATCGTTTACAGGGGTATGTGCCTATGATGGGCATATGCTCTTATTTTAAAAAAATAAAAGTAAGAATATTTTAAACTATCTTATTGCTTTTGAGAAAAACGGGGAGGTGCTTGACTATGGGACGTTATGTATTAAAACGTTTCGTGTACATGGCTTTGACATTATTTTTAATTACTACACTGACTTTCTTTTTGATGAAATTACTTCCGGGTTCTCCGCTTAAAAACCAGGAGAAGCTATCGCCGGCACAAAAAGAAATCATTCTTGAAAAATACGGATTGAATGATCCAGTACCAGTTCAATATGCACGTTACTTAGGTAACTTAGCACAAGGTGATTTAGGGGTATCATTCCAATATGATAACCGTCCAGTAACAGATATGATTGTGGATCGTATTGGACCATCAGCACAACTTGGTTTACAAGCGATTATTTTAGGAACATTTGTCGGATTAATTTTAGGGATTGTTGCCGCACTTCGTAATAATACGTGGGTGGATTATAGTGCAACAGTTATTTCGGTACTCGGGATGTCAGTACCATCATTCGTATTCGCCGCATTACTGCAATATTTCGTAGGGGTAAAACTTGGCTGGTTCCCAGTAGCATTCTGGAAAGGACCAGAGTTTACTGTAATGCCTACAATTGCACTATCAATGGGAGTTATCGCAACAATCGCACGTTTCTCTCGTGCAGAATTAATTGAAGTTATGCAGTCTGACTATATTTTAACAGCGAAAGCAAAAGGGATTAGCCAAGGCGTTATCATTGTAAAACACGCACTTCGTAACGCGTTAATTCCAGTTGTAACAATTTTAGGACCAATGGTTGCTGCATTAATTACAGGGACACTTGTTATCGAGCAAATTTATGCTGTACCAGGACTTGGGGAACAATTCGTTAAATCGATTACTTTAAATGACTATACAGTTATTATGGGAACTACGATTTTCTATAGTGCAATCTTCATATTAGTTATTTTCATTGTCGATATTTTATACGGAATTATTGATCCTCGTATTCGTTTAGCGGGAGGGAAAAAATGATGAAAGATGTACAAAAATTATCTCCAGATCTATTTCAGCAAGCAAATCAAAATAATGTTGATAATGAAGTCATTGCCCGTCCAAGCTTAACGTTTTGGCAAGATGTAAGAAGACGCTTGTTCCAACATAAAGGTGCGATGCTTGGTCTTGTATTATTAGTTATCATCACACTATTAGCGATTTTTGGACCTATGGTAAGTAAACACTCGTATAAAGAGCAAGATTTAGGTCGTGCGAAATTACCACCGAAAATTCCAGTTATTGAAAATGTTCATTGGTTACCATTTGACGGTACAGATCAATATGGTGTTGACCAATATGCAAAACGTGATATTAAAGAGTACTTCTGGTTTGGTACAGATGATCTTGGCCGTGACTTATGGACAAGAACATGGGAAGGTACACGCGTATCATTATATATCGCTCTTTTAGCAGCAGCAATTGACTTAGTAATTGGGGTTGCATACGGAGGAGTTTCAGCATTCTACGGCGGTAGAGTAGATAATATTATGCAACGTATTATGGAGATTATTAACGGTATTCCATACTTAATCATCGTTATTTTAATGGTAATCATTATGGGATCTGGTATTTGGTCGATCACACTCGCGATGGCGATTACAGGTTGGATAGGGATGTCGCGGATTGTTCGTGGACAAATCTTAAAGTTAAAAAACCAAGAGTATGTATTAGCATCTCGTACATTAGGTGCAACAAACACACAATTAATTGTAAAACACTTAATTCCAAACGTAATGGGACCTATTATCGTAATGACAATGTTTACAATTCCGTCAGCGGTGTTTGGTGAAGCGTTCTTAAGTTTCATCGGTTTAGGAATCCAGCCACCATTTGCATCACTTGGTTCTCTTGTAAATGATGGTTATAAATCTATTCAAACGTATCCACACATGATGTTCATCCCTGCGGTTGTCATCAGTATGTTAATTTTAGCATTCAACTTAATGGCAGATGGATTACGCGATGCGTTAGATCCAAAAATGCGTAAGTAAACGAGGAGGGAGAAGTAAAAATGAAAACATTGTTAGAGGTAAAAGATTTACAAGTCTCCTTTGATACACATGCAGGTGAAGTACAAGCAGTGCGCGGAGTTACTTTTGATTTGAAAAAAGGGGAAACATTAGCGATTGTAGGAGAGTCTGGTTCTGGGAAATCAGTTACTTCTAAAGCGCTAATGGGATTAATCCCGAATCCTCCAGGACGTATTAAAAATGGAGAGATTGTATTTGATGGCCGTGATTTAACGAAATTAACGGAAAAAGAAATGCAGCAAGTACGCGGTAAAGATATCGCGATGATTTTCCAAGATCCTATGACATCATTAAATCCAACGATGACAATTGGGAATCAAATTATGGAAGGTCTTATTAAACACCAAGGGATGAGTAGAGCAGACGCGCGTAAAGTAGCGTTAGAATTAATCGACCTTGTAGGTATTCCAAATCCAGAAGCACGTTTAAAACAATATCCTCACCAATTCTCAGGTGGTATGAGACAGCGTGTAGTTATTGCGATGGCGTTAGCTTGTAACCCAAAATTATTAATTGCCGATGAGCCGACAACAGCGCTAGACGTTACAATTCAGGCGCAAATTTTAGAGCTTATGAAAGACATTCAGCAAAAGACAGAAGCAGCAATCATTTTCATTACGCATGACTTAGGTGTAGTAGCAAATGTTGCGGACCGAGTAGCGGTTATGTATGCTGGTAAAGTTGTTGAAATTGGAACGGTTGATGAGATTTTCTACAATCCGAAACATCCATACACTTGGGGCTTAATCGCATCTATGCCAAGCTTAGATGGATCAGAGGAAGAATTATACGCAATCCCTGGAACGCCTCCAGACTTATTAAAACCGCCAAAGGGAGATGCTTTTGCACCACGTAACCCACAGGCGCTGAAAATTGATTTTGAAATGGAACCACCTTTATTTAAAGTAAGTGATACACACTATGCGGCAACTTGGTTACTTCACGAGCAAGCTCCAGAAGTAAAACCGCCGGCAGTCGTTGAAAAACGCATTCTTCAAATGAAAGCAGGTGAACAACATGACTAAACAACGTGAGAAATTAATTGAAGTGAAAAATGTACAACAACACTTTGATGTGAGTGGTGGTGTTGTCAAAGCGGTTAATGATATTTCATTTGACATTTATCGCGGTGAAACATTTGGACTTGTAGGAGAATCTGGTTGTGGTAAATCAACAACTGGAAGAACGATTATTCGTTTATATGATGCAACTGCTGGTGAAGTGTTGTTCGATGGTGAAAATGTACATGGTAAAAAATCACGTGCAGAACTGAAGAAATTCAATCGTAAAATGCAAATGATTTTCCAAGATCCATATGCATCATTAAACCCTCGTATGACAGTAGGGGACATTATTGCAGAAGGTATTGATATTCACGGACTAGCAAAAAGCAAAAAAGAGCGTATGGATCGTGTTCATGAACTGTTAAACACAGTTGGCTTAAATAAAGAACACGCAAACCGTTTCCCGCACGAATTCTCAGGTGGACAACGTCAACGTATCGGTATTGCGCGAGCACTTGCTGTAGAACCTGAATTTATCATTGCCGATGAGCCAATCTCAGCACTTGACGTATCGATTCAGGCGCAAGTTGTAAACTTACTGAAACAGTTACAAAAAGAAAAAGGTTTAACATACTTATTCATTGCCCATGATTTATCAATGGTAAAATACATTAGTGACCGCATCGGCGTAATGTATCGTGGTCAAATCGTTGAGCTAACAACAAGTGATGAGTTATATGCGAATCCAATTCATCCATATACAAAATCACTATTATCAGCAATTCCGCTTCCAGACCCAGATTATGAGCGCAATCGTAAACGTATCGTATACGATCCATCGCAGCATAATTATGGTAGTGAAGCACCAACAATGCGCGAAATTAGCCCAGGACATTTCGTATTATGTTCTGAAGCAGAGTATAAGAAATACAAAGAAATCTATCAATAAGAAAAAGAGCCACTCTTCTGTTATGGAAGGATGGCTCTTTTTCTATTATTTAAAGAATCTCCAATATAAATTTCATTTGCAAATGAATGTATCTTGATCAAACGAGTGTTACTGCGCCTGAACAGAAACACTACCGTCTTGCTCTTCCGGTTTCACAAGCGCATAACGTTCCCACGTTCTACTTCTCCAGCGGAAGAACATAATAATGGCACGCGTCCATTCATCGATAGCAATCGCTAGCCAAATGCCAACTAGACCCATGTCTAAATGGAAGACGAAGAAATATCCGAGTGGTAAACTCATTAATACCATAGAGAATACACCGATTAAAACAGGATATTTTGCATCACCAGCTGCACGAAGTGAGTTAATGATGACGATATTCATTGTGCGTCCTGTTTCCAGTAATACACTTAGTAAAAGAACTGACGCACCTAATGAAATAATGTGCGGATTATCTGTAAACAGTCCCATTAATTGTGTGCGGAATGTAATAACGAGAATGACCATACATAAAGTTACGCCAATTGCCCATCTTACACTTTTCCATACACGTTCATATGCTTCATCTTTTTCGCCACCACCAACAAGGCGGCCGATAATAATGGCTGTTCCCATGCCAATCGCAATTGCGAATAAGTAAGTGAACATCGAGATGTTAGTAGCGTATTGTCTAGCTGCTAATGATTCCGTTCCTAAGTATGTTGCATAATATAGGAAGACAATTTGGCAAGCTTGATACATAACTTGTTCGAATGCAGATGGAATGCCGATTTTCAAAATTTTTCCGATGTATTCTTTTGATAAGGTGAAGTAATATTGTAATTTCACACGGTATTCCATAACGCGGTATAGTAACCAGAAGAAAACAATAAGTGCGATAAATCGGCTGACAGCAGAAGAAATGGCGGCCCCTTGAACACCAAGCTCTGGGAAACCGAATTTCCCGAAAATGAGTACGTAGTTTCCGGCGATATGAATAATATTCATCCCAAGTGAAACAAACATTGCTTGCTTTGTAAAACCGTGTACGCGGATAATTGCAGCTAATGAGTTAATAATAGCTTGAAGGAAGATAGCTCCCCCGACGATAGATAAATAGTTTTGCGCATACGTTAATACATCGCCTTGTAAATTCATTGCCATCATCATATGTTTTGAAAATAAAAGAAAACCAGCACTTATAATGAGACCGACCACTAAATTTAATGTAACGGCTAATGCTGATATTTTAGATGCTTCCATAAAACGTTTGGAACCGAGGTATTGAGATACAACGATAGCTGCGCCGTTCCCGATAACTTCTAGTACCAAAATAGCGATATGAAGATATTGATTCGCTGCACCAACCCCAGATACAGCATCGTCTGATAATGCACTTAACATGAAAGTATCAGCGATCCCCATCAACATAAAAAGAAAAACTTCTAGAAAAATAGGCCATGTTAATAAGAATAAACTCAATTTCTCTGCCGGCCTGTTTTTTGAGTGAGTTGCTGTCATGTCCGTCCCCTCTTTACCGATATCTATTTTTAGCAAAGTGTATCGTAACATACTTTCTTATCCTTTGCACTCAATTTAACCTACATATTTTTAATATGAAAGGAGCGCTATTTTATGTTAAAAAGAGAAGGATAATTATACGGAAAATATAATGAGATATAAATTTCATTTTTCTCTGATAATTAAGAAAAATATAAAAATAATAATTTTCGGCACTTTAGTATGGATAAACGGTAATATGAAACGTTTACAAAGAGTTATTTCTTTAACAGAAAATTTTAATAAAATAGAAATATAAATATACAAAAAATATATTTGTGTGTATAATATGAATTATTAGAACATATATATATTTCTTTCTGTTTGAAAATGAAAGGGCTAACATTTTTTGGAGGGGTGGAAGTATGAAAAAAAAGATACCAGTTTTTGTAGCATCAACAGTAGCAATGAGCATGATTTTAGGGGCATGTAGTTATGACAAGGAAGAGCCGCAAGCGAACGCAAAAGGGGATAGCGGGAAGAGCGGTACAAAGCAGGTTATCAACTTAATTGAAACACAAGAAATTCCAACGATGGATCCAGCTTTATCAGCTGATGCGGTTTCTTCGAAAGTAATGAACAATACAATGGAAGGTTTATATCGTCTTGGAAAAGATGATAAGCTAGTTCCAGGTGTAGCGAAAGAATTCCAAAAATCAGAAGATGGTAAAAAGTATACATTTAAATTACGTGAAGATGCAAAATGGTCAAATGGTGACCCTGTAACAGCGAAAGATTTCGTATATGCATGGCAAAGAGCGATTAATCCAGATACAGCTGCAAAATCAGCGTACATTATGTATGATATAAAAAATGCAGAAAAAATTAATAAAAGAGAGATGAGTCCAGATCAATTAGGCGTAAAAGCAATTGATGATCATACATTAGAAGTAGAATTGGATAATTCTATTCCATATCTTGTTGATCTAATGGTCTATCCAATCTTCTATCCTATGAATGAAAAGTTTGTGAAAGAGCAAGGTACGAAGTTTGGTTTAGAAGCAAACACAACACTTTATAATGGTCCATTTACATTAAGTGATTGGCAGCATGAACGTAGCTTCAAGATGACAAAGAGCCCATCATATTGGGACAATAAAGAAGTGAAGCTTGACGAAGTAAACTTTAATATTGTAAAAGATACGTCTACGCCAATTAATTTATATGAAACAAACGCAGTCGATCGAGCGACGTTATTAGCAGAGTTCATCGATAAATATAAAGGGAAACCAGATTTTAAAACGGTAGAAGATACTTCTGTATTCTTCCTTCGCTTAAATCAAAAAGACCCAGCTTTAGCAAATAAAAATATTCGTAAAGCAATTTCTCTTGGTTTTGACCGTAAACCATTCGTTGATACGTTATTAAATAATGGTTCTAAGCCAGCGACGGGATTAATTCCAGATAACTTTATTAAAGGGCCAGATAACAAAGATTTCCGTGCTGAAAATGGAGATATTGTAACACCAAATGTAAAAGAAGCGAAAAAGTATTGGGAAGCTGGTAAAAAAGAGCTTGGTAAAAATGAAATTGAATTAGAGTTATTAAATGAAGACGTTGAATTATCGAAGAAAACTGGTGAATATTTAAAAGGTGAGTTAGAAAAGAATTTACCAGGCTTAACGGTGAAAATTAAACAACAGCCATTCGCGCAAAAACTAAAATTAGAAGATGCGGGTGACTATGTAATGTCATTCTCTGGATGGAGTGCAGACTTCCCAGATCCAGTTACATATCTTGATATGTTCGTAACTGACGGAGCGCAGAATAAAATGGGTTATTCTAATCCGAAGTACGATGAGATTATTATGAAAGCGAAGAAAGATGGAAGCGACGTAAATGCTCGCTGGAAGAACTTATTAGAAGCGGAAAAAATGTTACTTGATGACGCTGCGATTGTTCCAGTATATCAACGTGGTAGAGCATACTTACAAAGAGAAACAATTAAAGATATGTACAATCATAAATATGGTGGCGAAGTAAGCTTCAAATGGGCATCAGTAGAGAAATAAAAAAAGCAGGTGATTACCTGCTTTTTTTTAATACGTACGTTTTTTATAAATACCTTTTCCACCAACTTGGTTCCAGCCGGATTGTACATCCAAACTTTTGTTAACAAACTTCATTTTTTCTTTTCCGCCAAAGAGTTTTTCTCCGATGCCATTTGTAATGACGCCAATCAATGCTGTGATTCCGATGATGAGGGCAGCGACAATGGCAAAATCAATAAAAAAAGCAATCATTTGTAAATTCCCCCTTTGCCTGTCTGTATTTTTATTGTATGAGATAAAAGAAAAAAAAGAAAGAAATGTCAGAAAAATATTCGGAGTGTTTTAGAAATCATATAGACAGGGGGAGGAATATTTGTTAAAATGAGAACAAATGTTCCTTTTGTTTTTACCTGTATGGTCTTACATTTCTTAATTGAATTATCAGGAAAAAGTAAGAAAACGTTCTCTTTTTCATAGGAAAGATTATGGGGGAATAACTATATATCATGTGAGAAATCTATGAAAAGCGAGTGCTAAAAGGGTTGAATGTCGTTGTTAAAGGACAGTTTAAGTGAGCGTCATCATGTTACATAGCAGTGAAATACACGGAAGAGTTTTCTCAACTAACAGGAAATTTACTGTATATTTCTTGCAAAATCTATTGTATAATGATTATAGAAGTTACTTATTAAAAGTAATTGTTGTGTATTAAAAGTTGTTGCTTACATGAAATGCGATTTTTGCACTTTTCAATAAGACAAGTTATCGCGAAAAATTGCTGAAATTAGAAATTTAAACTGTAATTAGTACAGAATTTGTACTCTTTAAGGAGAGTGAGCTTTGTATGGTAACATTATATAGTTCTCCAAGCTGTACGTCTTGTAGAAAGGCGAAATTATGGCTAGAGGAAAATCATATTCCTTATACAGAACGTAATATTTTCTCAGATCCATTAACGATTGAGGAAATTAAAGAGATTTTACGTATGACAGAAAGCGGAACGGATGAGATTATTTCTACTCGTTCGAAAGTTTTCCAAGAATTAAATGTAAACTTAGAGTCTTTACCACTTCAAGATTTATATAAGATGATTCGTGACTATCCGGGGATTTTACGTCGTCCAATTATGATTGACGAAAAACGCCTTCAAGTAGGTTACAACGAAGACGAAATCCGCCGTTTCTTACCACGTACAGTAAGAACGTTCCAATTACGTGAAGCGCAGCGTCTTGTAAATTAATTATAATAATATGAAAACCTTCTACCTATTATATAGTAGAAGGTTTTTTTTAATGTTTCACATTCCGTAATCGAACTTGTTGAACGATAATACCGATGCATAGAACAGTGAAAATGAATAAGTAAGGAATGCTTGTGGTGAAACTTGGGTTTTTATGAAAAAAAGTTGCAAGTCTATCTTCGTGTGTAACCATTTTTCCTGCTGTATAGGAAAGAATTGCTGCGCCGCAATAGATGAGGAATGGAAAGCGTTCCATAAGTATTAAAATAAGTTTGCTGCCCCAAATAATAATCGGTATAGAAATGAGCAAGCCGATTATGACGAGTAAAAATCTCCCGTGAGCTGCACCTGCAATGGCGATAACATTATCAAACCCCATAACGAGATCCGCGAATACAATTGTACGCACAGCTTGGAATAAAGTTGTTTTTCCTTGAATAGAAGAAAGGTCGTTATTATTATCAGTTAATAAATTGACAGCAATTAATGTAAGTAAAATCCCACCAATAAGCTGTAGAAATGGGATATCGAGTAAGTAGACAGCTAGTATGGTAAGGAGAATTCGTAGTACAATTGCTAAAATAGTACCGATCAAAATGGCTTTATTTCGTTTCGGTTCAGGTAAATTTCGGCTAGCTAATGCGATGACAATTGCGTTATCACCACCTAATACAACATCGATACCGACAATCATTAGTACAGATGTTAAAAACTCTAAGTCCATTCGTCTGCCTCCATTTATGATGTTTTAATAAGCGAACCTTATGTATGTGATGAAGAAAGTTTCCTGTATCTTGGGGACTAAAAAATCTTCGGTAATAGAAGTTTCACCTTATTACAGTGTACGGGGGAATGTGGAAATGTATGTCCAAATTTTTTGTGAGTAAGAAATCGCTATAATGATATATTCGTGTAGACAATCAAATGAAGATAGGCATATAACTATTTTTGTAAAATAAATCGATTTTATTTCCATTCTGGAGAATCTTATCATAAAATGAGAGTACAAGAATCTATTGATTTGTCATATGAGTGGGGAATCCCTTCATAACAATTCTAAGCAGGAAGGGAGAGTTGTATTTTGGAAATTGAAAGAATTAATGATCATACGATGAAATTTTTTATTACGTACGTTGATATAGAGGACAGAGGGTTTAACCGTGAAGAAATTTGGTATGACCGCGAACGAAGTGAAGAGCTCTTTTGGGAGATGATGGACGAAGCTCGTGATCATGACGATTTCTTTATTGATGGACCGCTATGGATTCAAGTGCAAGCAGTCGATAAAGGGATTGAAGTACTTGTAACGAAAGCAGAACTGTCAAAGGATGGGCAAAAGCTGGAGCTACCAATAGGTGTAGACAAAATTATAGACATTCCTCTTGATGAAGGAATCGAATCATTATTCCAGCAAGAATTAGTGGAAGAGGTAGAGGAACAAATAGGAACAACCTTTAATGAAGATGGTACGTTTGGCTTTTTAATTAAGTTTAATGATTTTGAAGATGTTATTTCATTAAGCCACCGTCTTATTTTTGAGGATATAAAAGATGAGCTGTATTCATTTGAGGACCGCTATTATGTATATGTGGAATTCGATGAAGTGCTACATGATGAAGAGGAAATTGATCGTATTTTAAGTGTTATTTTAGAATATGGAGAAGAATCTACTTTAACAATTCATCGTGTAGGTGAGTATGGGAAACAAATTGTGAAAGAGCATGCGCTTGAAACAATTCGCAATAATTTTCCTGCTAAAACGTAGGCCGATTTCTGTAGTATGAAATCGGCTTTTTATATGAAGAATAGGAAAGCTTTCTTAGTTAGGAGGTAAGAGATGAAAAATACGTTAAAGCTAATTTTCTTTATTCTACTATTGTTCGCATTATTTGTTTCGTTACGTATGTTTATTGATGTAGCATTTTATTCGGATGTGATTGGGATACAAGATGTTTCGATTTTAGGTATTATTAGTATTTTATTTACGGTATCTGCATTTTTAATTGGCTGCGTTATTTTTTTAGAAAATCGCCATCCATCTAAAACACTTACATGGCTAATTGTACTAGGTATTTTTCCGGTATTTGGCTTCTTTGCTTATTTATTATTCGGACAGAACTTTCGGAGAAAAAGAATGTTCCAAAAGAAGGCGTTACTCGATGAACAGGCGTTTTTACAATATAAGGGACATGAAGATTATGAAGAGCGGATTTTGCGTGATCATAAGCATCAGGAGTTGTTATTTCGTTTAGCAGATCGATTAGGTGCTTTAAATATTTCATTCCAAACTGAAACGAGAACATTAACAAATGGAGATGAAACGTTTCAGGCTATTTTGGACGGATTGAAACGAGCAAAACATCATATTCATATGGAATATTACATTGTACGTGATGATAAGCTAGGGACAGAAATTAAAGATATTTTAATACAAAAATCAAAAGAAGGCGTTGTCGTTCGTTTTTTATATGACGCAGTTGGAAGTTTTAAATTATCAAATTCGTATATCGAAGAATTAAACGATGCAGGTGTAGAAATGATTCCGTTCTTTCCTGTGCGTTTTCCGATTTTAAACGATAAAATTAATTATCGAAACCACAGAAAAATCGTTATTATTGATGGAAATGAAGGGTTTGTAGGTGGACTAAATATTGGTGATGAATATTTAGGAAAGGATAAATATTTCGGCTTTTGGCGAGATACGCATTTATATTTACGTGGTGAAGCTGTTCAAAGTTTGCAACTTATTTTCCTTCAAGATTGGTTTTATATGACTGGTGAGGCCGTACTAGCACCTGAATATTTACAAGCAAAAGCAGTAGAAGGGGGAAATTGGGGAGGAGTACAACTCGTTGCAGGTGGACCAGATAATAAATGGGAAACGATTAAACATTTGTATTTTGCAATGATTGCTTCTGCTCGGAAATCCATTTGGATTGCAACGCCGTATTTCATTCCAGATGATGATATTTTATCAGCACTAAAGGTAGCGGCACTTGCTGGTATCGATGTTCGTTTACTCATGCCGAGTAAACCTGATAAGCGCACTGTCTTTTACGCATCAAGATCGTACTTCCCAGAGCTTTTAGATGCAGGAGCAAAGATATATGAATATGAAAAAGGTTTTCTTCATAGTAAAGTTGTCATCGTCGATTCTGATTTGGCTTCGATTGGGACAGCAAATATGGATATGAGAAGTTTTCATTTGAATTTTGAAGTAAATGCCTTTTTATATGATACAGACAGCATTCGAAAACTCGTTCAAGACTTTAAAGAAGATCTAGAAGAATCAAGTGAAATTCATGTCGATCGTTTTCATAAAAGACGTCTCCATAGACGAATTGTGGAATCGGCGTATCGGCTATTATCACCGTTGTTATAGAAAGAGATGTCCGAAATTAGGACATCTCTTTTTTAAAGGAATTTGTAACAAATTGTAGAATATAAGGAGCAGAAAGGGTGTGATTCTCATGTTTATCGCTAGAAGAGAAAACGGAGAGAAAATTCATCTGCTTTATAATCGTGATGAAGAGCTTTTACAACGTATGCGCAAAAAGGAACGCTTCTTTTGCGTAGCTTGCGGAAAGGAAGTGCGCATGAAATTAGGGACACAAAAAAGTTGGCATTTTGCTCATAAGAAAGCGAATGTATGTCTTGCTTTTTATGAAGCAGAATCTATATATCATATGCACGGTAAAGAAGTGCTATATAGATGGTTGAAACGTCAAAAGTTTCATGTGAATATAGAACATTACCTTCCGGAAATTCAGCAAAGACCAGACATTTTCGTGGAGAGAGCAGGTAGAAAAGTTGCGATTGAATATCAATGCGCGAATCTTTCCATAGAGCAGCTTTCGAAACGAACATACTCGTATTGGCAAGCTGGTATACAGGTCATCTGGATTATTGGTGGAAATCAATTAAAAAAGCAATCTGCATATTGGATGAAATTCTCCTCGTTTTTGGCTTTCTCCTTACAATCTTATCCTCAGCCACTTCTTATTTTTTTCTGTCCGAAACAAAAATCATTTATGAAATGCGTATTTATCACGCCGTTTTCTACAAATGTCTCTTTCTCACATACTATTTATTTATCAAGTGATACGACTACTGTTGAAATGCTCTTTTCTGCTGTTCCTTTCCAAAAAGAAAAAATAGAGCAAGAATGGAAGAAAAGGAAGAACTATTTCCGGCAAAACGCTCTGCCAATTTGGAATTATAATTATAAGTCACTATTACGCCATTTATATCAATTAAAATGCCCTCCAGCGAGCTTTCCTTCTGAAATTGGTGTTCCGCTTCCCTCCTCATTTGCGTTTCAAACAAATCCATTTATATGGCAAGCTTACATATATATGAAGTGTATCGGTGAGCTTGCGGTAGGGGACTGTATTTCCCTTCAATACGTATGTAATAATGTGAAAAAGTATACGAAGAGACGTCTACTACCATATTTTTCGCAGCACATATGGAAAGTAGCAGTTACGGAATATATGACCTTTTTATGTTATGTAGGTGTGTTGCATAAAGTAGGGAATTATACGTACCAAAAAATAAGGGATGTAGTTATGTTACAAACAGAGGAAGAAGTTTGGAAACATGATGAAATTTGCTTAACGTATGCACTATCTCTATTTGAGACAAAGTTCAACATGGGAAAAGGAAAAGGGGATATAATAAAGAGTGATCGTGAAGGAATTACATAAGAAAAAACGAATTGTACTTAAGTAGAGATATTTAAAGGAGGGCTTAAAGAATGTCTGAACAAAACAAAGCAAAAACATTGCCAGATCGTAATGAGATTGAAGAAGCAAATACGTGGCGATTAGAAGATATTTTCCAAACAGATGCAGAATGGGAAAAGGAATTTCAAGCTATTAAAGAGCTATTGCCAAAGTTAACTGAATTTAAAGGGAAGCTTGGAGACTCTGCAGACAATTTGCTTGAGGCATTGCAATATGAAGATGAAATTTCAATGCGATTAGGTAAGCTATATACATATGCACATATGCGTTACGATCAAGATACAACAAACTCTGTGTATCAAGCGTTAAATGATCGCGCAACAAATTTATATTCACAAGTATCTAGTAGCACAGCTTATATCGTACCTGAAATTTTATCTATTTCAGAAGCTACGCTACAAACTTTCTTACAAGAAAATAGAGATTTAAGTATATATGAACATGCATTAGAAGAAATTACACGTCAACGTCCGCACGTATTATCTGAAGCGGAAGAAGCTTTATTAGCAGAAGCGTCTGAAGTTATGAACGCATCAAGTAATACATTCGGTATGTTGAATAATGCGGATTTAAAATTCCCATCTATTAAAGGTGAAGATGGAGAAGAAATAGAAATTACACATGGCCGTTACATTCAGTTTTTAGAAAGTGATGATCGCCGTGTTCGCGAAGATGCATTTAAAGCTGTTTATGAGACGTATGGGAAGTTTAAGAACACATTCTCAAGTACGTTAAGCGGAGCAGTGAAACGTAATAATTTCAATGCACGTGTTCGTAAATATGATTCTGCTCGCCAAGCTGCATTAAGCAATAATAATATTCCAGAAGCAGTATACGATCAACTCGTTGAAACAGTAAATGACAATTTACATTTATTACATCGTTACATTGATATTCGTAAGCGAGCACTAGGACTTGATGAGATTCATATGTACGATTTATACACACCGCTCGTACCAGAAGTGAAAATGAACGTGAAATATGAAGAGGCACAAGACCTGTTAGTAAAATCTTTAAACGTACTTGGTGATGAGTATGTTGAAATTTTGAAAGAAGCATATGAAAATCGTTGGGTAGATGTGTATGAGAATAAAGGAAAACGAAGCGGAGCATATTCATCTGGCGCATACGGGACAAATCCGTATATTTTAATGAACTGGCATGATAATGTGAATAATTTATTTACACTTGCTCATGAGTTTGGTCATTCGGTGCATAGTTACTATACAAGAAAGACACAGCCGCACGTATATGGGGATTATTCAATCTTCGTTGCAGAGGTAGCATCAACTTGTAATGAAGCGCTTCTAAATGATTATTTATTAAAAACGACAGAAGATAAGAAAGAGCGTCTATATTTATTAAATCATTACTTAGAAGGATTCCGTGGTACTGTATTCCGTCAAACGATGTTCGCAGAGTTTGAGCATATTATTCATAAGAAAGTACAAGAAGGACATGCTGTTACGCCAGACATGTTAACGGAAATCTACTACGATTTAAATAAGAAATATTTCGGTGACGCTTTAGTAATCGACGAAGAAATTGGCTTAGAGTGGTCTCGCATTCCGCACTTCTACTACAACTATTACGTATATCAATACGCAACAGGATTTAGTGCGGCAACAGCTTTATCGAAACAAATTTTAGAAGAAGGTCAGCCAGCGGTAGAACGTTACATTAACGAATTCTTAAAGGCAGGAAGCTCTGATTATCCGATTGAAGTGTTGAAAAGAGCAGGGGTAGATATGGCATCTCCAGAACCGGTAAAAGAAGCATTACAAGTATTCGAAGAAAAATTAAATGAATTAGAAGCATTACTATTTGAAGAAAAGTAATAGAAAAGACGAGGGAGTTATCCTCGTCTTTTCTTGTTAAAAGTAATTTGTCGATATTTGTCGAAAAAAAGTGGTAAGTTCCCTTGCTTTTTCTAAATTAGAAGACATTTTTACAGTTGATTTTTGAAGTTAAAACCTTTTAAATCGTTTTCTATGATTGAAAGAGGAAAGAGCAATGACGATGACTCCAAATAAAAGAGGGAAGGCAATAATTTTAGGGAAAGCTTGTAATAGAGAGAGAATATACAAGAAAAAAGAAACGAGAACACATAAAAAAATGAGTAAAATATAGGATTTTTTAATGAGAAACACCTCCTAAAGAGCTTTTATATAGCTTATTCAAAAATGAAAACGTTTAGAATGTGACAAAAGTGTGAAATTCGACAAAAGGGGTTGTCATCTGACGTCGAATCTTGTAATATAATAAGCGTGAACGAATTCACATACAAACATATACCCCTTTGTTTGAACGTGAAAATTTCTCCCATCCCCTTTAATATTTTTATAAGCCGTAAAGAAAAGACCTGGTGTTTACACCAGGTCTTTTTCTTTTGCTATCCATTTCCAATACCGTTCACATTTTACCTCAATCATTTGTACTTTTCGTTTCAGTTGCAATTTTTTTAGTTCGCGCTCGATTTCTTGTTGCGGGCAGTCATATATAAATGCTACTTCTTTTGAAGAGATAAATTGTGTTGCTTCTAATAATACTTCTAAAGGTGGTAACGGTTCTGGTTCAATTTCACATTTTATGAGCTCTTTCAATAATTGTACGTATACGTCATAGGAATAAGTTCCAGCAATTTTAATACCTTCTTCATCTGAATTCGCATGAAAAAAGACGAGGGAAGGTATTTCTGTAATATGCATCTCATTCGTGAATTTCAAGTCGCATTGGAAAGCTTTTTTTGCGCTAGCAGAATGTAGGTCTTTTTTAAATTCTTCTACGTCAATGTCGCTATCTTTCGCACATGCAAGTAATAATTCGCAGTCAGGGTTTGATACATTTTTAAGGAAAATGTATTCTTGGAGCTTTCGCAAAAACTTCGAACCTGCTTTTCGGCCCTGTAATTCCGCGGCCTTAATGGCCATCGAAACTAAATATGGTGTTGATGATGCTTCTTGCATATGTACCTTTCCGTCACATGAAAAACCTTGTAAACTTGTTGTCTTTTCCCACACAAATCGAATATTAGCAGGTTTATTCCATTTGTGTGAGGAAGCGTTCGTTCCATCCACTTTCCCTGTTACGATATGACGAATAGAGAAGTATTTCCCGTATTCAAGCCATAGTTTAATAATAAAGGGCTCAATTTCCCAGCAATCTTTACAAAGTGGATCAATAAATAAATATGCTTCTACAGACTTATGCTCACATGCGGAAGGAGATGGCATATTTATATGCTTTGCTTCCTGCTTATCCATTACACTTCACCTGTTTCGTCTGGAGTATTAACCATATGCTGAGCAGTTAATGCTAAACGTTCAAAAACAAACTCTCTTATATGACCGTGCACTCCTGTATCATCCATTGCTCTCTCCATACATGATAGCCAAGCCTCTGCTCGTTTTGGAGTAATCTCAAACGGAAGATGGCGTGCTCGTAACATAGGATGACCATGTTCTTCAGTGTACAAATTAGGACCACCTAAATATTGTGTTAAAAATTGTTTTTGCTTCCTAGCGGTTTCTGTTAAATCATCTGGGAAGATGGGAGATAAGTCAGGGTGTTTACTGACATAGGAATAAAATGTGTCTACTAATATTGCAATGCATTGTTCACCGCCAATTGCTTCAAATGGTGTCATCGGTTGCTTGCTCATCCTTTATAAACTCCTTTTTCCATGAAATGTATATCTATTGTAGCAATGGAATGTTCGAGAGGGCAAATAAACAGCCTCTCAAACATTCGTTGCGTATTCTCCATGTTGCAAATGGATCATTTTCTTTTCTTTTTTAGTGAGATGGATTCACTAGTAGAACGTATTCACTAGTGGAATTTTCACTTTAGCGTGCTTTGTTTTGTTTGGCAAGGAAAAAGCGTTTTACTTTGTTATTTGTATGACGGATTGGTATGTTATGTTGTGTTAATAAACGAATAAATGCAGCTTTTCCTGTTTCTTCATCTTGTACTTCAAATTCAATTTCATAATCATCGTGATTGTAATAGAAACTATGGTCAAAGACAAGCGTTCCGCCTTCAAATAACGTTTCTGCCCTTTCTGTTGTTAAACTACCCATATAAGTTAAAGCGGAAACAGGAATTTGTAATTTGTGTAGTTGATCTACTACAGGCCCTTCAATGATTGTATTTGTTTCCATCATCATTCTTGCTTCGTCTTCTGTTACGACTTGATGCGTTTCTAACAAGCCAACTTCTGCAGGTTGTTTCAAAGTTAATGTATAAGTTTCCCCTTTATGACGAATACGAAGTGCAGAGCCAGCTTCTTTTAATGAAAAGCTCGGTGTTTCAAAGTAGTGATTCACTTGTTTTGTAAAGGCATTAATAGAAAATGATTGACATAATGTACTGAATTCGTCTTCTGTAACTATATTTTTAAATTCAATTTCAATTTCTTGTGTCATTGTATGAGCTCCTTTTGAAAAATAATTCTTAACACATTATCGCTTTTTCGCAAATTTGGTTCAATGTTTTATTTGTTTGCGTCCATGTTATGATACAATAATACTGTTAAGTAAGACAGGAAGTTGAGATGGAGGAGTTAGAGCATGCAAAATAAAATCCAAGTTAAGAGCGTAGAAAAGAGAGAGAATGCTCTTATTTTTTGTGCAGAAAATACTGAAATAGAGGTAAAGGAGTTAAGTACGCGTAATCACGTACTTGTAGACTCAGACAATTTATCATTTTTATATATCTTAGAAAACGAATCATCTTTCATTTATGTAAGTATTCCGCATACATGCTGGGAAGCAATGCATGAAGCGATGAATAAAGATGCAGCAATGTTTATTCACGTGAATGATGTTGAAATGGAATTAGAAGGATTAAAAGAAGAAGTAGAATATTTAGTTGAAAATATTGAAGGTAATGCAAATTACGGAGAAGAATTAGTAACTGCTGTAGAAAAAGTATTTCTATAAGCAAATGGATTGATTTTGGTGGTGGTTGAAATGAATCGAAATTGGGAAGAATTTTTAGCACCTTACCACCAAGCGGTGGCAGAGCTGAAAGTGAAACTAAAAGGAATGCGTACACAGTTTACGATGTTGACGGAGCATTCCCCAATTGAGTTTGTAACTGGACGAGTGAAATCAGTTGCGAGTATTATCGATAAAGCGGAAAAAAGAAATGTACCGTTAGATCGGTTGAGAGAAGATATGCAGGATATTGCTGGTCTTAGAATGATGTGTCAATTCGTGGATGAGATTAAGCCTGTTGTAGAATATCTTCGAAAACGAAATGACTTTGAAATCGTGGAAGAACGTGATTATGTCACGCAAAAAAAAGATAGCGGTTATCGCTCTTATCACGTTGTCATTAGTTACCCTGTTCAAACGATACAGGGGGAACAAAAGGTATTGGTAGAAATCCAAATACGCACGTTAGCAATGAACTTTTGGGCAACAATTGAGCATTCTTTAAATTATAAATATAGTGGGCGTTTTCCTGAAGATATTAAAATACGCTTACAACGTGCAGCGGAAGCAGCGTTTTTATTAGATGAAGAAATGTCTTCTATTCGCCTTGAAATTCAAGAAGCGCAGAAGATTTTTTCAAGAAAGCAAGAAGCGAAAGATTCCGAATCATAAACTAAAGGGTGTTGGGCGATGAAATTTACAATTATGTCAAAGGGAGATCAATCATCAGATACACTAGCAAGTACGATGAAAGAGTATTTGTTAGATTTTGGATTTATAATGGATGAAAAGGAACCCGATATTGTAATTTCTGTTGGGGGAGATGGAACGCTTTTATATGCGTTTCATCGCTATTATGATCGATTAGATGAAACAGCATTTGTTGGCGTACATACAGGGCATTTAGGTTTCTATGCAGATTGGTTACCGACAGAAGTAGAGAAATTAGTAATTGCAATTGCGAAAACACCATTCCAAGTGGTGGAATATCCACTTTTAGAAGTGATTATTCGCTATGTGAATGGTAGTAAAGAGTCACAGTATTTGGCGATGAATGAAGCGACTGTAAAAAGTGCGGAAGGTACATTAGTAACAGAAGTGGAAATACGCGGAGAGTATTTTGAAACGTTCCGTGGTGATGGTCTTTGTATCTCTACTCCTTCAGGAAGTACCGCTTATAATAAAGCGCTTGGCGGGGCAATTATTCACCCTTCTATTGAAGCGATTCAAATTGCAGAAATGGCATCTATTAACAACCGTGTGTTTCGTACTGTAGGCTCGCCACTCGTATTGCCGAAGCATCATACATGTGTGTTGAAACCGGCTGCAGGAATGAACTTACAAATTACGGTGGATCATTTAACGATGGTTCATCAAGATGTGAAATCAATTCAGTATCGCGTTGCAAACGAGAAAGTGCGGTTTGTTCGTTTTCGTCCGTTCCCGTTCTGGAAACGAGTTCGTGACTCGTTTGTTGCAGATAAATAGAAAGGGTTTATATATTTGAACAGATTTACGTTGAAATGGGATATAGGGCCGGCTGAAGAGGGAACTTTAGTTAGGGAGTTTTTAAAAACGAAAGAGATTTCTAAAGCCGCTTTAACGGATATAAAGTTTCGTGGCGGAGCAATTGAAATAAATGGCCAACATACGAGTGTTCGTCATCAGCTAAAAGCTGGTGAAGAGTTGCGTGTCTTTTTTCCAGTGGAAGAAAGAAGTGAAGGGATGATTGCAGAAGACATCCCGTTAAGCATTGTATATGAAGATGATGCAGTTCTTGTCATCGATAAAGAAGCGAATATGTCAACGATTCCGTCTAGAGAACATCCGGTAGGGAGTGTGGCCAATGCGCTTTTATCTCATTACGATAAGCAGCATCTTGCAAGTACGGTGCATATTGTAACAAGGTTAGATCGTGATACTTCAGGGCTTATGCTTATTGCAAAAAATCGTTTTGTGCATCATCTTTTATCGAAACAGCATCAGCAAAAAGCTGTGAGACGAACGTATGAAGCAGTCGTTCATGGAGAGATGTTAGAACGAGAAGGAACGATTGACGCACCGATTGGGCGAAAATCGGATAGCATTATTGAGCGAACCGTTTGTGAGGATGGACAGAGGGCAGTTACTCACTTTAAAGTGATTGATAGCGCCTGTCATAAGACGCATGTATCGCTTGAACTGGAGACAGGAAGAACGCATCAAATTCGTGTACATATGGCGCATATGGGACATCCGTTGCTTGGTGATGACTTATATGGAGGAAGAAGGGATGAGATGAAACGACAAGCACTTCACAGTACATCTTTGACGTTTTATCATCCTATTTTAGAAAAGGAAATGTCGTTTACTACGACAATTCCACTCGATATGAAAGAGCTATTAAGACATGTTTAAAAAGGGAACAAAATTCTTATGTAATGAAGAATTTTGTTCCCTTTTTCTTAGCGGAATAATATTAAAATTTGATTATCACCCGTACGTTTTATAACGAAAAAACCACTTTCGGATTTTGTAGCAATGCCATCATCATTTGGGCGACAATATCCATGAGTTTCGCACGTTCCATCATCACGTACTAACATTTGTCCAATTAAGCCGACGGGAATCCACTCGGCCCGATCCTTTCTTGCTATATATTTGCAAGTTGGATCCAAGTTTGTATTTAAGAGGGGTTGTATGTCTTGAGTTGCCGTCTTTGTATATTGTCGTCTTCCGAAGTTATCCGTTTCATAGCGATTTTTCCAGTTTAAAGCACCACTATTTCCGATGATAGCGGGCGTGGCACTAGACACGCCTAACAGGAATGAATCGTTTGAAGTAGCGATCCGAATTTTTTCTTCGTTACTAAATGTAACGAAATAACCGACATCAATTGGCTTGTTGTCTTCTGTTTCAAACATTTGTGCAAAATCTGTTCCGCTTGCATTGTAAGAAGCGCCCTCAATGTACATTTCTCCATTATGAGCAAGCCATTTTGCACCTATATTATGGTCAGTGTCGTTTGTTCCATTTGCAATGAACCAAGAATAAGATTCTTCTGCCGTGCCGAAGCGCCCCATAATATGGCTACCTGCAAATTGAGCTGTTGATGTATGCATACCTTCCGCATGAGAAGAGAATCCGTTAGCGATAGTTGCGGTTCCTTCTGCATGTGCTGCTTCGCCTAAAGCGATCGTATGTTTACCTTCCGCATGAGAATAAGAGCCGCCTGCTGTCGTTTCACTTCCTTCACTATGCGAACTATGTCCAGTTGCTTCTGTTTTGGATCCTTCTGCATGAGAGAAAGGACCTTTTGCGTGTGTAAGAAGCCCTTCTGCATGTGAAGCTGCCCCTTCTGCATGAGAGTGAAGACCCTCTGCATGTGCATACCGGCTTCCTTTTTTTACTTTTGTATTTTCAGGTGTAGGGGTCTGAATTATGATAGTTTTTTCTGTTTGTACATCATTTGATGGAGCTAATGCTTCTTTTATCTTTTTTACTTGATTTATAATAGTAGCTGGAATTTCTAGTTCCGCTTTTTTATTTATTACTACAGGGATATTTTCCTCTTTATTTTTCTCTGTTTGCTCAGAATGTATTACCTGCTCATCAGGAGTAGAGAGAGGTTTGCTTTTTGGCTGCATCTTCGTTTTTCTATTATCGATTATGCGGCTCATTACAGTATTTTCTAAAGAGACATATTTTGTTCTTGCTTTGCTTTTTTTTGATGACTTTTGTTCTTCCAGTTCTTCTAAAGCTGCAGCTCGAATACCGCACCAGTTGTTAATTCCGTACATAGGCAGATATAAAGGCGGGAATTTTCTTTTTTGTTTAGAAGATTTTTTCTTCATTCTGTCACCTCCTGCGACATTATATGTAGGGTAATGAAAAAAAGATGCACTTTATTGCATCTTTTTTTCATTACTTTATTTAGTTTTTATATGAAATACGCCTAAAAATACGGTAATCCCCTGTAATTGATGAATTGTACTATACAAAGTAAGAGGCTTTATGAGATTGGGCGGAATTTCTCAGCGACAAAAGGCAGGGAAGAAGGGACAGAAACAGTTTCCATTTCAGGATAACGTAGTACAGTTAGCTTACCACCAAATACAGCACCAGTATCGATATTGACTGTATGATTTACAAAGCGAGGTTCTTTTACAGGTGTATGTCCATATATAATCCAGGCGTCCCCTTTATATTCCTTAGCCCAGTCGCGACGGACAGGTGAGCCATCATCGTGTTTTTCACCTGTAATATCCCCGTATAATACAAACGTTTGTACTTTTTTATCTTGTCTTCCTATGTAATCTTGCCGGATCCCGGCGTGACATACGATTACTCTTTTTTCATCTAGTATGTGGTAGAGAGGCGATTGTTCATAAAGAGTGATGAACTTTTCTTTTATAATACTTTGTTTATGAGAAGGTAATGCTTCATATTCGGCAACAGTTGTTTCGAGCCCGTGAGCGATTGTTACATTACGCCCAAGGAAGAAGCGGTATAGTTTATTGCAGTGATTTCCAGGAGCGTAATAAGCCTCTTTTTGATTTATGACGAGTTCCCATACAATTTCAATCATACGTAATGAATGAGGACCGCGGTCTGTAATATCACCAACAAATGCAAGTTGACGTTTGTCAGGGTGAACCGGCAGGCCGCTATTCCAGTTATATCCTAATCTCGTTGTTAAATTTTGAAACTCTTGGAAGCAGCCGTGAATATCACCTATAATGTCATATTTCATATGTAAACCTCCAGCCTATTTTTCATTAGTATAACTAAAAAAGGATAGAGATAAAAATACCGTTTTTTGTGTGGCTTATTTAAACATAAAGATTTTCGTTCTTGAGCGAACATTTAAAATGAATCCAATCGCAATCATGTATGTAAGTAGCGAACTTCCTCCGTAGCTCATAAGAGGTAATGTGATCCCTGTAATAGGGAGTAACCCGATTGTCATTCCGATGTTTTGGAATACTTGAAAAGTAAACATGCCAATTGTACCAGCGCAAATGTAACTACCGAAAGGGTCATTACTTTCTAAAGCGATATGAATCATTCGGAAAATGAGTAAGAAAAAAAGTGAAATAATGACACTTGCGCCTAAAAAACCAAATTGTTCAGCGACATTCGTGAAAATAAAATCTGTATGTGGTTCTGGAAAATATACTTGTCCATTTTCCCAGCCTTTTCCTTGCATTTCTCCTGATCCAGCAGCTAAGAATGCTTGTCTTAATTGATAGCCTTGCGCATCATATTCGTAAGGTGCTAACCAGCCGTAGAATCGGTTTAATTGATATTCTTTTAAGATATGTTCTTTGAAGAATTCCGTATGAGCGAAATAAATATATGTTAGGGCAGAACCTGCAGCACAACTGACAGAGGTTAATCCAAAAATGAAACGCCATCGTATACCAGACACTAGTATCATTGCTGCGAGCATCGCTGAAATGACCATCGTATTTCCTAAATCAGGTTCCTTCGCAATAAGGAGTAGTGGTGGCAAACTCGTTGCAAATATTTTTCCGAGTAATATAAAATCTTCGCGTATTGTTCGGAAAAAATATTTTTCATTATGATCCGCTATAATTCGTCCAATGACGATAATTAAAAACAATTTCATAATTTCAGACGGCTGGAAATTTCCGATGCCTGGAAGTCTGTACCAAGCGGTAGCCCCTTTAATTGTAACAGCACCTGGGACTTGAAGTTCTAGCCCAATTAGCAGTACCATTGCAAAGCTATATAAATACCAGGCAATTTTTTGGTAACGATCGAAATCGATAATCATAATGACACCAATGGCTATAAACCCAATGAAGTACCATTGAATTTGCTTTAGTACAAAATTTACGTTTTGTAAAAATGGTGGTAAAGAGGTTTGTGCGCTTGCAATAGCAAAACAACTAACAGTCCCAATGGCAAATAAAATGAGTAGTAATACGTAGTCTATTTGATATTGAGAATTTGAATCTTTCAATGTATGTATTCCTTTCTACTGCTTTTTATATGAATGGGTTTTGTAGTTTAGAAAAATGTATGAGCTATACGAATCATGTATATAGTTCATACATTTTTTATTTTATCGAATAGCTTAATCATCTAACTCTTTAATAATTATATCCAAACAATGAGAAAGACGTACATGTGCGTCTGGAATGAGATCTGGTAGACTCCGATAATATTGTAAAGAACCTTTGCACCATTGGTAGGCGCTAAGGAGAGCTGTTCTATAGTCTGTAGTATTTTGTAAAAAGTCGTATTTATTCAACAGGGTGTAAATATCAGTTTCAGGATAAGCAACTGCAAAATGTCATACAACAATATGATTATGTAGGTAGTGAAAGTTGCATGATTGAATTCCTAACTGAAAAAGCAGTAAAACTGATATCAGTTTTACTGCTAAGTAAAAAGTTAAACGATTTTTTCAATAATAATGGATGCACTTGTACCAAAAGCTAGAGATAATCCAGTTCCTGTAACGACAGCTTCAACCATTGATGGGGTTATTGTAATTTGTGTAATGGCTTGGATAACGAGAGGCGCTCCAACCGAGATTAAGCTTGTGCCTGCACCTGGTACATTAGAACCGCCTACTTGAATTGCAAGGCTACCTAATGCACTTACTGCTGCCGTATATGCGATAACCGTAATTTTATAGAATCCAGCTTCATGTATGATGAAAGTATCAGCGTCCAATTGAGAAATTGCTGTACCAAACTGAAATCCGAGAAAATTAAATGGTACGGGATCATTCACTCCGAGAGAAAGGCTACTTGTAGCAGAATTAAATGCATATAGTCCTGCTGAAAGACCTAATCCAGACGGTCCAGTGTCACCAGTCGGTCCAGTGTCTCCGGTCGGTCCGGTAGCCCCGGTCGGTCCAATGTCGCCAGTCGGTCCAGTATCTCCAGTCGGTCCAGTATCTCCAGTCGGTCCAGTATCTCCAGTCGGTCCAGTATCTCCAGTCGGTCCAATGTCGCCAGTCGGTCCAGTATCTCCAGTCGGTCCAGTATCTCCAGTCGGTCCAGTATCTCCAGTCGGTCCAATGTCTCCGGTCGGTCCAGTGTCGCCAGTCGGTCCAATGTCTCCGGTCGGCCCAGTGTCTCCAGTCGGTCCAATGTCTCCGGTCGGTCCAGTACCTCCATTGGGCCCAATGTCACCAGTGGGCCCAATGTCACCAGTCGGTCCAATGTCACCAGTCGGTCCAGTGTCTCCGGTCGGTCCAATGTCTCCAGTCGGCCCAGTATCTCCGGTCGGTCCAGTGTCACCAGTCGGCCCAGTATCTCCGGTCGGTCCTACAAGGTTAGGATCAAATGTACTAGCTGATAAAGATTTATCAGGATTTAATCCGTCTGAATAATTATTATTTGACATAGATTCACCTCCAGAAAGCGTTCATTATATAGTAGGTGAAAAACTAGAAGAAAATGACACGGACATTTGAATTATGGAAAAGAAATCTTGAACTATTGAACAAGTTAAAAAATGGAAAGTTTATTGTACGTATAACATATGATTGATTTGGAAGAGGGGGATGGTGTTGAACAAGAAAAGGACTACAATTAGTTTATGTATGATTGTTCGCGCTGAAGAAAATACAATAGGTTGATGTTTGGATGCAGTTTTACTATATGAAACATTTCTTAATCAAGACGAAGGTTGGTATGAAGAGAAAATCTATGCATGTGGTAAGTTAGGGGATTGTTATGCAAAATTGGGGGATTGGGAAAAGGCAATTGAATCTTGTACGAAATCTTTTCGCTATGATATTCCAAGAGGAGAGAATTGTACAAGAATAGGATATATATATGGAACAAGAAAAATATAATGAAGCGATATTTTGGTTTAAACTTGCAACAGAAGTACCAATGGCAAAGGATAGTCCTTTTCATAGTCCAGCAAGCTACACATGGTTACCATATTTACAAATGTGTATTTGTTATAGCAAGTTAGGAAATCAAGAGAAAGCTTATTATTACAATGAATTAGCAGCTTCTTATGTTCCGAATAATGCTGCAATTGAATATAACCGTAAATATTTTCGGAGAGTTTTCGATAAACAATATAAAGAGTAATAGGTTTCGCTTTTTTATAAATACCTTCTTGGGAAGAAGGATTAGAACGGTTTTTTATAGAAACAAAAGTCATTAGCAAATTTTATGTTAATGACTTTTTTGTTTGCCTTTAAGAGGTTTTATGGTACTATAATTATAAGTATCAGGTACTAATAACAAGTATAAGTATTTCTGGGAGGATATATCATGGAACTATTACAAGGGAAAACATTTGTTGTTATGGGCGTTGCGAACCAAAGAAGTATTGCATGGGGAATTGCTCGCTCTTTGCATAATGCAGGCGCAAAATTAATATTCACATATGCAGGAGAACGTTTAGAAAGAAATGTTCGTGAATTAGCAGACACATTAGAAGGACAAGAATCACTTGTATTACCTTGTGATGTAACGAATGATGAGGAGCTTACAGCTTGCTTTGAAACGATTAAGCAAGAAGTTGGGACAATTCACGGTGTTGCACACTGTATTGCTTTTGCAAATCGTGACGATTTAAAAGGTGAATTTGTAGATACTTCTCGCGACGGATTTTTACTTGCACAAAATATTAGTGCATTCTCTTTAACAGCTGTAGCAAGAGAAGCGAAGAAAGTAATGACAGAAGGCGGAAATATTTTAACGTTAACATACCTTGGCGGCGAGCGCGTTGTGAAAAACTATAATGTTATGGGTGTTGCGAAAGCTTCATTAGAAGCGAGCGTAAAATATTTAGCAAACGATTTAGGCCAACATGGTATTCGCGTTAATGCTATTTCTGCAGGACCAATTCGTACGTTATCTGCGAAAGGTGTAGGCGATTTCAACTCAATCTTAAGAGAAATCGAGGAGCGCGCACCACTTCGCCGTACAACAACTCCAGAAGAAGTTGGCGATACAGCAGTATTCTTATTTAGTGATTTAGCACGCGGTGTAACAGGAGAAAATATTCACGTTGATTCAGGATATCATATTTTAGGATAAATATTGATTATAATTTTTAAAGGGTAGTCTCTAAACATTGAGGCTGCCCTTTTTTATTGTTCTTAGAAAGAAAGATTTTTACGAAAGTTCTTGCCGCTTGATGAATATAACTATAATAGTACACGATTTATCCAGCTACGTATGGAAGTGGGAGGGACGAGTGTGAAAAATAAAAATAAAAGCTCAACAGTTGGAAAACCGTTGTTATATATCACGCAAGTAAATTTAGAACTTGCTACGACGAAAATAAAAAGAATTATTCTTACAAACTTTGAAAATGAGAATCGAAAAGAACAAAATAATAGAAATGAAAATATTGTAAGTAGTGCTGTGGAAGAGATACTAGAACAAAAACAACAAGAAGAGCAGCAAGTAGAAGAAAAAATAGAAGAAGAGGAACAAGAACAAGAAGAGCAAGTGAGAACGGTTCCGTACAATAAATCATTTAAGGATATGAATAATGAGGAGAAAATTCATTTTTTATTAAATCGCCCTCATTACATTCCGAAAATAAGATGCAGAATAAAAACAGCGACGCTCTCATATATCGGCTCGATTATATCGTACCGTAATGGTATTGTATCCATTATGCCGCCAAATACTATGCGAGATATTAAGTTATCTATTGAAGATATCAAATCGATTGATATGGCTGGTTTATAAATATGTAAAGGTGGTAGAAATGTTCTACCACCCCAATAGTTTTTTAGTTTACTTCACTTATTAGATAGAAACGTCGCGTAAGCACTGAATCGCACAGAAACAGCTTAAATCAACAGTAAGGCAAGTAGCAGTCGATTTTAATTTCGAATGTGGCACATTTAAAAACGTACAGATTGGATCGTCACCTTCTTTTACAGGTGTCCCATCATGATATACCACAGTTAATACACGTAGTACAGCGCAGCTATCATCATCTACGCTTTCAACGCGGAAAATCGAGGAAGTACAGTGTTTAAGGTCTCCTACTGGTGCAAATGCTTTAAAAGGTTCGCCAGCTTTTGTGTATAAAATAAAAGGACGTGTATTTGCTACTGCAGCACTATTATGTGCTCCTAAAAATGGGATTTCACAACCAGATCCACACGTTGTTGTAGAGCAATCTTGTAATTCATTGATGAATTTTACAACGTCAACTACACAATGAGAAGAGCCATGGTGTTTATTTTCGTTACAACTCATTAATGTCACTCCTTATCTTCTTGTTTGTATTTACATTAATAAGATATTGGAGTCGGGGAGATTTGGTCACAACCTCAAGACCTTTTTTTTTAAATAGGCGAAAGAAGATAAGGGAAGGTGGGAACATGCTGTTTACAAGTTGGCTTTTATTTTTTATTTTCGCACTAGCAGCTTTTAGGTTAACTCGTCTCATTGTTTATGATAAAATCACAGCCTTTTTACGAAGACCGTTTATTGATGAATTAGAGATTACAGAGCCAGATGGAAGTGTAGCAACTTTTACAAAGGTGAAAGGTAAAGGATTAAGAAAGTGGATTGGCGAATTATTAAGCTGCTATTGGTGTACAGGTGTATGGGTTAGTGCTTTTTTATTAGTTTTATATAAGTGGATCCCTATTGTCGCGGAGCCGTTACTTGCATTATTAGCTATTGCGGGTGCAGCAGCGATTATCGAAACGATTACAGGATATTTTATGGGAGAATAATATATTTTTATAATACGAGAAAAAGCGGAGTTTAAACGAATGAGGGAACGGAAATAAGGAGTTGTTCATATAGTAAATAGACAGAATTGATAGTAGAGGAGATGTTTGCTGTGAGCAATAATCCAAGGCAAAATTCATATGATCTGCAGCAATGGTATAATATACAGCAACAGCACCATGCACAACAACAGGCATATCAAGAGCAATTAGAGCAACAAGGATTTGTGAAGAAAAAGGGATGTAATTGTGGGAAAAAGAAGAACATAATAAAACAATATGGAGAATGAAACACTCATGTTACTGTGAGTGTTTTTTATTATAAATATAAAAGCGGTATTTCAATGAAGAAACACCGCTTTTTACTAACCAATTTGTGTAACTGTTAATGCTGCAGCACGGATGTCTACAGTTCCACTTAATTCAACTGGTACAATTTGAATTAAGTTACCAAGGTTTAAGTTAATAAGAATAACACCACTGGATACATCTACTTCGCCAGTACCAATAACGTTAGACCGGACCGCTGTACCTGAGCCAGGAATAATGTTTTGTGGTGTATCTAATGATAAGAAGAAACGGCCAGCTTCTGGTATTGTATTAGAATTATTAAGACTTATGGATAATGTATAACTGATTTGATAAATACCAGTTCGTTGAATTCGAATACCGTCTCCAACACTCACTGTATCATTTATGATGGGAACAGTAATATTTGGGTTTGGACTTACGCTAGGTAATAGTAGTGGTTTGAATAATGAAGCAAACTGAGGTGCAGATGCATTGAACGCAAAACCAAAGGCAGGTAGTGTGCTAGCTGGTTGCGGTTTGCAATCGATTTTAGTTACTCCACGATCAGAAGAGAACATGTTTCTCACTCCTTTATCTGTGTCTACTTTTAGTTAATGAAAGGGACATGTTCTATGCCCTAGACAAGTTCCTAACTTTAAGAAAAATACATAATAATACCTTTTAAGCATGGATTGGGTGGCAGAAAATTCTGCCACCCAATCCATGCTTAAATTAGTATTTAGTTTTATATAGAAACATCGCGTAAGCATTGAATAGCACAGAAGCAACTTAAATCAACAGTAAGACAAGCAGCAGTCGATTTTAACTTCGAATGTGGCACATTTAAAAACGTACAAATTGGATCGTCACCTTCTTTTACAGGTGTCCCATCATGATATACTACAGTTAATACACGTAATACTGCGCAGTCATCATCATCTATACTCTCGACACGGAAAATCGAAGAAGTACAGTGCTTAAGGTCTCCTACTGGTGCAAATGCTTTAAAAGGTTCTCCAGCTTTATTGTATAAAATAAAAGGACGTGTATTTGCTACTGCAGCACTATTATGTGCTCCTAAAAATGGGATTTCACAACCAGATCCACACGTTGTGGTTGCGCATTCTTGTAATTCATGTATAAAACGAACGACATTCGATACACAATTAAAATCAAAATCATGTTGGTTATCTTCATTACAATTGCAGCTCATTATGTTCACTCCTTATCGTGAGTTCTGACATACACTATTACAATATGAATGGGATATGGTTGATATTACGTTAATTCATATGATAAAAACAGGGAATTTATGTAGTGGGGATGTACATAACGTGATATGAAAAAGACATCCTTATGTAGTGGATGTCTTTTCAGGTAAATCTTTTCGCACTGTATATAAAAAACGAGATATATCTAATTTCTTTCCTCTGAAAAATTGCGGAGAGGAAATGTAAAGTTCTTCTTTTGCACGTGTAATTGCAACATAAAGTAGTCGGCGTTCTTCTTCTAAAGCTTCAGAAGTATCCGTAACGCGATCATTTGCATCTTTTAAAGAAGAAGTATGGGGCAGAATCCCATCGCTCGCTCCAAGTAAAAAGACGCATGGAAATTCAAGACCTTTTGCGTTATGAATGGACATAAGCGAAACTGCATCTTTTTGTGGCATTGTTTTTAATGCTTCCATTTCTTTTTGACCTTGAATCGCCTCATCAATAAATTGTAAGTAAGATGGAATATCGGTGAAACGAGTGGCAGACTCCATTAATTCTTCTAACATTTCTTCTTGTATATCTTTATGCATCGTAAAGGAAGAACGATCGTTACTTTGTAAGTACTCTAAATATTTTCCTTTACCATGAATAATTTCTTTTAATGCTTTTTTCGGTTCTAATTCTTTTATAAACTTAATAAAATCGATGCGCTCATTTACCTTTTTCACTTGAAAAGGTTTCAAGCTCGGATTTAATAGTAAGAAATGAAGAAGAGAAGGGAAACGTCCCTCACCATATTTCCATTGTTCACGTTCAATAAATGAAATGCAATCATCACGTCCGATATACATCGTTGGTAATATATTTGAAAGTGATTCTAGTCGAAACGGTTCAATCACCAGTCTTAAATGATCTAATACAGGCTTAATTAAAGAATGCTCGTAAAATGATTGACTCGCCCCGTGTTTAATAAACGGGATTTTATGAATTGTAAGCTGGTCTAGTAATGAACGGCTTACAGAGTGTGTGCGATATAGTAAACAAAAATCTTTGAAGTTACGTTCGCCGCTATCCACTTTTTCTTGAATGAGCTGCAAAATTTGATTTGCTTCATCAAGAGTCGTAGCTGGTCGTGCGTAAAATGGTTGTACACCTTCTTCACGAACAGAGTATAGCTCTTTATCAAAACGTTCTTGATTTAGTTTGATAACCTCATTTCCAAGTCCGACGATAAATGGATTGGATCGATAATTCGTATTAAGCGCAATAATCGTAGTGTTATCAAATTCTTTTGGAAAAGATAAAATAATTTGGTGACTTGCTCCTCGCCAGCCATAAATAGCTTGGTCATCATCCCCTGCGATAAATAAATTATTTCTTGGGGTAGCTAACAATTTTACAATTTCATATTGTGCATACGATGTATCTTGGAACTCATCTACTTCAATATAGTGGAACCGTTGTTGCAATTGTGTAAGCAAAGGCGCATTATTTTCTAGCATATAATATGTTTCTAATAAGATATCATCGAAATCAATATAATTATATCGTTGTTTTACCTCTTCAAAACGTTCATATACTTCTTTAAATTCTTGCTCGACTGGTGTCTTCGCTTTTACATCTTTCGGACGATTCAATTTGTTTTTCTCAAGTGAAATCATAGCGAGAATCGTTTCTGCATCATAATCGTCTTTCAAGCGTAGTTCTTTTAAAATTTTCTTTATCATAATTTGTTTATGTTTTTCATTTGCTAAAATTTGCTGATTATATCCTTGGCTACGAAGCAATTTTAAAAAGACAGAGTGAAATGTACCAGCGACAACATAGCTGCTTGCAGCATGGTTCATACCAGGTAAGTTCGCTACGCGCGTTCGAATTTCTTCAGCTGCTTTTTGTGTAAACGTTAGTAGTAAAATATTTCGCGGATGAACTTGTTTTACATTCACTAAATAACCGACGCGAGTTGTTAAAACGGACGTTTTCCCGCTTCCGGCACCAGCTAATGTAAGGACAGGACCTTCTGTTGTTCGTACTGCTTCTAATTGTTTTTCGTTTAAATAAACGTTCTGCTGTTCGAGAGCACGAAAATACGCCGCGTCTGCATCTTCTTCCATAATTAAATGAATAGATGTTTTCGGAATATGATATGTTGCTCGCGGAATGTCAGCGTGTGTTAACGATTTTTGTGAAAATTTTTCTTGTGTCATATATTCACCTTCAAAACTATAGCATCAACATTTAACTTTAGCGGAAGAAAAAGAAAATAGCAATGTAAAAAACAGGAGGGGTTACCTCCTGTTTTCAAATTACAATTCTTTTATCATTACGACGTGCGGGATATTCGCTTCCATAAATACATCAGAAGTCGTTACGTATCCAAGTTTTGTATAGAAATCTTCAGCATGTGTTTGGGCATGAAGTTTCAATTTTGGTAGTGAGTTTTCCTTCGCATGTATTTCAAGTGCATCCATAACAATTTTTCCAATGCCTTTTTTGCGATGAGAACTTAGTACGCAAATGCGCTCCATCTTTCCTATTCCATCAACGATGCGAAAGCGGCCAGCGCCAACTGGAACATCATGATCATATATAACAACGTGTGTAGCAGTTTCTTCAAACTCATCATATTCTTCTTCAGCAGAAACACGTTGTTCGTTCACAAATACTTGCTTACGTACAGAGAATGCATCTCTTAGTTGTTCGTCTGTTTGTACGATTTGTGCGTGCAAATTAGTTGTTCCCCTTTCCAAGGTGGAATGTTTCATATACAGTCCACGTTCCATTTTCTAATTGATATAGAAGATGGAAACGGTCGATAGGTTGCTCATAATAGAAATCTTTCATACGTAATCGACCTAATACATCAGCATGCTCTGCATCTGATAAACCTTGTCCAATTGTTAAATGTGGTACGAAAGCGTATTCGCGTTCTTGTGTAAAGAAACCATTATGCATTTCTTCATTTAAGAAAGTAAGTTCAGGTGTTTTTTCTACTTTAAAATAAAGAACATTATTAACAGGTGCGAATGAACCGACTTTTCCAACATGAAGGGTGAAAGGGTTCGTTTTACTTGCGATTGTATGTAACTCGTTTACAATCGATTCTAGTTGATCATCTTGCGTTTCAAAGGGTGTTTTCAATGTAATATGTGGCGGAACTAATGCGTAGTGCGGATCATAACGCTTACGCAATCCGTTCGCTTTATCTTGAATCATTTTAGATGGAAAAATTACAATGCCTAATTTCATGTTCCAATTCCTCCCTTTGTAAGTCTAGTTAGATTTTGAGAAAAATAAATCTCTTTATCTATTATATCAAATTATTCTGAATACTGCTCTCTATTATTTCATTGATAGAATATGAGAGAAGGCTTTCGGTAAATCTGCTTGCCAATACTTCCATGTATGATTCCCTTCAAATTCTTCGTAATGCGTAATGAAATTTCGATCTGTAAGAAGAGCATTCAAATTACGGTTTGGTTCTACGAAATCAGATACTTGTCCGTCCGTACGCTTTACAGCTGTTTCTTCTGTCCCAATGACGTGATAAAGTTCTAACGCCTGTGGATCTTTGAATTCTTTTGCTAAGTTCATCACTGTTTCATCAACAAATGGTGATTGCATAACGACTTTACCAAATGTATGCGGATACATAAGTGCAGTCATAAAGGAAACTGTGCCGCCAAGGGAATCCCCAATTAAAACACGTCCTTTGCCCATTTGATATGTTGGATAATTTTCATCAATATATGGTGCAAGTTCATGAGCAAGGAAGCGAATATACGCAGCATTTTTCACTTCATTTGGGAAATACTTTTCTTTACGATCGTGTACATTTTTATATGGAATACCGACAATAATTGTACGGTCAATGTCTTCCGTTTCACGAAGACTTTCAATTACACGGTGTGCTTTACCAAGCTGAAAATAATCTCTGCCATCTTGTGCAATTACAACTGTATGTTTGTGTAATGGCGTGTAATTTACTGGTAAGTAAACGAGAAGCGTAACGTCTTCTTGAAGTGATGTGCTATAAAATGAAATTTCTTCAATTCTCCCTACTGTTTGATTCATGTAGATCCCCCTAAATAAAAATTTACTGTAACGATTGTAAGAGCGACGCTTGTAGTGAAAAGGAAAGAAATATTCACTAATAGGTGCCTTAATTTCTATTTTACCATAATGGTACGAAGAATCTAAAAAATTAGTATTTAAGTTATGAAAGAAAACAGATATAATGAAGTGGGATTTTTACAGGTGAGAGGGGAGACAGGATTTGAAACAAGAAAGATCAATCGCACTACCATTAGCAATTTCCATTATAGCCATTTCATTTGCAGCAGTTTTTGTAAAGATGTCCTCAGCACCATCTTCTATTTTAAGTATGTATCGATTATGGATTATCGTACTTATCATGCTGCCAATCGTTTGGAAGAAACGGGAAGAATTTCATAAGATTCAAATAAAAGATTGGGGATTTTTAATTGGATCTGGATTCTTTTTAGCGCTTCATTTTCTTTTATGGTTTGAATCTTTAAAGCATACAACAGTTGCTAGTTCGACGATTATTTTAGCACTTCAACCGATCGTATCTTTAGTAGGAGGCTTTTTCTTATTTAAAGAAAGAACGACATACTCAGCCATTGCGACAATGGGAATTGCGATACTAGGCGTAATGTGTATTGGGTGGGGAGATTTAGGGCTAAGTGAACAAGCGATTTATGGGGATATATTATCCTTTTTAAGTGTAATAGCGGTGGTTGGTTATTTATTTATTGGTCAAACGACAGTAAAAAAAGTATCACACTGGATTTACAGCTTTACAGTCTTTGCATTCGCAGGTATTTTCATGGGAATTTATAATATCGTGCTACAAGTGCCTTTTACAGGTTATACGAAGTGGGACTGGACTGTTTTTCTTTTACTTGCGGTCGTACCGACAGTGTCACATGTAATCAATAACTGGCTGTTAAATTATGTGAATGCAACAACGATTTCAATGAGTATTTTAGGAGAACCAGTTGGAGCATCGATACTAGCGTTCTTCCTACTTGGAGAAACATTAAACGCAATGCAAATTATCGGTAGCATGCTCGTATTGTTTGGTGTATCTGTTTTCTTACTACAGCAACAAAAACGAACAACAAAAAATGTGGTGAACGAGCCTGTGTATACACAGGAATTATAATGTTGGAGGAGAAAAGAGAAGTTGTGTGGCTTCTCTTTTTGTTTTATAGAAATTTAGGTGAAGAAGGGGGAGGGGAATGGAATTTCCATCAAAAAAAGATGCATGGTTATATCCAGTTTTTTTCATTGTTGTGAGTGCTTGTTTTGCACCAATATTTGTAGGGAGAGACTACTTTCTCTTATTTTTTACAATTCCGTTAGCTATCCTATTTAGTTGGAGTTGGTTTTCGACAAAATATATTGTCGGGGAAGAAATCATTACTATTCAATCCGGTTTCGTTAAAAAACGCATATTTATACGAGATATAAAACAAATTTCCGAAACGAAAAATCCAATAGCAGCTCATGCATTGTCATTTGATCGACTTGAAATTGCTTACGGGGCATATGAAACAGAGATTATTTCTCCTAAAGATAAGGAGCGATTTATCTATCTTGTAAAGAGTAAAAACTCAAATATTGAAACAAAGTAAAAGAGTGGCTAAGGAAGCCACTCTTTTACTTTGGATTTATTATATAAGGTTGTACATGAATGACACATAAGTCGCGGAATTTTCCTTCAGCAGTTGTAACAATTACGACTACTCTTCCTGCACTTTTTCCAGTAATCGTTACCGTATCACCTTTTGGATATATGGTGATGACATCAGAGTTCATATTTGTCCAAATAAGCTCTTGATTTGTCGCTTGCTTTGGCGAAATAGAAGCTGATAATTCAGTGCTTTGCCCAGTTTTTATTTTTAACTTATTTTTTTGCATATGAACACCAATAACTGAAATAACAGAAGGAGCAATGGAAATTGTAGGTTTAGGTTGTATGTGTAAACAAGAAGTAGAAGCGTTTGTAATAGGTGAAAATTTTCGTGTTTGTTGTTGCTGGAAAGATGCTAACATATTGGAGTCCCCTTTCTGTATAAGTGCTGATACTAACACTATAAAGGAGTAGTGTTATGCTAAATTTAACGAAACATAAAGAATTTGTTAAGTTCGCGAAGAAGATTGTCGAACTTTGATTAAAAAAACTCTGCTGTTATTGTAACAGCAGAGCTTTCCCTTTATAGATTATGTTGTTTTTCAAAATTCTCAAATTGTTCTTCAACTTCTTTTGAAGATTGCGTTAGTAAACTAACAATTATGATCACTAGTAAACTAATAGCGAAACCAGGAATCATTTCATATAAGAAGTCTTTTAAGAATTTAAATTGTGTCCATATAATAACAGTCGCAGCACCAGAAATCATACCAGCAAGCGCGCCCCATTTTGTCATACGTTTCCAATATAAACTCAATAAAATAGCAGGTCCAAATGAAGAACCAAATCCAGCCCAAGCATATCCAACAAGAGCTAAAATCGTATCATTTTGTTTAAACGCTAAAGCGCATCCGATTAATGCAATACCAAGTACAGCCATACGACCGACAAATACAAGCTCTTTATCAGAAGCAGAACGTTTAAAGAATGTACGATATAAATCTTCAGTTACCGCACTTGAAGTAACGAGTAACTGAGATGAGATTGTACTCATAATAGCCGCTAAAATAGCTGCTAATAAAAATCCAGTAATAAGTGGATGGAATAAAATTTTTCCAAGTTCAAGGAAAATTGTCTCTGGGTTAGATAATGTCAACCCTTGTTGTGAATAGTAAGCAATACCGATAAGACCAGTAAACATAGCTCCGACAACAGAGAAAATCATCCAGCTCATACCAATTCTTCGTGCGCTTTTAATTTCTTTTACAGACGAAATCGCCATAAAGCGTACAATAATATGAGGTTGTCCAACATAACCAAGGCCCCATGCGAATAAAGAAATCATTCCTAAAGTAGAGGCACCTTTAAAAATATCTAAGCGTGTTGGATCTACAGATCGAATTGTATCAAATGCAGGTCCAAGTCCATTCGAATTCATAATTGTTACGATAGGAACAAGAATAAGAGCAATTACCATAATGATTCCTTGCACGAAGTCTGTCCAACTTACAGCTAAGAAACCACCAAATAGCGTGTAAGCTACAACAACTGCTGCGACAATGAATAATCCAACATGATAGTTCATACCAAAGGAATTTTCAAATAATACAGCGCCTGAAACTAGCCCTGAAGCTACATAGAAAGTAAAGAAAATCATAATAACAAGTCCAGATACTAAGCGTAGCATGTGAGATTTGTCGTGGAAACGGTGTTCCAAAAATTCTGGAATAGTAATAGAGTTATTTGCAATTTCAGAGTAGGTACGTAAGCGAGGAGCGACATAAAGCCAGTTTGCGTATGCGCCTAGTGTTAGGCCGATCGCAATCCAACTACTACTTAATCCAACGCTAAACATTGCACCGGGTAATCCCATTAAAAGCCAACCGCTCATATCGGATGCTCCAGCACTTAATGCTGTTACTGCGGGGCCTAGTGTACGCCCGCCAAGCATATAATCTGTTAAGTTGGACGTTCGTTTATAGGCGAAATAGCCGATTACTAACATCCCGAGCATGTAAATAGAGATAGAAGTTAAAGTTAACATCTGCGTACTCATGTAGTTCCCCTTCCTTTTGTCATGTCTTTTGATGCGTTATGCATATTCATAATCTATCATGATTATTCAGAAAAATCCATGCTGAAATATGAATTTTCTGAAATGTAAGCGTTTTTTGACAATGATTTATTTTTTTGATATATAAATATAAGACAAAAAAGCTTAATTTCAATAGAGTATTTATTATATTTACATAAAAAGAGATTGTTTTGTCAATATAATATTGAAACAAGAAAAAAATAATTTTTTCAAAAAAATATTGACTTATGAAAAAAGTTAGGTCTATAATGAGTGCAACTTAAAAAAATGCAAGCGTTGATGAAGAAGAGTACACATGATGAACATGTCAGAGAGCTGATGGTTGGTGCGAATCAGTATGGGATTGATGTGGAATGGGCTTCGGAGCTTCCAAACCGAAACGAAAGAAGTAGGCTTTGGCGACATGATCTCATCGATACAAGAGACACGTATTGTTTTTGATACGGTAAAGTGCGTTACAGTCGTAACGAATTAAGGTGGCACCACGGGAGTACCCGTCCTTTCTATAGGATGAGTACTCCCTTTTTGTATACAAAAAATTAAATAAATGAAATCGTTTAAGTAAGAAGAGTACGTATATTGGAGACGTTTCAGAGAGCTGGGGATAGGTGGGAGCCCGGTGCGGTGCCATATACGGAATGGGCTTACGAGAGGTATGCTGAACAATTATTTTCAGTAGGCAACCCGGGTTCCGCCGTTACAAGGATAAGGTATAAATTTTGTACCTGAATAAAGCGGGATGCTTTTGCATCCAACATGAGGTGGTACCGCGGTATATTTATCGTCCTCTACATATTTTCGATATGTAGAGGGCTTTTTTATTTTTCCGGGCGAGGTGAAGGACATGATGACGAAAGAAGAATTTATAAAGCGAAAAGAACAAGGAAAAACATTTTTAGTAATAGCTGAAGAAGAAGGAGATAGCATTACGCCAATTTCTTTATATAGACGTATGAACGGAAAGAAGAAGTTTTTACTGGAAAGCTCACAGCTTCATCAAGATAAAGGACGTTATTCTTACTTAGGATGTAATCCGTATGGTGAAGTGAAAAGCGTGGGTACGGAAGTAGAACGAACGACATACGGGCAAATAGAAAAGTTGCAAGATAACGTGTTACAAGTGTTAGAAGAAGTAATTGCACCAACGCAAGTAGAAAGTCCATTCCCATTTTGCGGAGGAGCAGTTGGTTATATTGGCTATGATGTCATTCGACAATATGAAAACATTGGAGCAGATTTACACGATCCATTGAATATTCCAGAAGTACACCTTTTACTGTATCGCGAGTTTATCGTTTACGATCATTTACGCCAAAAGTTGTCGTTTGTATACGTATGCAGGAAAGATGATTCAGCAGATTATGAAGAAGTGTATGAAAGGTTGCAAGTATACAAAAATGAAGTATTGGAGGGAGAAGAAACGGAAGGAAATGAAATACAATCAACGTTATCATTCACTTCTTCCATAACTGAAACAGAGTTTTGCGACATGGTAGAAACGGCGAAAGAACATATACGAGCCGGGGACATATTCCAAGTCGTATTGTCGCAGCGTTTGCAAAGTGAATGTATTGGTGATCCATTCGCGTTATACCGAAAACTTAGAATTGCGAACCCATCACCATATATGTTTTATATCGATTTCCAAGATTATGTTGTACTCGGTTCTTCACCGGAAAGTTTGCTATCAGTAAGAGACGATAAAGTGATGACAAATCCAATTGCTGGTACGAGGCCAAGAGGGAAAACGAAGAGAGAAGATGAGGAAATAGAAAAAGAATTATTAGGCAATGAGAAAGAGCGAGCAGAGCATATGATGCTTGTAGATCTTGGACGAAACGATATTGGCAGAGTGAGTGAAATCGGCTCAGTTACAATAGATAAATATATGAAAGTAGAAAAATATTCTCACGTTATGCACATTGTATCTGAAGTTTACGGAACATTGCGAAAAAGAATGAGCGGTTTTGATGCATTAGCTTATTGCCTGCCAGCTGGCACAGTATCAGGAGCTCCGAAAATTAGAGCGATGGAAATTATAAATGAACTAGAGAAAGAAAAAAGAAATGTATACGCCGGTGCAGTTGGATACGTTAGTTTTTCAGGTAATCTTGATATGGCGCTCGCAATTCGAACGATGGTTGTAAAAGATGAAAAAGCGTACGTTCAGGCGGGAGCAGGCATCGTGTACGATTCAGATCCAGTAGCTGAATATGAAGAAACATTAAATAAAGCGAGAGCACTTTTGGAGGTAATGAAATGATTGTACTGATTGATAATTACGATTCATTCACATACAACTTGTATCAACTGTTAGGTGAATACGAAGAGGATATTGTCGTCGTAAGAAATGATCAAATAACGATAGAGCAATTAGAAGCGATGAATCCAAAAGGAATTGTGCTTTCACCAGGACCAGGGAAACCGGAAGATGCTGGTATTTGTATCGATGTCATTCATCATTTTTATAAGAACGTTCCCATATTAGGGATTTGCCTTGGCCATCAAGCAATTATATCAGCATTTGGAGGAGACATTGTAAGAGCAGAGCGCATTAAACATGGAAAAACATCGCGTGTGAAACATAATGGAACGTCAATCTTTTCATACGTAACGCAGCCGCTTACAGCAATGCGCTATCATTCTCTTGTTGCAGCGCAAACGAGCTTGCCAGAGTGTTTTGACATACTTGCGACAGCGATGGACGACGGCGAAATAATGGCAGTTCGTCACAATTATTATCCGCTTTTCGGATTACAGTTTCATCCGGAATCAATTGCAACAGAAGAAGGCGGGAAATTAATACGTGCCTTTTTAGCAGAAGTGAAAGAGGAGGAAAGAGTATGAATAACTATCTTCGCAAATTAATGGAGGGACAACATTTAACAGAAGAGGAAATGTATAGGGCGGGACTTCTTTTATTAAGTGAAAACCTATTAGAAAGTGAAATTGCAGCTTTCCTAGTCTTACTGAAAGCAAAAGGTGAAACTGCAGATGAAATATACGGTCTCGTTCGTGCTCTTCGTGAAAAGGCATTACCGTTTTCGAATCATATAAAAGGTGCGATGGACAATTGCGGGACAGGTGGTGACGGTGCGCAAACGTTCAATATAAGTACAACATCGGCATTCGTACTGGCAGGAGCAGGTGTAAAGGTTGCGAAGCATGGAAACCGTGCTGTTTCTAGTAAAACAGGTAGTGCTGATTTATTAGAAGAACTTGGTGTAAATATTAGTTGTACGCCGGGTGAGATTGACTATTTATTAGAGAATGTAGGAATTGCCTTCTTATTTGCACCAGCGATGCATCCAGCACTAAGGCGCATTATGAAA
This sequence comes from Bacillus sp. NPDC094064, assembly GCF_050279585.1. Taxonomy (NCBI): domain Bacteria; kingdom Bacillati; phylum Bacillota; class Bacilli; order Caryophanales; family Bacillaceae; genus Bacillus; species Bacillus sp. NPDC094064. Next base: position 88,242 of record NZ_JBNNUI010000002.1, read on the forward strand.
ATAAGAAAAGAATTAAATGTACCGACAATCTTTAACTTAATTGGCCCTTTAACAAATCCGGTGAATTTAGAAACACAATTTGTCGGCATTTATAAACGAGATATGTTATTACCAGTTGCGCAAGTGTTACAAAAGCTAGGGCGGAAACAAGCGCTTGTTGTAAATGGAAGTGGCTTTTTAGATGAAGCTTCATTGCAAGGGGAAAATCATGTCGTCGTTTTAAAAGATAATGAAATAGTAGAAATGAGTATTGTGCCTGAGAAATACGGTTTCTCAAAAGTGAAAAATGAAGAAATTAGAGGCGGGAATCCAAAAGAAAATGCAAAAATTACACTTGGAGTATTGAGCGGAGAAAAGAGTGTTTATCGCGATACCGTTTTATTCAATGCAGGTCTTGCTCTTTTTGCAAATGGAAAAGCAGAAACGATTGAAGAAGGAATTAAACTAGCAACGCATAGCATTGACTCTGGAAAAGCATTAGCGAAACTAAACGTATTAATTGCAGCAAGTAACGAAAAATTAGAAAGGGTGAATTAAAGTGGGGACGATTTTAGACAAAATTGTAGAGCAGAAGAAAGTGGAAGTTGCGGAGTTATATAAAACGTATACACCAGTAAAAGAAAACAGAAAAACACACTCACTTGTAAAAGCTTTAGATCAATTTACTGTCATTGCAGAAGTAAAGCGAGCATCACCATCAAAAGGAGATATTAACTTACACGTTGATGTACGAAAGCAAGTGAAAACATATGAAGAATGCGGCGCTGGTGCAGTTTCTGTTTTAACAGACGGTCAATTTTTTAAAGGATCGTTTCACGATTTACAAACGGCAAGAGAAGAAAGTAACATACCGCTTTTATGCAAAGATTTTATAATTGATAAGATTCAAATTGATAGAGCATACGAAGCAGGAGCAGATATTATTTTGCTAATCGTAGCGGCGTTAACGAAAGAGAAATTAAAAGAGCTGTATAGCTACGTACTAGAAAAAGGATTAGAAGCAATCGTTGAAGTTCATGATGAACAGGAATTAGAAATTGCAATCCAATTAAATCCGCACGTTATCGGTATTAACAACCGCAATTTAAAAACGTTCGAAGTCGATTTAAGCCAAACAGAAAAGCTTGGAAAACGACTGAATGAGGAAAATCTATTTTGGATTAGTGAAAGTGGTATTCATTCAAAAGAGGATATCATCCGTGTCAAACGAGCCGGAGCAAAAGGCGTATTAGTCGGAGAAGCGCTTATGACATCGTCTTCTATTCGTAGCTTTTTTGAAGATTGTAAGGTGAACATATGAAAGTGAAAATTTGCGGGATCACTGATATGGAAACAGCAAAAATTGCATGCGAATATGGTGCGGATGCAATTGGATTTGTTTTTGCAGAAAGTAAACGGAAAATCACTCCAGAGAGAGCGAAAGAAATTATTGAGGTGATTCCGGCACATGTTTTAAAGGTCGGTGTTTTCGTAAATGAATCAGTAGACATGATCCAGAAAATTGCAGATGAGTGCGGGTTAACACATGTGCAATTACATGGAAATGAAGATAATTATCAAATTGAAAGATTGAATATTCCGTCTATAAAAGCGCTAGGAGTAACTTCAGAGAGTGATATGAAAAACGCTCAAGTATATGAAACGGAGTTTATATTGTTTGATAGCCCAAAAGAAAAGTTTCACGGAGGAAATGGAAAGACATTTTCATGGGAGTTACTCGCTCATATGCCAAACGAGTTGCGAGGGAAAACGATATTAGCTGGTGGATTAAACGTCCTTAATATAGACGAAGCAATTCGAACTGTTCAGCCTTATATGGTTGATGTGAGCAGCGGAGTAGAGACAGAAGGAAAGAAAGATATAAAGAAAATAAAACAATTTATTATAAAAGCGAAGGAGTGTTCCAAATGAACTACGCATACCCAGATGAAAAAGGTCACTACGGTATATACGGAGGACGATACGTTCCAGAAACATTAATGCAATCTGTATTAGAGCTAGAAGAAGCATATAAAGAGGCAATGGAAGATGAAGCGTTTCAAAAAGAATTAAATCACTATTTAAAAACGTACGTCGGAAGAGAAACACCGCTTTATTTCGCTGAAAATATGACGAAGTATTGCGGAGGGGCAAAGATTTATTTAAAACGTGAAGATTTGAACCATACAGGAGCTCATAAAATTAACAATACAATCGGTCAGGCACTTCTTGCAGTAAGAATGGGCAAGAAAAAGGTTGTCGCTGAAACAGGAGCAGGACAACACGGAGTGGCAACAGCTACTGTATGTGCCCTTCTTGGATTAGAATGCGTCATCTTTATGGGAGAAGAAGATGTAAGACGTCAAAAATTAAATGTGTTTCGAATGGAATTACTCGGAGCGAAAGTAGAAAGTGTAGCGGCAGGTAGCGGCACATTAAAAGATGCGGTGAACGAGGCGCTTCGCTACTGGGTTTCACATGTGCATGATACGCACTACATTATGGGATCCGTTCTTGGACCGCATCCATTCCCGCAAATTGTTCGTGATTTCCAAAGTGTAATTGGGAAAGAAACGAAAAAACAATATGAAGCGCTAGAAGGGAAATTACCAGAAGCAGTTGTTGCTTGCATTGGCGGTGGTAGTAACGCGATGGGAATGTTTTATCCGTTCGTACACGATGAAGATGTTGCTCTTTACGGCGTAGAGGCAGCTGGAAAAGGCGTTCATACAGAGAAACATGCAGCGACATTAACGAAAGGAAGCGTCGGTGTTTTACACGGATCGATGATGTACCTTCTGCAAAATGAAGAAGGACAAATTCAAGAAGCACACTCTATTTCAGCAGGACTTGATTATCCTGGCGTTGGGCCAGAACATAGTTTGCTAAAAGATATTGGCCGCGTTTCTTATCATTCAATCACAGACGATGAAGCACTAGAGGCATTTCAATTATTAACGAAAAAAGAAGGGATTATTCCGGCGCTAGAAAGTTCACATGCTGTCGCGTACGCTTTAAAATTAGCACCGCAAATGAAGCAAGACGAAGGGCTGGTCATTTGTTTATCTGGCCGTGGCGATAAAGATGTAGAGAGTATAAAACGTTATATGGAAGAGGTGTAAACAATGGGAGTAGAAAAAATTAAAGCAGCGTTTGAAAATGGTAAAAAAGCATTTATTCCGTACGTAATGGGCGGAGATGGTGGACTTGAAAAATTAAAAGAAAGAATTCGTTTTTTAGATGAAGCAGGAGCAAGCATCGTTGAAATCGGTATTCCGTTTTCAGATCCAGTCGCAGACGGCCCAACGATTCAAAGAGCAGGGAAACGAGCGCTAGATAGCGGCGTAACATTAAAAGGTATTTTTCAAGCGTTAATAGAGGTGAGGAAAGAAGTACAAATTCCATTTGTACTCATGACATATTTAAATCCGGTACTTGCATTCGGAAAAGAACGATTCATCGAGAACTGTACGGAAGCAGGTGTAGACGGCATCATCGTTCCAGACTTACCATATGAAGAACAAGACATTATTGCCCCGTTACTTCGCGAGGCAAGCATTGCGCTCATTCCACTTGTTACCGTAACGAGTCCTATTGAAAGAATCGAAAAAATTACGAGTGAATCAGAAGGATTCGTTTACGCCGTTACAGTAGCAGGCGTAACGGGGGCACGTCAAAACTTTAAAGGTGAGATTCATAGTTACTTAGAAAAGGTAAAATCACATACGCATTTACCAGTAGTTGCAGGATTCGGCATTTCAACAAAAGAACATGTAGAAGAAATGATTACAATATGTGACGGAGTTGTCGTTGGGAGTAAGGTTATTGAGCTGTTAGAAAATGAAAAACGAGAAGAAATATGTGAATTAATACAGGCAACAAAACAAAAAGAAGAGGCATAAGTCTCTTCTTTTTGTTTTGCGTAATAAATGTTAAAATATACAGAAAATACATATAATTTAGAGGTGAGAAAGCATGCTAAGACGGAAACTACTATATCTTCTTTTAACTGTACCACTATACGCTTGGCTCATTAGCATGACGAAAATAGAGGTGATGGCTCTATTTTTAGGGTATGTATTCATCTTTTCCAACTTAAATCGCATTCAAGAGCAATCTATTTTAGAAGTATGTATATTTTCGATTAGTATAGAACTATTTAGTATCGTTTCGATTGTATTATTAAATGAATTATTCCGGTGGATCTATTCATTTGAATTAATAAAGCTTGGGAATATTGTATTGCAAGTAATATGTGCTTATATTGTGTTTGTTATGTTAGACAAAATAATTAGGCAGCAGACGGTTTTTCAAGATAAAAGAAACTGGGATTAAATCAAAAAAGAGCCGCGTTGGTTCTTTTTTGATTCTGTTATAAAAACAATTGAAAGTGATTCCATCTGTTATATAATAGTTAAAAATTGTATTTTAAACGAAATGAGATGATAACATGTCCGTATTATTGGCACTTATCCCAATTATGATGATTTTCATTTGTTTATTTTTATTTAAACAAACGTCATTAAGGTCCTCATTAATTTCTTATGCCGTTTCTGTTGGAATTGTTTTACTCTCGCCAACATTTCGGTTAGGGATAAGTGAAACTGTGCACGCAACGATTAAAGGTTCGTTAATTTGTTTTATTGTTGGATACGTTTTATTTTTCGGTATTTTTTTATTTCACCTCATGAACAAAATGGGATACATCGATCAAGTAGCACGTTTTCTAGAAGAAGTTACTCACGATCGCTTATTACAAATGCTGCTTATGTGTTTTGGCATTTGCCCGCTTATTGAATCAGTAAGTGGATTCGGTATTGGCTTCATGGTCGCGGCACCTATTTTTCTTTCATTAGGATATAAACCGTTTCAAGCTGTACTGCTCTCATTTATCGGGTTACTAGCTAGTTCATGGGGAGCGATGGCAACAGGTACGATTATCGGTTCGCAGCTTATAAATATGCCACTCACGACACTTGGCACAAATACAGCACTATTAAGTATCCCGATGTTTGCGTACTTCGTCATTCTTTCTTTACACGTTGTTGGTGGCTGGAAGGCTGTTATTGAAAAGTGGAAAGAAGGAGTAGGATTCTTTCTATTATTTTCTCTCGGAATCTATCTTTCTAACGCATACGTAAGTGTTGAACTAGCAGGTATATTAAGCTCTATCGTTACGATTACATTTGGCTTTCTTATCATTAAACTAAAAGGAAAAAGTGAACAAAATTTAATAACAGAACATGCTGCGGCAACGGAGAGAGAAGTATCTATTATAAAAATTATTAGCCCTTATATATTCTTAACCGTTTGTATTTTGCTTTCTCGCCTCGTTCCAGCATTACATGATTTGCTAAAATCGTATGCAGTTCTCGATTTGAAATCATATTCGTACAAACTAGAAATGCTATATTCACCGGGATTTTGGCTCGGTATGACTTGTTTATTTACGATTATTTTCTTCCGTATTCCGTCTCACATTATTAAACAATCACTCTCGCAAACGATTAAACAATGGATTCCTTTCGCTATTACAACGACAATGTTTATTGCGATTGCAGAACTCATGGGGGCATCTGGCATGCATTCATTACTTGCAAAAACAGCTGGTGAAACATTTGGTACATTTTTCGTTTTCGTTGCTCCGTTCATTGGAGGTATTGGCGGTTTTTTAACAGGTAGTAACGCAGGATCAAATGCAATGTTTATAAAATTACAAATGCAAACAGCACAAAACGTAGCACTCCCGTGGCAATACGTCACAACACTTCAAAACACCGCATCATCAGTAGCGACAATCGCTTGCCCATCACGGATTACACTAGGTGCTTATTTATGTAATATACCGCATCGTGAAAATGAACTATTAAAGAAAACGACGTTAATGATTTCTGGTGCGGTGTTGCTTGTAGTGGTAGAGGTTGTTATTTGGTATATGTTGAGAAAATAAGAAATCCTCCTGAGAAAGGAGGATTTTCTTTTTATATGGATAATGCCTAAAGTATGAAAAGCTTCTACTCAATGAATAGGAGATGAAATGTATGCCCTTAAAAAATTATGGTGTGTTAAAAGGTACAGTTATACAATCAAAGATTGGAAAAGGGAAAACACCTCATTATCAAGTTCATTTACAGGGCGAGGCAGGAGTAGACTATCGTATTGCAATTAACGTAAAGTCGCAAAGTTATCCGTCAGAAGTTTTATATTTTGCAAGCGACAATATTCGGTCAGAGGCGATTCATATTTTACCGACGTTACCATTTGGTTTTACACAAATAAAAAACAATGAACCGAAAGTAGCTTTAGACTACGTAAGAGGTAATTTATTTGATTCAAAACAAATGATTCCTTTACCTGCTGAAAAAGCAGGAGTAGATAATGATTTAAACGAAAAAATAGAACGTTATATAAAACGAGCAATAGAAGAAAAAGCAATTATTTACGCGTTTGGTGAAAGATGGGGACCAGAAGAAAATACACCTGATTCTTACTTTCATTTCGAACCAGGAAACGGTATACACGATATTCACATGAATCAAGGAAATGTAGAGAAATGGAAAGGTGATAATGGTATATGGCAAGACGGAGGAATACTCATTCACTTTGAAAAGGAAGAAGAATGGATCGGTATCTTCCTTGCCTTCCAGTCACAGTCATGGTGTACCGATGAAGAAGGGCATGCTCGTGTTCCGGTTGAGCATTGTGATTATAAGAGAAGTAATTAAAGGGAAGAGCTAGTTCGCAATGAACTAGCTCTTCTCATTATGAGCAAGATATATGTTGTTTAATGGTGAAATTGTGTTTGCAATATGAAAAACAGTGATAGGGTTATTGTTTTTCATTTGTATCGAATAAAGGCGGAGACATTTCTTTTAGTAGATTTGATGGAATTAATGTAGCGGCGGGAAAATATTCACTTGTACCGTATTCGGGGAAAGAAAACGAAGTGATTGGACCATCTATTCCCATTCAATAACTTATTAAATCTGATAAATAATTATTTAAAGATAGAAGAGGGACGTCAAAACGAACGCCCTCCTCTTATTTTATAAAACACAAAACTAACAAGTGTAGAAATACAAGAGAACAGCAGTGCCACACTAGAAAATGCAATGAGATACATATTATATTTCATAACCTGTCCAATTAGCAGATTACTGTCGTATTGGAAAAGACCTGCTATTATATTGAATAAAAATAACACGATAAACATGACGATAACACCGTCTATCGATCCTTTAATGTCTGGTTTACTTAAAGCGATATGAGCAGAAATACAAATGGCGATAAATAAAAATAACCAAAAGGAAGGATTCAATAAATTGCTTATTGTAAATAAGCTTTTTAATAACACAAACGTCGACAAGAACATATTCTGAACCATTTCTAAATTAATAGAAGTAGAGGAAACGGTTGTTTCGAGAGTTGTATTAAATAAAGAATAAGATTCGGGTACGAAATAGCGCATTAAAAGGATTAATGCAGTAATACCAGAAATAATAGGGCCAATTCCAATGAAGAAATTCCCGATTCGTTGATATATGCTTTTTTGATTGTATTGGTGTTGTACGTAACCTAAAGCTCCTTGACTTGTATCTGTTGGGAAGAACTGCGTTGCTACAATTTTATGACGGAATAGTATGCACATAATGGCATGTCCGAGTTCGTGAATAGGAACACCAATCCATGCAGTCAAAAGGAATCCTTTTCTTCCGAAAGCTCTCGACCAATACGTTCTTGTTAGTGATTCTAAATAACCTAATAGAAATCCGATTACAATGATGACTCCAATTAAAGAAAATAGTTGGATTACACTTGTAAGGAGTATTTGAAAAATAGAGTTTACAAATTCCATTGTCTTTCATCCAATCTGTTTAAAATGTTATTTGCTCTGTTTCATAATAGCATTATTTTTCTAGATTGCTAGTCTATATATTTTTCTTCAAAAGGAGGAGTTCATAATCTTCTTCTTGTAGTCATGTTTTATGTACAAAGTCATATATTGAATTTGTAACACCCTATCAGGTATATGCATAAGGAGGGATGAGAGCATGAAATGTTCAGCGTGTCATACAGAGAATGCAGCAGAGGCAAAGTTTTGCGGGAATTGTGGACATTCGTTAACGGAAGAAGTAGTAGCGAGTGGTGTCCCAGAAGGGGGGCATCAACCATCGGCAGCACAAGTGAAGGAAACACGTCCAAATGAAACAGTAGAGCAAGCGAAGCGATTTGCAAGTGGCTATTTCCAGTTTTTTAAACATGCTTTAAAAGCACCGACAGCAATTATGAAAAGTGGCAATATTGAAGTGCGAAATGGAATTACAAGCCTTTTACTTATTTGTTTTTTAGGAGCATGTATTTTTTATAGAATAATGAGCGCTGGGGCAGCACTTACGAGAACATTAGCGCCAGATTTATCTACGCCTTCTTTCTTTGGAGAGTCTATAAAGGTCTTTTTATTTTTACTAATTTTAACTTTATTTGTCGGATTTATTATTTTTGTAAGTGGTAAGATGATGAAATCTTCTTTTTCGTTTCTTGAAGTATTCGGTATATGGGGAACGATAGCGACTCCAGCTATTGCTATATTAGTACTTTCTTTTCTGTTTAGTTTCTTATTAATCCTTTTTTTACCGTTATTATTAGGGCTGGCTACAACGTATATGGGAATTAGTATAGTTGTAGCTATAGCAAAATTAGATAACGGTGGACTAGATCTTGTTTACACTCTTCTTATCGCAAATGTTTTAAACGGAATCGTAGTATGGATTATATTTTGGTCTTACTTTAACATGATAATTCAAACATTTACTGGAGGATTAACTGGCTTCTAAAGAAAAGGTGGGTGAATGGATGAATGTCTGTACAAAGTGCGGAATTCAGTTTGAAGATGGTGTGCAATTTTGTCAAAACTGCGGGACGAAGAGGGGAAATCCTGTAGTAAAGAAGAATATGAACGGTGGTACAAAAGTTGGTATTACACTGTTAGCGCTATTTATTATAGCGATTGTTGGATTGTATTTGTACGGATCATCGTATTATGCGCAGGGGGCACAAGTAGACCGGATGATTACGATTTTACAAGAGAGGGACGGGGAGAAATTAGCTGAGATCATCACGGCAGATGATCCATCAGTTGTTGTAACGAGAGAGAGTGTAATGCCTCTATTTTCGTATATAAAAGAGAATCCATCCTATGTGAATGAATTGAAAGCATATTTGATACAAGGTGAAAAACAAGGGGACGGAATTGAAAGAGCAGATTTTTCTTTAACGAAAGACGGGAAGTATTTCGTTATATTTGATCGGTATAGATTGAAAGCGAAGACGTACTATACAACTTTGCTTTCAAATGAAAAAGGCACATCCTTAAAAATGAACGGAAAAGAAATTGATAAGACAGATGACAAAAAGTTTGAGAAGCAATATGGACCGTTTCTTCCAGGAACGCAAGTATTTCAATCAGAATATAAAAATGAATATGTAAAACTATTACGCGAGGAAAAGGTCGTACTTATGAAACAAAGCCAAAATAATGTAACGATCGATTTAACGTTACAAGGAAAATATATTACAGTTCAAACGAATATGCCAGGCGCGACATTGTACGTGAATCAAAAACCAGTTACAGCGCTGGCTGGAGAAGAAATTACGTGGGGACCGATAGCGACTGATGGAAGCGCGACGATTTATTTAGAACGAAATGGAGAAAGTGGACGGGAAACGACGAAAGTAGAAACGGTAACGGCACTTTCGTCTTATAATCTTCCATTTCAAAAGAAAAGTGAAGAAAAAACAGTTGTTTATAATGTTGCTCCGACGCCCACGACTGGGTATGTATATAATGGTTTCATCTTTCCAGATAGTGATATTCGAAAATTAACGAGTTCAGATTTAAGATACTTATCGAAAGAACAGTTAAAAATTGCTAGAAATGAAATATACGCAAGGCATGGACATATGTTTCAAACGAAAGATATGCAAGCGTACTTTTCAAAACAATCTTGGTATAGAGAAAATCCATATTTTACAGGAGTGTTGACTAATATTGAGTCTTATAATGTTGAATTAATCAAATCAAGAGAATAGAATACGTGAAAAGGTACAGTGCATAACTGTACCTTTTTTATGGTTTTTTATCTGAACCAGGATCCCTAGAGAAAAAGATGTGGAAGAGGAATGTGACTTTACTTGCTTTTCCTGATGTACTTGCTTGCACATCAGACAAAGCACTAGACGTTAAAGCAGCTTCAGAATGAGGGGGGACGATTATTTTGAGTGCATCTTCTGATTCTGATGATATAGTAACTGTTATTGTATCATCAGAAAAATTTACAATTTTAACAGTACCAACTGGGAAGATGGACTTGCGAGCGTGTGATGCAGAAGCGAAGCGAGAGGCTTTCCAAATCGTTTGTGCAAAAGTCTCATCATTAGATAACCAAGCACGAGCACTATAAATAGTTGCATTAACGGAAAATTCTTGTTCAAGCGGGAGGGCGGGTCTCGGTTCTATCGGTTCCTCTGGAAGCTGGACGAGAAGGCTGGCGCACATGTATGTTTCACCTACTTTCAATAGTTACTGTTATAGCATATTAAACATGTTGTTTATAAGACACGACGGTTACCTATTTACGCATAGTTTTGTACACCAAATTTGTAGATGAAATATTCTTTCTTTACAATAGGGAGAGGTGTTATTTTTATAGAATATGGAAATCGTAAAGAGTATGTAAAATAGAAGGAGTGGTAAAGTGAACTATGTCATTATTGGCGGAGATGCAGCTGGTATGAGCGCAGCAATGCAAATTGTTAGAAACGATAAATCGGCAAATGTTGTGACGTTAGAAAAAGGTGAAATCTATTCATACGCTCAGTGCGGTTTGCCTTATGTAATTAGCGGTGCTATCGCTTCAGCTGAAAAATTAATAGCGCGCAATGTGAAGACATTTCGTGATAAATATGGAATTGATGCGAAAGTGTGTCATGAAGTTACAAAAGTAGATACGGAAAAGAAGATTGTGTACGCAGAGCATACGAAGACGAGAGATGTTTTTGAATTTCCGTATGATCGCTTATTAATTGCAACTGGAGTGCGTCCTGTTATGCCAGAGTGGGAAGGACGAGAGTTACAAGGTGTGCATCTTTTAAAAACAATCCCGGATGCTGAGCGTATAGTAAAAACGCTAGAAACGAATGAAATTGAGAATGTAACGATTATTGGCGGCGGTGCCATTGGACTTGAGATGGCAGAAACATTCGTAGAGCTTGGTAAGAAAGTAAGAATGATTGAGCGAAACGATTATGTCGGTACGATTTATGATGCAGATATGGCAGAGTATATACATAAAGAAGCAGATAAACATCATATTGAAATTTTAACGAATGAAAATGTAAAAGCGTTTATCGGAAAAGAGCGAGTAGAACAAATTGAAACGGATAAAGGCACGTACAAAGCGGATCTTGTTTTAGTATCTGTCGGAGTAAAACCAAATAGTGATTTTCTTGAAGGAACGGGTATACGTACAAATTATAAAGGGGCAATCGAGGTAAATGCATATATGCAAACGAATGTAAAAGACGTATATGCAGCTGGTGATTGCGCCACACATTACCATGTTATAAAGGAAATTCATGATCATATCCCGCTCGGAACGACTGCAAATAAACAAGGGCGACTTGCTGGACTCAATATGGTTGATAAGCGAAGAGCATTTAAAGGTACGTTAGGTACAGGCATTATTAAATTTATGGATTTGACGCTCGCAAGGACAGGCTTAAATGAAAAAGAAGCGAAAGGACTAAACATTCCGTATAAAACAGTCAAAGTAGATTCTACAAATATGGCGGGCTATTACCCAAGTGCCAAACCACTTCACTTGAAATTATTATATCGCACTGACACGAAACAATTATTAGGCGGACAAGTAATGGGAGAAGAAGGCGTAGATAAACGTATTGATGTGATCGCAATGGCACTTTTCAATAAAATGAGTATTCACGATTTAGAAGATGTCGACTTAAGTTACGCACCACCATATAACAGCGTTTGGGATCCAATTCAACAAGCGGCAAGAAGAGCAGAATAGCACTTTTTAAGTGCTATTTTTTTGTGCAAAGGGAGGTAAACATCGAATTTGATTAGAAAAAACAGTTAATCGATGATGAAGAATGTCTCTTTCAAACGTTTAAAATATAATGAAATGGATTCTACTTGTATATTAATTTGAAACTTCACTTTATTTCGAATGTATCGTTCACCCTTGAAAACATAGTACGTATCGCTTATATTTTCATATAGTATTTATTTTAAAAGAAAGCAATGAACGAACCAGGGGGCACAGTATGGCAATTAACATAAAAACAATCGAAGAATGGATTGCTGAATCAAACGCAAGACAGGAAGAAGACTTTGGACGTGTTGTTGAAGAGATGAAAGAAGTTTGCGTCGGACTTGATAATGCGACATTAATTTATGCGAAAAATGTATTTTGTTTCGGCAAAAAAGTAGAAGTATTGTTCTTCTTCCAAGACCATGTCGTAATTGGACAAGAAACAGATGAATATGTTGAAATTGAGAAATTAAAGTATGATGACATTACAAATAGTAATTTAAAAACAAACGACAAAAATACAACGTTAGCATTAAAGTTTGCTAATGGTAAATCTATTGATTTAGATAGCTTAAATGATAACTACGGTACGAAAAACTGGTTATTTGCGAGACAAATTAAGAGTATTTTTAAGTTAATCTAGTAAAAAGAGCAGACCTTTTAAGGTCTGCTTTTTATTTACTTCCTATTACACAAAGGCATCCTTTTTCTTCATAACATTGTACCCTTGTAAATCCAGTCTTATAAAAAAGGTTTACTAACTCTTCATTCGTTTTAAAATTCTCCATATGATATTGAATTTTAAAAGTTTCAGCTACTAATAAAAAAGATCCATTCGGTTGTAAGACGCGAAATACTTCTTTTATATCTTGTTCAACATCAGGCCAAAAGTAATGAGTTTGAAAAGCGGTAATGAGATCGAAGAAGTTTGTATTGTAAGGAATAGAGGAGACACTTGCCTGATGAATGATTACTTTTCCTTTTTTTACGTCCTGTATATTGGCTTTCTTTGAGTTTTCAACAGCTTGATTTGAATAATCAATTCCATATATTTTCCCAAGTGGAATCCGTTTTGAAAGAGTATGTATTGTCTTACCGCCCCCACAACCAATATCTAAAGTAATCGCATCTTTACGTATATGTATTTTTTGTAATCCCCAATGTGTTAATCTCGTATGTGCAGCGTTCATAATACAAAGCATGGAAGAACCAATTGTCCCGCGAGGATTTTTCGCTTGCTGAATTAACCGTTGTAAAATGCTCAAGTTAAACTCTCCTTTTATATAAGAATATATATTTATTTCGCTTTTTATAAATTAAGTCCTTTAGAAAAAGCACGCCATCAATCGGCGTGCTTCTAATTATGCAAAGCTCCTTTTAACCAATTCCGCGCCCGATACGCCCCAACAGGAATTTGAATGAGAGACGTTTCATTTCCAGCATCAATCCCGTACAGTTGATCACATGAATTTGTATCAAAGCTTAGTAACGGATGCCCACCCATCCCCATAGCGGTTGCAGTGAAAACGAGTTTATGGACGAGTATACCAGCTTCCATTTGGTGAATACGGTATCCTCTATAGCCTAGTGCATTTGTATAGTAATCTTTCTTTCCGACTACATGTAAGCAAAGTGGTACTTGAAAAAGGTTCACGTTATCCATCGTCATACTAGATTGAAGGGGATAACGAAGATCTCCGTATCGAAGTGGCTGTATGGAATGGGTTTTACTGTTATAAGTGTAAGCACCGTTTTCTATATCTTTTACGTTATAAAAACATCCATATAATGAGACTCGCGCATTTTTATTTAAAGAATTGCCATCAACGTCGTTGTAATAAGGAAAAGAGAGACTCGCTTCTTGTAGTAAAGTAGCGAGCTCGGCTGCATCCCATTTCGTTAAAGTAAAGTCAGCATCAGGGGAATATCGTTTTTTGCAAAGGTGTAAGAAATCATACGATAACCGTTCTACTTTTGGTAGCTGTATGGCGTGAGCACTATGTTGATAGTATTCTTCATGAGCGAATGCTTGGAAGTGTTCTGTCGATTCGATCATAGAAGCCGCGTTTATTTTTGTTATCATCGGATATTTATTCACATGCTTTGAGCGAACGAAATGTTCATGTGCTAACGGCGGAATTTGCTGTAGTAATTCATGAGAAGTAACAGTTTTATTTTCACGATGATCGTCATGAAACCAAGCTATATTTGGTTCTGTACTTAAAGGAATAACTGCATACACACTTTCTTCGTCTTCAGACAGTCCGAGTAAATGATTCATTGCCCGGTCTAGAAATTGAAAATATACGCCATTCGTGTAACCGAATTGTTTTGCGCATTCAAGCAATTGACCGATGAGAACACCACTATCTAATCCTTGCAGACGATAAGAAAAGTTATTGTATTTAAAGAAGTTTTTCCAAAACATAGTGGATACAAATGCAGCACCAAAACAAGAATGTATATTGCAACGATTGCCGAGTGCGTCTGTAAGGTATGAATCGAAATTTCCTTCGCGAAGTAAGATAAGTCGATGATGAGCGGCATCGTAATGGTAAATGCCGTCTGGATAATCGTCAATCTTTAAGTATATATACAATTCATTCGGATATAAAGCGCCGCCTGAAGGGATAGATCTTCGGAATACATTCCTCTCGCTGTTTAGCTGGCATAATTGTGTTAAACCAAATGAGTGCCAAAGATAATGACCAATCTTATCCAAAGTAGGTGCAGTAGAAGAGCTCGGCAAAGACAACGGAATTTCTAAAGAGAGAGGGATGACAGGTAAATTTCGATATAATTTATAAGGAAGCGGCGCGTCTTGCCAATCGACTTCATGATTCGGCATAATTTCATCGATAGAGAAATGGAGATGATGTAAAAAAGTATCCAGATGCATGAAATCCCCTCCTCTATTATGGAAACGGATGCGGATGTGGATTTAATTGTTCATTTGTTAACGGCTCAGCTCTATATCCAAGTGTCACCGGTACGGTATACACTCGATCTAATCCTGTAACACGAGTAAGGTGATGCCCGAACGTCATCGGTAACATGCCTGGAATTATTACTTTTACACAATGTAATCCATTTTTCTCTATAAGCGGTACCGTTTGATTTACAACGATCACCTCAAGTCCAGATTGATGTATTCGATTTAAAAGTTGATGAAGATCGGACGTTAAATCCATATGAAATGATTGTAATGCATTCATCTCTTGGAACGTCTGCAATGGCGCATCTTCACGTAAAAGAAAGTGAAGGCGTTCTTCCGCTTCTTTCAATCCGTAAAGCATACTATGGTCTTCCATTTTAGTAACGAGATAAGGATCTTGTAAGCAGTTTTCGTAGTGCTCCCTTTTTTGCTCGAGTTCATCGTCTGTTATTAGTAACATGCCTGCTATTTCGTGAATGGCACTCTTTAGAGCACGGATTGGATCTAAATGAGAGCCTCCTGCACAAACAACGTTCATCCCATTTTCACGAGTATTTTTCGCAATTACCCATAAGCTCGGGATGCCGTGTTCCATCGTCGCGTTAAAAGCATGTAGTTCATATCCAGTAATCGTGTGTAACCGCTGGATCATTAATTGTAGTTCTGTATCATTTGCTGAACTAAGATCAAGGCGGGGAAGAGGTAATTCAGCATACCAAGTGAGCAGGAAGGCGTCACGCTCTACAATTTCTAAAATGCCGTGAAAAATAGCTTCTTCTAAACTACCACCAATTGCACATCCATTCGATGTTTCATACACGAAAGCATCTCGATGACCGAGGCTATAATAAGCAATGGATTCAGGAACTAAAAGTGGCCTGTTTTGTAATAAAGAATAGCCCCATACCCAGTTTTGCTCATAATCAGGATCGAATGGTTTAAACGGGAAACTATCACGATTATAGTGTTCATTTGTATGTACACCGAGGGTGAGAGGATTCAGTGCATAACCTTCTAAATCATGAAAACTACTATGCACATTTGTCTTTTTCCCGCGGGGCGACATACCGCAATATCGTTCTAATCCTTCTAAAATCGCAGTTGCTTCACTTATTGCAAATGAATGAGTTCGACCTGCAACACCTTCATTTCCAAATATTAAAGGCATGTTTATAATAACGTCAGCAAAGGGTAATAAAGAATGTTGCATTTTTCCGTTCAATATACCAACCCGGTAATCTAAATAATCTCTCGTTAAAAATGTGTTTAGCTCATGAATGGAACGGCAGCGATACGTTTCAGTACTTGTTTTTAAGCTCGGTTGTAAAGAAATCTCTGCTGCATCCGCCGTATCATTAGGTAAATCACTACATACAGGGCAGAGAGGATCAGGAAGAAAAGAATGCCGCGTACATTGCAATGTTTGTAAGTTTAGTAAAATGAGTTCATTTTCTAAAGAAGAATGTCCGTTAGCTAATATATTCTCCGTTTCAGCATGAATGAGCTGGCACATTTGTAGAATACCGTTTTGGGTGGCACGTACATCACGTCTCGTCACGTTCGCTGCTTTTAGCGCATATTTTTGCTGTAATTCCCACATTTCTTTTTGATCAAATCCAGCGATAAAGCGTCGTCCATCGGCACAATGGGTACATCCAGTTGCAGGAGGATGAATGTAAGGACCGATAATACCCTCACCAAATGAAGTAAATGCACGTAGCCACGGAATGTGGTTGGAACGAAAAATCAACTCAGCATCATGATGAATAGTAGAAGGGGAGCCGTCATGTAATATGAGAGCGAGTTGAATATTTTCAGGAAGTTCTTCTGTGATAGTATGTTGGCGAATGATAGCGTATTGTTTGCATAATTGATCATGTACGTAGTCTGCAAGTAGGCCATCTCCTATAAGCAATATATTTTGAGTCATAGACTATCCTCCTTTGCAATTAATACCCCGTACACACCATCTAAATTTTCTTTCAAAAATGATTCAATTGCTAAATCAAATACGAATGGATAAAAATTATGTTCCGATAAATGCTGTAAGGCAAGCTGTAAAGATTGCACACTTGGAATGTCTTCTTCTGCTTGTATTTCCACTCTAAAAGGGTCCGTTTCATATAAAATAATAGATGAGTCAGGCAAAATATTAGCTCTGTAAGGAGTCTTTTCATTTTGAATATGGAGAAGTGATAGTTGTAGTGCATTTCGTAATGCTAACGTCATATTAATATTCGATGCACCATACCATCTCTCATTTACACCGACCCAAACGACAGGAAAACTGAGAATCTCGTCACTCATTGCTATTTTAGGTGTTTCGTGGATTGTAGAAAGGGCATCGTAATAAAACTTACAATGCTTATCATGAATTTCCGCTACGTTGATTGTTGTAATCTCTTCTAGCATATGTGACTGCCGTTCATACAGTTTATTGTTTACATGTTGTTGTAGAGCCCGGTATACACCTTCTGTCATCGTTTCCCCAGCGCCGATACCGATATCGTTATGTTCAGGAATAAGGCGATGAATGATTTCTGCTATATATGTTTCAATTCCTGTTAAACCAGCTTCTCGGCGCGCTTCATTATGGGTCAATCCTCCACAAGTCATAAGAGGGAGGAGGGTAGCCGGGCCATTTGATAGTGGCGTAGCTATTTGAATATTGCATTGTGATAACGGTAATTGATATAAATCTTGTTCATCCCACACATGGAATATACCAGCTTCTTTAGAAGTTAACGAGTCGAAAAAACGAAATAAATTAGTTGAAGCATGTTGGTTGGACCGATGCTCAAGTTTTTCGGAAAGATTTTCTATCGTATCGATTGTAAAACTTTCATCAGTAGCAAGAGGGTGTTTTATAAAAGGATGCCATGTTCCTTCGAGTGTTTCATAGTTTAATAAAAAGAATTGTGGTTCCTTTTCTCGGTAAGAATCATTCGCGACGTGTTTAAATAACTCAAAAACGATTATATTTGCTAACATTGCATATGGAATAGAAGAGAAGGAATCTGGTGAATGTTCATTTTGCAAAGTCGTTTCATGTAGCCGATGCCATGCTGATTCCCAGCACTCTTCATGATTTGCCGTTACGACAGGGCCGGCCAAACCGAAATTTGCTAAACAAATGGCTGGTATGAAGTTTTTTCCTAGTTCCTTGCAAATAGTGTGAACGGCTCTTAAACCTTCAATATCTCCATCTTGAGAAACGTACAAAATCCAGTCGAAAGGTTCGAATACTTCATGCAGGGGACGATCAATTGTCGTATCTATTTCTTGAATCAGTACACAATCATCAACTTCATATGCACGTTCTATTAGCTCATGAATTCTGTCATAATTTGTTTCAGCACGATCTGTAACGAGGTAATGAAATGTAGGTAAACCAGATTCAAGTAAAGAAGAAACTAAGGAAGTAAGCATATATCCGGAACCAACTATAAGGACATTTGCTGCGCGGTACGTTTCGAATTTTAAAGCACCTGAATGAGAATCAGCTTCTAGAAATTCAATTTGCGAAGCGTATCTATCAAGTAATGCACTGTTTAATTCATGAGGCGCATCTTGACTTACATCACGAACGAAACCATTTTCATATAAAATCTCTCCGATTTCAAATACACGATTTTGATAAGGGAGAGGGAGTCCGTCTGTTATTTCATCTAAAGAATAATGCCCGTTAAACATCGGCATTAATTTTTCAATCCAGTTATAAATTCCATCACCGTCCATGCGAAATGAACTGGCGTTATTTCGAAAATAGACACCCCCGCTTGAGTCAGGGAGAAAGAAAGTATCCTTATTTACTTTAAGTTTTGCATGAGTTGGAAGGTTACTCATTTTAATCCTCCTTACGTTTTAGGCATACATTATTAACGTATGTCATGTGATTTGTCCAGTATGAACGCAATAAAAAAGGCTGTAGAATGATTCATTCTACAGCCTTGAATAGACTTTTAGTCTATCAACCTTCTAATAATAATGATTTTGGATCTTCAAGCATATCTTTAACAGCAACAAGGAAGCTAACCGCTTCTTTACCATCAACAATACGGTGATCGTAAGATAAAGCAAGGTACATCATTGGGCGGTTTTCCATACGCTCATTATCGATTGCAACTGGGCGTACTTGGATTTTATGCATTCCTAAAATACCTACTTGTGGGCTATTTAGGATTGGTGTTGACATTAGAGAACCGAACACACCACCGTTTGTAATTGTAAATGTACCACCTTGTAGTTCTTTTAATGAAAGTTTGTTATCGCGTGCTTTCATACCTAAATTACGAATTTCGCTTTCGATTTCAGCGAAGTTTAATTGGTTAGCATCGCGTACAACTGGAACAACTAATCCATCTGGAGCTGCTACTGCAATACCGATATCATAGAATTTTTTAATGATAAGCTCGTCACCTTGAATTTCAGCATTTAATAATGGGAATTGTTTTAATGCTGCAACAACTGCTTTTGTGAAGAATGACATGAAACCAAGACGTACATCATGTTTTTTCTCGAAAGCATCTTTGCGCTCTTTACGTAATTCCATGATCGCACTCATATCAACTTCGTTAAATGTTGTTAACATTGCAGATGTTTGTTGAACTTCTACAAGACGTTTTGCAATTGTTTGACGGCGGCGGGACATTTTCACGCGCTCAACTGGTTTTTCGAATTCAGTTTTTGCAACTGGAGCAGGAGCTGGACTTTTTGGAGCAGCTGGTGCTTCTTTTGGTGCTGCAGCATGAGCTTGTACATCGTGTGGTCTCACACGTCCAAGTGGATCTGTGCTACGTACGTCGTTTAAGTCGATTCCTAATTCACGAGCCATTTTTCTAGCAGCTGGTGATGCGATAGGACGGTTTGTATTTGGTAAACCTTGTAGAGTTGCAGTTTGTTCAGCACTTGGAGCTGCTGCTTTCGGTGCTTCAGCTGTTTCTTGTTTTGGTTGCTCAGCAGGTGCTGCAGGTGTACTTACTGCAACTGGTGCTCCGTTTGCATCTAAAATTGCGATAGTTGCGCCAACTTCAACTGTATCCCCAGGTTCGCCTAGTAATTTCGATACAATACCTGAATCTTCTGCAATGATTTCTACATTGACTTTATCAGTTTCAAGCTCAACAACGCTGCCACCTTTCTCAACTTTGTCGCCTACGTTGATAAGCCATTGTGAGATAGTTCCTTCTGTAATAGATTCTGCAAGCTCAGGTACTTTAATTTCGATCATTTTAAATGTCCTCCCCTTATTTGCCTAACGGTGTGTTTTTTCTTCTTTTGTCTTCGGTAATCTCCATTTGTTAGCCTGACCCTGGGCAGATATTCTGCCCAAGGCAAGCTAGAAACCTTCATTCTTACTTTTAGTTGCTGTAAACTTCAATTTCTTGTTTATCTTGACGGAAGTTATACTTCACATCTAAAGCATGTGCAACAATTAGTTCTTGCTCAGCTTTATGAGCGAATGGATCGCCACCAGATGGGCTAGAACGGTCTGGGCGTCCAATGTAACCTGTTTTCACTGTATCTCCAGCTAGTTCGAACAGAATTGGAGCCATGTAATGCCAAGCGCCCATATTACGAGGTTCTTCTTGAACCCAAATGATTTCTTCTAAGTTTTTAAAGCGTTTAATAATAGATTGAACTTTCTCAGCAGGGAATGGGTACAATTGTTCAATACGAACAACATGAACTTCATCTAAGTTGTATTCATGTTTACCAGACTCGATTTCTGCTGCTAAGTCAATCGCCATTTTACCTGTACTTAAAACAAGACGTTTTACTTTGTTTGGTTTCATGCCAAGGTTTTCTTGTTCTAAAGCAGGTTGGAAACGTCCTTCGCTTAACTGACTAGCAGTTGAAAGCGTAAGTGGGTGACGTAATAAACTCTTCGGCGTCATAAGTACTAATGGTCGAACAGCTTCTGTTCCTAAGATAGATGCTTGACGACGTAAGATATGGAAGTACTGTGCCGCGCTCGTTAAGTTTGCAACTGTCCAGTTGTTCTCAGCAGCTAACTGTAAGAAACGCTCTGGACGTGCGCTAGAGTGCTCTGGTCCTTGACCTTCATAACCGTGTGGTAATAGAAGAACTAAACCAGATTTTTGACCCCATTTTGCTCTTCCAGCTGAAACATATTGATCAAATAATGCTTGCGCAGTATTTGAGAAGTCACCGTACTGTGCTTCCCACATAACAAGCGTTTCTGGAGCGAATACGTTATAACCGTACTCGTAACCAACAACAGCAGCTTCTGATAACGGACTGTTATGAACAGAGAATGAAGCGTTAATGTTTGGTAAGCGATGTAATGGTGAATATGTTTCATTTGTATCCGTATCATGTAATACGATATGACGGTGCGCGAATGTACCACGCTGTGAATCTTGACCAGTTAAACGAATTGGCGTACCTTCTTGTAAAATAGAAGCGAATGCTAATGACTCAGCAAGTGCCCATTCAATTTTACCGTTCTCTTCTAGAGCATCTTTACGGCGCTCTAGAATTTTCTTCACCTTCGGATATACGTTAAATCCTTCTGGCCAAGATAATAAACCTTCATTAATTGCACGAAGTGAATCAAGCTCAACACCAGTATCGATTGGCTGAATGCCTTTTGCAACAACATCTGGTACTTTAACGTGAATCGTTGCATCGCTCGTATCAGCTGGTGGTACTTGTGCATAGTCAGATTTTAATTGTTCTTGTATAAACTGTGTAATCGTTTCAACCTCATCTGCATTTAGAACACCAGCAGCTTGTAATTGATCTGCATAAATTGCTCTTACAGTAGGATGGTTTTTAATTTTTTTGTATACTTGTGGTTGCGTAACTGCTGGGTCATCCATTTCGTTATGACCGTAGCGGCGATAACCAATTAAATCGATCAAGAAGTCTTTTTTGAACAACATGCGATATTGGATCGCAAGGTTAGCAGCAGCAAGACAAGCTTCTGGATCATCAGCGTTCACGTGAACAATCGGAATATCGAAACCTTTTGCAAGGTCACTTGAATATTTCGTAGAACGAGAATCATAGCTATCAGTCGTAAAACCAACTGCATTGTTTGCGATAACATGAATTGTTCCGCCCGTTTGATACGCGTTCAATCTGCTTAAGTTCAACGTTTCAGATACAATACCTTGACCAGGGAATGCAGCATCACCATGAACTAAAATTACGAATGACTTTGAAGTATCTTGTTCTGGAAGACCAGATTTTTTACGGTTTTCTTGAGCTGCACGTGCGAAACCTTCTACTACAGGATTCACGAACTCAAGATGACTTGGGTTATTTGCTAATGTAACGCGAGTACTAACTTCTTCTTTACTAACGACTTGTTCTCTACCTAAATGGTATTTCACGTCGCCAGTCCAGCCAGAATTTGCTACTGCGCCTTCTATTTTTGCATGTTTGAACTCAGCAAACATGTGACTATATGGTTTTTCTAATACGTGTGCAAGTACGCTTAGACGACCGCGGTGAGCCATACCAATCATGACATCTTCTACGCCGCTCTTAGCACCTTCTAGAACAATCTCATCTAGAACAGGTACAAGCATATCAACGCCCTCGATAGAGAAACGCTTTTGCCCAACGAATGTTTTATGCAAGAATTGCTCGAAACCTTCAACCGCTGTTAAACGTTTTAAAAGAGCAGTTCGTTTTTTATTTGATAGTGGTTGACGCAATGAATTTGATTCCACCATTTGATGCAACCACGCGCGTTCTTCACTATCTTGTATATGAGAAAATTCATAAGCTAAAGATTTTGTATAAACGTCTTTTAATCTATGAATTACATCAAGTGCAGTGTGAATACCTTCTGGTGCATCTTGCCATACTGTTTTTGCTGGAATCGCTTTCAAATCAGCATCGCTAAGTTCGTTCATTGCTTTCTCAAGAAGAGATTGTCCATTTGCAGCATCTTCCATCGGGTTGATGTGAGCCAACGTATGCCCGAAAGAACGAATCTGCTCAACAAGTTGAACGACTTTAAGAATTTTTTCAATGTTCCCTGTGTTTTGAGGAGAAAAATGTGTTGCTGTGTTGTCCCCTGTTACGACATCATCTTGAAACGAAGGAGCTCCAAAAATTTCAAAAAGCTCTTGTAATTCCGGATCAACAGAACCTGCTCCAGTTACGTAAAGATCATACTGCTCAATAACATAACCAAGGTTCGGACCGTGGAACTTGGCCCAAGGGTTTGTCGTTGTATTCTTCCTCGTCATTTGTTTAAACCTCCCAATGCATATAATCCTTTTCCATACAAAGGTGCATTTTGCTCTTTTTCAATAATTGATTAACTAATAAATAATGTAATTGTTTTCTTTACTCTTATGTTATTACAATAATTTACATAATACCAAACACTATTACTTATCTGTTTTGTAAAAAAACATTCACAATAACTTATCACCCAAGTTAATCTTTCATGTTATAAAGTAATTTTACAGAAAAATGGGGTGGATATATTTGGTATACCTATACTAATAACTATAATTGTTGCATTTAAATATAGGTATAATAGTTAGAATGTTTCGATAAAATGTAGTTCGAATTATGTATATTGAAATAATAAGCGCTTTCATTGATATTATACAACAATATAACGGAATATAGTATAAAAAATAAAAAATTATGAATTTATCGTAAACTTTATTTCGATAGTATTAAATATCGAAAGGAAAACGAAGGATTTCTACAAAAAAAGTGGTTAAACATAAAAAATGCTCCATAACCCGTTAGTTTCTATCAATATGCCGAAAAACAACGTAAAACCAATAACGCATTTTATGAAATAAAGAGGAGAATGGAATACTTTAAAAGGATAAAACAAATATGGAGATATTAAATTTTCACAAAAGTGGGGAGGGGATATAGTAACGGATATATACATTGTTCCATGTTTCGTTTCAAAATAGACATGCTGAAAATGAAAAGTTTCTTCTATATTTATGGCACTCACAATGAGTACCGTCTTTATCTCATTTGTTGTTTTGGCAAAAAGATATTAAGATGGAAGAGAGAAAGGAAGATTAACATATGCAAATGATGTATGCTTTTGGCATTGGGCTTGTATTATTTTTAGCCGTATTCTTATTTATTCGTAAAGACGTTCAAGGCGGGACGTTAACGAAAAGAGGATTTTATAAAATGATTGGCTGTTTAGTTGTTATGTTTATAGCGATTATCGTAATGATCGTTTTAATAAATCAGTCACTGTAACATTGAAAAATGGAACCTTACTTATGTAAGGTTTTTCTTTTTGAAAACAAAACAAAAATTACCATAAAAACAATTTACTATCTATATCCTATATTATATAATCCAATAAAATGATAGATAAGGAGAATAGTATATGAATAAAAAAGCTATCTTCTTTATAGGAATAAGTCTACTACTTATAGCTAGTATCACTTATATAATATGTAACAAACGAGAACAAGTACCACCTATATTAGTATGGAACGAACAAGAATACTACGTTACGGATGAACCTGCCGAAGCAGAAGAAGTCGGGCAAAAACTTGGCGAGGTAACAAAGAAAATTGAAACGAGCAAACAGCCTACTAAAGACAGTGAATCCAACATATTACAAGAAAAAACAGAAGTATTTGAAATGATTGTAGAAGAAGAGGATGAAAGACCACCCCTAATCGTAAAAGAACCTAATAGTGAAGAATATAGAGTAGCAAGGCCGATGCTAAAGCAAGTATTATAATGAAAAGGAGACTTATATGCAGGCAGTAATTTCATATCCGTGGTCGTTAAGGGAAATATTTGTCTTTTTCCTGTGCTTTATCATTCCTCCTATCGGTGCTATTTACATTTTGATGAATAGAGAGGCGCTGCAAAAGAGAGACTTCATTTTATATTTAGTATTTGCTGCTATTAATATATCGCTTTGGTTATCATTGATGATTTTTGATCGGAGTATGTGGATGGTAGCGGGGCATTATGTGCTTGGCGGAATTGTTATTGTTGTTTCGAATATGAATAAGAGATAACCCAGCAATCTTAAAGTTGCTGGGTTTTATTTTGCTATTTATAATGAAGAAATAAATTTTTAATAGAGAGTAGTGAGCGGTATGAGATGGAAAGAGGGAACTTTTGAAAAAATAGAAACAAATGAATTATCTATTGAGCAGCTTATAAACACATTTAAGAAACAAAACTTAAATGGTGGAGCAGTAATAAGCTGTTTTAAAGTGCATAACGAAAATTTTTTCAAAGAAATACCACATGGAGAAGATGGACACGAGCACTTTTTCAGAAGAATCTTCAACTCTTTAGATATAATACATAATACATACGTCAGAAAAATATAAGTTTCATTTTAAAGAGCATTTCCATTAGTTTCTCAGATAAATAAAAAAATATAGGATGAGTGATTTTTTTAATTAATTTATGGTATAACATGTGGGTTCAAGGAAGAAATATTGAATAGCAGAGGGGAGTATCTGTAATAAAGGTATATAAATGGCGTTTTTTCTTTTATTTATTTATTAAAGGGGACAATAGTTTTTAGATTGTTCATTTTATACTATATAGAGCTGGGAATTTCTGATATGAAGCGGGAGGTTACGCTTCATATCAGAATAGAGCTAATTATAATAAATGTTGATTCCCTAATAAATAGCAAATCGTATAGGCAAATTTAATATAATCCCTATCAATAGTATTATATAAGCAATTTCCTCCAAGCGTAATTGTTTCAAATGCTACATAAACCTTGTTATCAACAAAGTTAATTTGTTTAAAGCTTTCCTTAAAAGTTATAAGGATATTGCCAAATTCATACTCTTTTAAACTTTCATTGTAGTATTGATTGTCCATAAAGGTGATATTTAAGGCGTTCTCTATATTGTCCCAATCTTCATCGTAAAAAAATTCATCAATCTCTACCTTTACATCAGATATATTAAATTTAAACTTTTGTTGAATACTTTGGTTCTCTAGAATGTTATAAACTTTTTGAGCTAAATCATCATAGTAATTGTTAGCATCTAAAACAAAGTAATTTATTTGAGGAGTGTTCTCTTTTAGTGTTTTTTGAAATGTACGTTTATTTTCATAGCTCTCTGTAAGCATGGTCACACCTGTTTTAACACTATTTCCTACTATAGGGATGTCAGAAAGTCCCTCTAAACCTTTTTTAAAGGTGTTATTCCATTTAGATGTATTCTTTTTTAAGTCTTTATAAGTTTGATATGAGTATTCCATATTGTGAAAAATCCTCCTTTAGTGATATATTGAGGTATTCCATGAATGCGTATATTTCTCCTCTTTTATTGATAGTTTGGATTAATTTTGTGAAGAAATATCCATGACATATTTTTTAGAAAAAACATTTTGATTAGTTGTGTTGCTTCTGAAAGAATAGCTTCTGCAAAAAAAAGCTGTTTCATCCCAGTTAATCAACTGTTATACATAAGAAAACCTCTTGAAGATCAAGAGGTTTCAGTATGACCCCGGAGAGGCTCGAACTCACGACCTCCACCCTGTCAAGGTGGCGCTCTCCCTGCTGAGCTACGGGATCTTCAAAAATGATTATGTATTTGCACTTTTAATCACTATGTTAAAGCAATTATATATAATTAACTGAAAATTTACAATATTTTTTGTGTAGTAAGTTTTTAAAGATGGAGTGTAATAGAAAATAGGTTTTATTTCAGAGGGATATTAGTATGTATGTTTTTATATTTAATAAGTAGAAGATGCTGGAGTGCTATGATTTCCGATACCAATCCAAAGGCCCTTCATCACTCAAATCAACTAGAAAAGGGAATAAGAAGTGTAGAGGTAAGCTTATAAACTCTGGCATAGCGTTCAATGTTTTCTTTGATAAATATTGTCTTCCAAAACAATATGGACAATCTTTTCAAATGTTACGAGTATTGACCATACTTCTTTTACTTTTCACTTCGTTTTACAATACGTACAGATAGCCATGGAGTTCCTCCTCATTTTAAGTTGTTTTCTAATATATTCCATCTTGTTGTGCTAAAGTCAAGTATATTTGGTGTGATAAAATGTAAGTTGTTTTGTTTTATATGGATCTATTTGGTGATTTATGGCCGATTGTATGCCGTATGACAGTTATGTAGGATAAGAGATTTCCACTTTCAATATCCAAATTGGCCAATATATCCTTTTTACAATTTACTTAAAATCATGTATAACAGAGATACAAGATTATTTTATAAATATTCAGGAGTAGAGGGAGAAAAGTTGTAATGGTGAGAAAAACGTTCAAGATGCGTGTGTCTAGAAATAGAACGATTTCGATTAATGGTTCGATTCTTGATGTGGATGTTACACATGATGAGTTTTTGCAAGAGTTTGTTGAGTGGGTGGATTCTAAAGGTTGGTCGTTTATGGGGATGACGGATGAGATTACGCTTGAGGAAGCTAGTCAAAATTTAATAGATTCGTTGATTGATGAGAAGGATAAGAAAGAGTAATTCCTTCTTATTTTTATTGTATATTTATGTCCTTTATCGTAAAAGTATGATATAGTAAAAAATAGTGAATATTCTTCCAATTTAATACAAATTACATAAAGATTGGTGGATTCATATTTTTGTTAGGGGAGTAAATTGAAAAGGGAGAGTCATATGGTAAATTTTAAGAAGATTTTGGCTTTTATTACAGTTATTTGTTTATTTTTTTTGACACCTATGACATTATACGCTGAGACGAATATTGGAGTGAATCCAGAACAAGTGGCACCACCACCTGCGGAAGGGCCAAATGTTTTTAGTCAGTTTGCAGCTACGATTGATGCGAAAACGGGAGATATGTTGTATGACAAAAACGCACGTCATCGTGCATTTCCTGCTAGTATGACGAAAGTGTTAACAGCGATTTTACTTATGGAGCATACGAAGCCTGAGGATCAATTTACGTTTTCACAATTAGCATTAGATCAGGAGAAGAGTAATTATCAAATTGAGTTTCAACCTGGTGAGACGATTGACCGCAATACGGCGCTGATGATTTTAATGGTGCTGAGTGCGAATGATGTGTCATATGCGATTGCGGAGCGTATTGGCGGGAGTGTTGAGAATTTCGCTAATATGATGAATGAAAAAGCGAAGCAATTAGGGGCTACAGATAGTCATTTTGTAACACCAAATGGTTTGCATGATCCAAATCATTATACGACGCCATATGATATGGCTATGATTACGAGAGGTGTGCAACAGTATCCTGAAATTTTGCAAGCGATGAATACGAAAAGAACAAGCGTTACGACATCTAGGCAGACGGTTTCTATTTTTAATAAATCTACTTATTTTGAAAATCCATATAGTATTGGTGGTAAGACGGGTTTTACGAATGAAGCACGTAATACACTCGTTTTATTAAATGAGAGAGATGGAAATCGTATTATAAATGTAGTAATGGCTTCTCAAAGACCTGAAATTTATGAAGATTTAAAGCAGATGGCAGAATATTCTTTCGGGCAATTTGTGAAGCAAACGGTGCTAGATAAACAGAGTTGGCATCAAAAGACAACGTATTTAAATAAGGATATTGATAGCGAACTTGAAAAAAGTGCAGAGCTTATGCTTAAGAAAGATGAAGGGAAAAATGTGAGAACTATTTTCCGGGCAGCTTCATTAGACAAAGATTCTTTGTATCATAAGGGGATCCATCGTGGTGAGGTAGTTGGTGCAGTTGATATTACGAAAAATAATCAAACAATTGCGACGATAAATGTTCTTTCAAAGGAAGATGTTACTTTTGCGATGCCTCAAAAAGATACAGTTGCGCCGGAAGCAAAGGAATCAAATGTGAAAGTGATAAGTGTTGGGATAGGCGCGATTGTATTATTTGGAGCGATTTTATATGTTGTGTTGCGCCGAAATAGGCAAGGGATAAAATTAGAAGAAAAGTAAAAAAGTATGAGGACTGTGAAGAGATTTCGTCACAGTCTTTTTTTTATGATTAAAAAGAGAGTTAACTAATAATTGTAAATTTTCTTATTGCAATTATATAAAGTTCATTATATCATTTACTTGTGTTCTTGTTAAAGAACGAAAGGTGTTACATATTTTAAATAATATAAAACAACGGAGAGGAAGAGAGACGATGAAATTCGTTTGGAAGA
Source organism: Bacillus sp. NPDC094064 (assembly GCF_050279585.1). Classification (NCBI taxonomy): domain Bacteria; kingdom Bacillati; phylum Bacillota; class Bacilli; order Caryophanales; family Bacillaceae; genus Bacillus; species Bacillus sp. NPDC094064. Next base: position 117,385 of record NZ_JBNNUI010000002.1, read on the forward strand.
TTATTAGCAACGTTATCTCATTTGTTTTATTTGCATTGATGGTTTTTTTAGCTTTTATAGTTATTTCGTCAAAGGCGAGTGGTGGGGATCCGACAGTGATGGGATATCAATTTAAATCCGTGCTATCAGGCTCGATGGAACCAACATTTTTAACAGGGTCAATCATCGCGATAGAGCCAACGAAAGATGGTTCTAAATATCAAAAAGGTGATGTGATTACCTTTAAAGAGAAAGATGGAAAAATTATCACTCACCGTATTATCGGTGTGAAAGATACAAATGGAAAAGTAATGTATGAAACAAAAGGGGATAACAACAACGGGCCAGATTTAGAGCCAGTGCTTGCGGAGAATGTAATTGGAAAATATGCGGATATTACAGTTCCTTATGTAGGGTATGCATTAAATTATGCTAGTTCAAAGGCTGGGGCTGCATTGCTTCTTATTATTCCAGGAGTCTTTTTACTAGGCTATTCTGCGATTTCTATTTTTAGTGCAATTCGTAGCATCGACGGAGAAAAGAAAGAGAAAAAAGTAGAACAATCCGTCTAGTGTGTTTGGTTATACTTTCCGTTTAGGAAGTTGACAAATATATAAATTAAGGGGATATGGACATGACTTTAAAGAAAAAATTAGGAATGGGTATCGCATCAGCAGTACTAGGAGCAGCGTTAGTTGGTGGAGGAACATTTGCATTTTTCAGCGATAAAGAAGTGTCAAACAATACATTTGCGGCTGGTACGCTTGATTTATCATTAAATCCATCAACAGTTGTTAATGTATCAAATTTAAAACCTGGGGATACAATCAAAAGAGATTTTAAACTAGAAAATAAAGGTTCTTTAGATATTAAAAAAGTTTTACTAAAAACGGATTATAGTGTAGTAGATGCAAAAGGCGACAATAAAGAAGATTTTGGTAAACATATTAAAGTAACATTCTTAAAAAATGTAGATAAGCATGAAACAATTGTAAAAGAAACAACACTAGATAAGTTGAAGGGTGACACGCTTACAGCGGTTGATAATGATTTAGCAGCTTGGTTCTGGGATGAAAAAGGTATTTCTGCAGGTAAATCTGATAACTTTACAGTAAAATTCGAGTTTGTTGATAATAAAAAAGATCAAAATGAATTCCAAGGCGATAAATTAAAATTGGATTGGACGTTTGATGCACAACAAACAGCAGGTGAAGAAAGATAATAATAAAAAAGGGCTATCAAATGGATAGTCCTTTTTCTATTTTTCTAGTATATAGCTATCATTTCGTAACGTTCTTTATTATAATAAAGATAATGTTCTGTATAAAGAACGTAACGTTCGATGGGAGAGATTAAGATGCTGAAAAGACCGCGTAATTTAAAAAAGATGCTTATATTGCCGTGTATGTGCTCTATTACGTTTTATTTAGGATCTCAAATCATGACGCATACGGAAGCGGCGTTCATTCATGAAACGAAAGTAGAAGCGACCCTTTCTACAGCAATAATATTTCCGAAAACAGTAAATACGTTTAAAGAACAGGCTGAGCAACATAAACAGTTTATTGAACATGAGTATGGGGCGATGAAGGAGAAATTAGCAGTGACTTCTATTGAAGAAATAGAACAGGCAATTACTGTATGGCAACAAGGACGTGAGAAAATTGTTTCTGAGAAGGAAGCACTGCAAAATGTATATACTGAAATAGAAGCTCCTTACAATCAAATACAGGAAGAATTAAAAGTGAATAAAGATGAGTCGACTCAGCAAGTAGCTTTATATGTGAATGAAGGCTTTCATAGTATAAAAGATAAGCGCGATTATATTGAAAAGGAAATTAGTTTGCAAGCTATTGATGAACAAATTCAGGCTCTGCACCAACAATTAAATGATGCGATAGAAGCAGAGAAGCAAGCAGAAGAACAGAAGCAAGCAGAAGAACAGAAACAAGCAGAAGAGCAGAAGAAAGCAGAAGAGCAGAAAAAAGCAGAAGAACAGAAACAAGCAGAAGAGCAGAAAAAAGCAGAAGAGCAAAAACAAGCAGAGGAACAGAAACACGTAGAAGAGCAGAAACAAGTAGAAACAGCTAAAAAGCCTGAGCAAGGAACCAATGAAAAGATTACTATCAACTAATCAAGAGAAACAATTGAAGGATAGGGTTGTGGTGTCAGAGAACGCATTAGAACAACTTGGTGATCGTCATGAAAAAGAATAATATATATAGGAGTGTGAGGGAGTATTTGCCCTCGCACTTATTGTTTATGCGTAAATGTAAACGGAAAAGTCAGAATAATATTGAGAAATAAAAATAACTGAAAATACTAATAAATATTTGTTGTATTTACATAGGTTCGTTCGTTATAATGAACATAAGGTTTTTAAAAAAGAACATATATTAGCTCAGCTAGTATAGTTTTTAGTTACACCTCTTATTTAAAAATAAGAGATAGAAATGTAAAAATACAAAAAACAGCTAGGGGGAATTGATTGTGAGTCTAAAGAAAAAGTTAGGTATGGGAGTTGCATCAGCGGCATTGGGGCTATCTTTAATTGGTGGAGGAACATTTGCATTCTTTAGCGATAAAGAAGTATCGAACAATACATTTGCGGCTGGGACATTAGATCTTTCGTTAAATCCTCAAAAAATTCTAGATGTAGATAACTTAAAACCAGGTGATTCAGTATTACGTGAGTTTAAGTTGACTAATAATGGTACATTAAATATTAAAGAAGTTAAATTGTTAACAGATTATAAAATTACTGATGCAAAAGGTGACAATAATGGAGAAGATTTCGCTAAGCATATTAATGTGAAATTCTTCTGGAACTGGGATAAACAAGCTGAACCAGTATATGAAATAACGTTAGATAATTTGAAAAATCTTAAAGATGCACCAGATCTTGTAGCGAAAAATGTATTCTCACCTGAATGGGCAGAAGAAGGTGGTTTACGAGCTGGAGATGAAGATACTTTATGGGTGCAATTAGAATTCGTTGAAAACGATAAAGACCAAAACAAATTCCAAGGCGATTCATTGAACTTAGAATGGACATTCAACGCAAGCCAAACAGATGGCGAAGAAAGATAATAAATCAAAAAGCGGGTACCCCCCGCTTTTTTGTATAAAGAAAAAGAAGTGCCAGTTGTAAGCACTTCTTTCTATGTATTATTTGTGATCTTGCTTCCATTTTGTAAATTCAAGAAATTCGCGAAATTGTTCTTTGGAGACACCGGAGTTCATCGCATCTTTAACGAGCTGTGTCCATTCGGAGTCTAGGTTGGTTTCCTTTGTTGTTTCATCGTGAAGTAAAGTATCAATTGGAATTTGTAGAACTGCTGCGATTTTTTCAAGAAACTGAATGGAAGGGTTTTTTTGTAAATTTCGTTCTATAGAACTAATGTAAGATTTAGCAACACCAGCTTTTTCGGCAAGTTCAGTTAATGAAATACCTTTTTGTAAACGAAGGCGTTTTATACGTTCTCCAATCATATTTGCGCACCTTTCTATCAATATGTAGTCGTCTTAGGGTGTCATTATTATAACATTATTATAGCATAAACTTCGTTAAAAAGAACAAAGCTATTGAGCCTGACTTGATGGCTTCATACGTTGGAAAAAGTGTTCAATATCTTGCAGGGCGATACCAGCATCTAGAGCTTCAAGTATTAGATCAATCCACTCTTGGTCCAGTGCGTCTGTCTTATCTTTGTACAAGTGAAATACCTCCCTAATTATCGGTCATAATTGTTGCTACAGAATAAATGATAATGAATCGAATTTTGTATTTTATGTATCGGATTATCAAATATTGTGTAGATAAAACAAAGATAAACTCCCCATTAAACTCCCTCAATGGTAATTATTATAAATTGTTCGATAAATATTTTCAATATTTTCAGAAAATATTGTTGAATTGTGATATATTCGTATATTAACTATGAAATTTTTACAAATATATTAAAAAAATTACATAATATAACTAAATATTGAAAAAATATTGAATTTTTAATAAAATTCAATTTGTAATACATATTATTTATTAGGGGAGGAAATAAGGGATGAAAAAGAAACCATTTAAAGTGTTATCATCAATTGCTTTAACAGCTGTTTTAGGTATTTCATTCAGCGCTGGTACCCAATCAGCATATGCTGAAACGCCTGTGAATAAGACGGCTACGAGCCCAGTTGATGATCATTTAATTCCAGAGGAGCGTTTAGCAAATGCACTAAAGGAACGTGGGGTAATTGATTCGAAGGCTTCAGAGACAGAAACAAAGAAAGCCGTCGAAAAATACGTTGAGAACAAAAAGGGTGAAAATCCTGGGAAAGAAGTAATAAATGGGGACCCACTTACGAAAGATGCATCAGACTTTTTAAAGAAAGTGAAAGATGCGAAAGCAGATACGAAAGAGAAGTTAGACAAACCTGCAACAGGGACACCTGCAGCAACAGGCCCAGTTAGAGGCGGACTAGATGGTAAAGTACCAACTTCTCCAGCAAAGCAAAAAGCATATAACGGTGAAGTTCGTAAAGATAAAGTACTCGTTTTACTTGTAGAGTACGCTGATTTCAAACATAACAATATCGATAAAGAGCCTGGTTATATGTATTCTAACGATTTTAATCAAGAACACTATGAAAAAATGTTATTCGGTAACGAGCCATTCACATTAGATGATGGAAGTAAAATCGAAACGTTTAAACAATATTATGAAGAGCAATCTGGTGGTAGTTACACTGTAGATGGGACAGTTACAAAATGGTTAACAGTTCCTGGTAAAGCTGCTGATTACGGTGCAGATGCTGCTACAGGCCATGATAATAAAGGACCAAAAGGACCACGTGATCTAGTAAAAGATGCATTAAAAGCAGCTGTAGATAGCGGTCTTGATTTATCACAGTTTGATCAATTTGATCAATATGATGTAAATGGCGATGGAAATCAAAATCAACCCGATGGTTTAATTGACCACTTAATGATTATTCATGCGGGTGTTGGACAAGAAGCTGGCGGCGGTAAATTAGGTGATGACGCAATTTGGTCACATCGCTGGACTGTTGGACCAAAACCATTCCAAATTGAAGGTACACAAGCGAAAGTTCCATATTGGGGCGGAAAGATGGCAGCGTTCGACTACACAATTGAACCAGAAGATGGCGCGGTTGGTGTATTCGCACATGAATACGGTCATGATTTAGGTCTTCCAGATGAGTATGATACACAATATACCGGTAACGGTGAGCCAGTTGAAGCTTGGTCTATTATGAGTGGCGGAAGCTGGGCTGGTAAAATCGCAGGAACAACGCCAACGAGTTTATCACCACAAAATAAAGAATTTTTCCAAAAAACAATCGGTGGTAACTGGGCAAATATCGTAGAAGTAGATTACGAGAAATTAAATAAAGGTATCGGTCTAGCAACATATTTAGACCAGAGTGTTACGAAATCTAACCGACCAGGTTTGATTCGTGTAAACTTACCAGATAAAGATGTAAAAACAATTGCACCAGCATTTGGTAAACAATACTATTACAGTACAAAAGGTGACGATCTTCATACGAAGATGGAAACACCACTGTTTGATTTAACAAATGCAACGACTGCAAAATTTGATTTCAAATCATTATATGAAATTGAAGCAGAGTATGACTTCCTTGAAGTACACGCTGTAACAGAAGACGGTACACAAACGTTAATTGAAAGACTTGGTGAGAAAGCAAATAGTGGAAATGCAGCTACGACAAATGGAAAATGGATTGATAAATCATATGATTTAAGCCAATTCAAAGGTAAGAAAGTAAAATTAACATTTGATTACATTACTGATGGTGGTTTAGCGTTAAACGGATTCGCTCTTGATAATGCGTCATTAACAGTAGATGGTAAAGTTGCATTCTCTGATGATGCAGAAGGTGCACCACAATTCAAATTAGATGGTTTCGCTGTTTCTAACGGAACAGAGAAGAAAGAACATAATTACTATGTAGAGTGGAGAAACTATGCTGGTTCAGACAACGCATTGAAATTTGCTCGTGGTCCACAATATAACACTGGTATGGTTGTATGGTATGCGGATTCAGAGTATACAGATAACTGGGTTGGCGTACATCCAGGACACGGTTTCCTTGGTGTAGTTGATTCTCATCCAGAAGCTATTGTAGGAACTTTAAATGGTAAACCGACAGTTAAGAGTAGTACACGATTCCAAATCGCTGATGCGGCGTTCTCATTCGATAAAACGCCAGCTTGGAAAGTTGTATCTCCAACGCGTGGAACGTTTACGTATAATGGCTTAGCAGGTGTACCGAAGTTTGATGATTCTAAAAAGTATATTAATGAACAAATTCCAGATGCAGGACGTATTTTACCGAAGCTTGGTCTGAAGTTTGAAGTAGTAGGACAAGCTGATGATAATTCTGCAGGTGCTGTTCGTTTATACCGTTAATACTGCAAAACTACCGGAAGATTTTCTTTCGGTAGTTTTTTGTGAGCAATGAATTTTATTAAAAAGAAAAAATTATATATAATGTAACTTTACGAATAAAAAAGTTCTATATAAATAATGAAAGAATTGGATAAAGTGAAATTTTAATCAGGGGTTATCCCGATTGATTATTCGTTCGGCTCTCGTCTAACTTCCTTGCGTTCGCTGGAGTTTGAAGTGAGAGTCTTACTGCCCGTTAATAGCGGGATAAAACTAGTGGGAGAAGGTGAATGGATGAGCATTTCTTCTATTGTAAATAAACAAAAGAAATATTTTTATAATGGACATACAAGAAGTATAGAAACAAGAAAAATTAATTTGAAGAAGCTTTATGGTGGCATTCAGCGTTATGAAGATGAGATATTTCAAGCATTGAAATTAGATTTAAATAAGTCAGTTCACGAATCGTTTACAACAGAAATAGGATACGTATTAAAAGAAATTTCTTTTCAATTAAAACATATTTCATCGTGGAGTAAACCGAAGCGTGTTCGAACAGCACTTACTCATTTCGGATCAAAGGGGAAAGTAGTACCAGAACCGTACGGTGTGACACTGATTATTGCACCGTGGAACTATCCATTTCAATTAGCAATTGCACCACTTGTAGGAGCTCTGGCAGCTGGCAATACAGTTGTTTTAAAGCCATCAGAGTTAACGCCAAACGTTTCAAAAGTACTTGCGAGAATAGTAGAGGAATTATTCCCAGAAGAGCTTGTAGCAGTAGTAGAAGGTGGCGTTGAAGAGAGTACAGCTTTGCTGAAGGAACCATTTGATTATATTTTCTTTACAGGTAGTGTTGGCGTTGGGAAAGTTGTAATGGAAGCAGCAGCGAAACAGTTAACGCCGCTTACGTTAGAACTTGGCGGAAAAAGCCCATGTATTGTACATAAAGATGCAAAAGTAGATGTAACCGCAAGACGAATTGTTTGGGGCAAGTTTTTAAATGCTGGACAGACGTGTGTAGCGCCTGATTATATGTATGTTCATTCTTCCGTGAAAGAACAGTTAATTGAGGCACTGAGACATGAAATTACAGAGCAGTATGGAAAAGAGCCACTTAATAATGATAACTACGTACGAATTGTGAGCGAGCGTCATTTTGAACGATTATGTACATTTTTGAAAGATGGTAAAACTGAAATTGGCGGAAATTATAAAAAAGAAACATTACATATTGAACCAACAGTAGTAACAAATGTTACATGGCAAAGTACTGTTATGGAAGATGAAATTTTTGGACCGATCTTACCAATTATAGAATATGACAAAATAGAAGATGTCATTGACACAATTCAGCAACATCCGAAGCCGTTAGCTTTATATGTATTTTCTGAAGATAAAGAAGTACAAAAGAAAGTGACTAGTAATATTTCATATGGTGGAGGCTGTATTAATGATGTTGTCTATCATCTAGCAACGCCATATTTACCTTTTGGAGGCGTCGGAAGTAGTGGATTAGGTAGTTATCATGGTGAAGAAAGTTTTCGGACTTTTTCACATTATAAAAGCATTTTAGTCCAATCTACAGCATTCGACATGAAAATTCGTTACTCTTCTACAAAAAGTGCTTTAAAATTCATACGAAAGTTGTTAAAATGATGATGGTGTTTATCAGTAGGCGTAGCCGTATGATAATAGCCCCTTCGCAATGGAAGGGGTTTTTCTGTTCGACGTTATGTATCGTGCGAAAATGAATCAAACATACTACATAAAGAATAGAAGCGAACGCTTGTTAAATAATCATTTTTGTTTGGATCGAAACAAAACAAAACAAAACAAAACAAAACAAAACAAAACAAAACAAAACAAAACATAGTCTATAGAATATAAATATTTATTCATAAATATAAAAATTAAAATTTAAGGTAGATAGGACGGGAAAATGAAAAAGATTATTAAAGTTGAAGCAGTAGAAAAACATTTTGGAAATCAAGTGATTATCCCACCTCTTTCTTTAGATATTAAAGAAGGAGAATTTTTAACAATTTTAGGACCGAGTGGTTGCGGGAAAACGACGTTACTTCGTATGATCGCGGGTTTTGAAACGCCAACTAAAGGGAATCTTTTATTAGATGATGAAAAAATTAACGATTTGCCGCCATATAAGCGTCATATGAACCTAGTGTTCCAACATTATGCATTATTCCCGCATATGAGTGTGGAGAAAAATATTTGTTTCGGTATGAAAATGCAGAAAGTACCAGCAGCAGAGCAGAAAGAGCGTGCTGAAGAGGCAATGCGTTTAACGCAGTTACTTGAGTTTCGTAATCGTAAACCTTCAAAGCTTTCTGGTGGACAGCAGCAGCGTGTAGCAATTGCGAGAGCGATTGTTAATAACCCACGCGTATTATTATTAGATGAGCCACTTGGAGCACTTGACTTTAAGTTACGAAAAGATTTGCAACGTGAATTGAAGAACTTGCAGCGTAATTTAGGAATTACGTTCATATACGTAACGCACGATCAAGAAGAAGCGATGAGTATGAGTGATCGTATTGTCGTTATGAATAAAGGACATATTGAACAAGTCGGTACGCCGAAAGAAATTTATAATCAACCGAAAACATTGTTCGTTGCGACGTTCATCGGTGAAAATAATATCGTGAAAAATGGGGAAAGCTACGTAGCAATTCGCCCTGAGAATGTAAAGGTTCGTTCGGTTGAAGAGCCAATTTTAAAAGAATACCATCTTGGACATATTGAAGACATTGAGTTTGTTGGAAATATGGAAAAGCTTTATGTACGTGATGAGAGAACATCAGAATTACTAATGGCGTATCAAACTGCTGAAGAAGTAGCACAGTGGAGCATTGGAGATAATGTATATGTAGGCTGGGAGCAAGAGGACGAGGTGACCTTAAATTGAAAAAAGGGAAATTACTCGCATTACCTACAGTCGTATGGCTGTTACTCTTCTTCCTAATTCCACTTCTGTTCGTACTTGCATTTGCCTTCATGCAGCGCGGAGCATACGGGACAGTGGAAATGAAGTTTACATTAGATAACATCGTGCGCGTGTTTGATCCGTTATATATGGGGACGTTATGGGAAACGGTGAAAATTGCGGTTATTACGACAGTACTTTGTTTAGTAATTGGTTATCCATTTGCCTATACAATTACAATTGTTGATCGTAAATATCGTTCTATCCTTTTATTATTGGCAACGATCCCGTTCTGGATTAACTTCCTTGTTCGTTCATACGCATGGATTGTCATTTTACGTTCACAAGGTCTTGTAAATACATTGTTATTGAAATTAGGCATTATTAGTGAACCTTTAAATTTATTATATAATACACCTTCTGTAATACTCGGAATGGTATATTCTTTATTACCATTTATGATTTTACCAGTGTATGCGGCAATTGAGCAGCTGGATAAGCGTAAGCTAGAGGCAGCTTATGATTTAGGAGCAACACCAGCAAAGGCATTTTGGAATGTAACAGTACCGATGACGATGTCAGGGATTGTTACTGGTTCTATTTTAGTATTCGTCTCTTCTATCGGAATGTTTGTTGTATCAGACGTTATGGGTGGATCGAAAGTAGCGTTAATCGGAAACGTAATTCAAAATCAATTCTTAGGCTCGCGTGACTGGCCGTTTGGTTCCGCGTTATCTCTGATTGTTGTTCTATTCTCTGTTCTGTTAATTTACTTATATTATCGTGCAACGAAAATATATAAATATGATGGAAACGGAGGGGAATAGGCAAAGATGAAGAAGTTTTTAGTTTCTTATTCTTGGTTAATTTTATTGTTTTTGTATTTTCCAATGCTGGTTTTAATGGTATATTCCTTCAACGATTCGCGCATTAATGCGGAATGGGAAGGCTTTACATTCCATTGGTATACAGATTTATTTCAAAAACAAGATGTTATTGATGCGTTTATAAATAGTATGACGATTGCAGTTATAACAACGGTTGTAACGACAATTCTTGGTGTGTTTTTTGCGATTGCCTTACATCGTTATAAATATCGTTTTGAAGGGGCAATTAATGGTCTTGTATACTTACCCATTTTAATTCCTGATATTTTAATGGGATTATCTTTACTAATCTTATTTAGTCAATTAGGTATGGAACTTGGACAAGTAACGATTATTATTGCGCACATTACATTTAGTATTTCATTTGTGGTTGTTATTTTAGCAGCGCGTCTTTCTAGTATGGGACGTGATTTAGAAGAGGCTGCAAATGATTTAGGAGCAACACCGTGGCAAACGTTTCGCTATGTAACATTTCCAGCAATTGCGCCGGGAGTTGTTTCGGCAGCATTATTAACATTCACATTATCAATTGATGATTTTGTAATTAGTTTCTTCGTATCAGGACCAGGATCAACAACATTGCCATTATACATTTACAGTATGGTTAAGCGCGGAGTATCACCTGAAATTAATGCCCTTTCTACAATTTTAATTGTCGTTATCGTAGGATTAATGGTTCTATCTGAAATCTTCCGTAATAAAGGTGCAGATGGTGAAGAAAACTCTGGAGGACACCTTCCTTTATAATACGAATGATATAGAAAGTACGAGGAGGTAATAAACCGATGAAATTAGTGAAGACATTAGCTGGCGCAGCTATTAGCTTTGGTCTTGTTGCAGGTGTACTTGCGGGCTGTGGTGAGAAGAAAGAAGAACTAAACATTTATAGTTGGGCTGATAACTTTGATGAGCAAGTTTTAAAAGATTTTGAAAAGAAGTATAACGTGAAAATCAATTATGATAAATATGCAAGTAATGAAGAAATGCTTGCAAAATTACAAGCTGGTGGCGCGACGTATGATTTAATTCAGCCATCTGATTACATGGTAAAAACAATGGCGAAGATGGACTTATTAGAGCCGTTAGACAAGAAGAACATCCCGAACATTGAGAACCTTGTTTCTAACTTTAAAACACCTGCGTTTGATCCAGAAAATAAGTATTCTCTAGTATATACTTGGGGTGTAACAGGCATTGCATACAATAAAAAGTATGTGAAAGAAACACCTACAAGCTGGGCAGATTTATGGGACGAGAAATATAAAGGGCATGTTACTTTATTAAACGATTCTCGTGAAGTGCTAGGAATGGGACTTAAAAAGAATGGATTCTCAAATAGCACGAAAGTTGATGCAGAGTTAAAGACAGCGTCAAATGATTTACAGAAGCTACTTCCAAACTTATTAGCATTCGATACAGATAATATTAAACAAAAATTCATTACAGAAGATGCTTGGATTGGAACTGTATGGTCTGGAGATGCAGCATTTATCGCGAAAGACAATAAAGATGTAGGATACGTTGTACCAAAAGAAGGCGGCACAATTTGGGCTGATACGTTAGCAATTCCAAAAGGTGCGAAACATAAAGAACTTGCAGAGAAGTTTATGAACTACTTATTAGATGAAAAAGTAAGTGTGAAAAACTACGAGTCAATTGGGTACAGTAATCCGAATGAAAAAGCTTATCCTCTTCACAGTAAAGAATATCGTGAGAATCACATGATTTTCTTAACGAAAGAAGAATTAGATCGTACAGAATGGCTTGTTGATGTAGACGATAAGTTAAAAGACTACGATCGTTACTGGACAGAGTTAAAAACAAAAGGTAAATAAGTAAGGAAATGCGGTTTCTAAAGTAGAAATCGCATTTTTTCATAGTAGGAGGAACTCGTTTGAAGAAGAAGTTACATCAATATGAGATAATGTGTATCGGTTTATTACTTGCTGTATTTAGTATTATTGCTTGGCGCGTACATGCAGGTGGCGTTACAGTGATGGATACATATGTCCATGGATTGGTAAAAGGGTTACAGACAGAAGGCTCACTTACATTTTTCTCATATTTTACAAAGATGGGATCTGAGATTGGGATCATAACTACGCTCGTTATAAGTTTGCTCGTTTTTTGGAAGAAGCGTTATTATGCTGCGATGATTGTGTATCCAGTAGGTATTTTAGTAACGCATCTTGTGAATAAAGGGATTAAAGAAATTGTGAAAAGGGACCGTCCGTCATTAAATGAAGCGCTAGATGCACTTGGATATAGTTTCCCTAGTGGGCATGCAATGCTATCCATTATGACATTCGGATTTCTTGCTTATATCATTGCTGCAAATTTGAAGAGTGTAACGGGGAAATATGTCATAACGATTTTGCTAAGTATATTAATCATATTGATTGGATTAAGTCGAATTATTTTAAATGTACATTATCCAACTGATATTTTAGCTGGTTACTGTTTCGGTGGCATTTTATTAATTATAGCAATTTATTTTCATCGCTTGCTTACCGAAAGGCTTGGGCTTAATAACGAGAGATAGAAAAACGTCTAAAAAAACTATCATTATAGTTTTTTTAGACGTTTTTTGTTTATGTGAAGATGTGATACAGTATAAATGACAATTGAATTTTTTAAAGTAGGTGAAAATGTGTGAAGACGAATGTACATAAAGTTGATAGGTGGGGGAAGTTAGGCTCTTTTTTATACCAGTTTCGTTATACGGTAATTGTAGCGTTATTATTACTCGCAGTAGCACTCGGTATTTTCGCTCCAAAGCTTCCAGGAGTGTTGGGCGGTGATGGTTTCCAAACAGAAGGGGACTATCAAAAAACGAAAGAAATTTTAGATAAAGATTTTAAGAGGTCCCAAGATACACTCCTACTCGTTTTTGAAAAAAATAAGGATGCTTCACATGAGGAATTCCAAAAGCAAATAGAGAAAATTGTAAAGAATATTCAAGAGAAAGAGACGTATGAATCTTTCCATCACCCAGTGCAAAATAAAGAAATGTTACAAGATGATATCGGTTATGCGACAATTTTATTTTCCGGGAAAACAAATAAAGAACGAATGGAACAGACATTACAATTCGCTGACAAAATTGAGAAGGAAAGTAATAGAGTGCTAAAAGTAACACCTACAGGGTTCCCTAAAATTAATCAAGAGATTAATGAAAGAACGCAAAATGATTTAAAGGTAGCAGAGATGATTGGCTTACCAATTGCGTTTCTTGTATTACTATTTTCATTTGGTAGCCTTTTGGCATCTATTTTACCAATTGTAAATGGGGCACTTAGTGTTATTAGTACGATGGGCATATTATACTTTATAGGTAGCGATAAAGAACTATCTATCTTTGTGTTAAATGTTGCACCGATGATCGGACTTGCGCTATCTATTGATTTTGCGCTATTATTTGTGAATCGCTTTCGAGAGGAAGTTGCAAAACGAACAGTAAAAGAAGCGATAGCAATTACATATCAGACAGCAGGTCGCGCTATCGTATTTTCGGGATTATGTGTATTTGTCGGATTATCTGGTTTGTTTTTCTTTAAGATAGATTATATTCAGTCTGTTGCTATTAGCGGAATGATTGTTGTGATTATGAGTATTTTATTTTCACTCACACTTCTTCCGGCGCTATTATCGTTAATTGGTAAACGAATATTAAAAAAGAATCAAGTAGCGCATACGCCGGCAAAGGCATGGCGTACATTTGCACAATTTGTAATGAAACATCCAATCGCAATGATTATTGTTGTTACAACATTTATTGTGATTTGTTTATTGCCGCTACGTACTGCGAATTTGCAGTTCCCTGATGTGGAAGCTCTACCTAAACAGAGTGATACAAGGATTGCATATGAAAAGTATGAAGAAGCATTTAATAAAATTGTCAAAACACATGCGGATGTTACGTTAGTGGTAGAGACGAAAAAAGATATGAAAGAAAAAGAAAGTTTACAAAAGATAGAAGAAGTCGTTCAAAAGTTAAAAGATGATAAGAAAGTACATGAAGTAAGAAGTTTATACGACGGATTACCTGGAATGAAAGCAGAGCAAGTTGCTGGAATATTACAGTCGCCAGAAGCCGCGAAACTAGCTCCTGTATTTGAAGTGTACACGAAAGGAAATAAGACAACGATAGAAGTCTTTTTGAAAACAAAACCACGTACGGAAACTGCTAAACAGTGGGTTCGTGATTTTAAAAAGAATTATAAAGAAACAGATGTTACGTACTATCTAGGCGGAATGACGACGTTCCAACAAGAGTTGGAAGATGAAATTAAAGATAATGTGGTAATTGGTATGTCTGTTATATTTGGATCGACCTTTGTTATATTATTATTTGCATTTCGCTCTATACTCATTCCAGTTAAGGCTATTATTATGAATATACTTAGTTTAAGCGCAACAATTGGAATTGTTGTTTGGTTATTTGAAGGTGGGCATTTTGGTTTAGAAGCGAGTCCTGTTCTATTTGTATTACCAATCTTCATTTTCGGTCTCGTATTTGGGCTTAGTATGGATTATGAAGTATTTCTTATTTCACGTATTCATGAGATCTATGAAGAAACAGGAGATAATGATCAAGCAACGTTAGAAGGGCTCGTTTCAACGAGTAGAATTATAACATCAGCTGCTTTAATTATGATCGTTGTAACTGGTGCGTTTGCATTTACTGATATTTTACCAGTGAGGCAGATGGGGCTTGGGGTGGCATTAGCGATATTTCTTGATGCAACAATTATTCGACTTATGCTCGTACCAAGCTTGATGAAGTTGTTTGGAGACTGGAACTGGTGGCTACCATTTCGAAAAAAACGAGAAAAATCATCTTGAAAAATGCTCATCATATTGATGAGCGTTTTTTTATGAATAGCAAAGCCTACATTTTGCAAATAGTATGTGATAAGAACATTACATAATAAGTAGGTGAAGGCAATGTTTCGTTATTTTAAGTTTAAATTAAATGATACAGTACAGTTTGCTGAGAACGATGGGCATATGTATCGCATTGTCGGTTATCGGTTAGAAAAAGGATTTTATCCAAAAGATGAATGGACTCATATCATTTATGAACTGCTTAGAGAATTTGACGGGTACACGATGGATGCAGAAGAAGAGGAGCTTGTAAAGGTCATTCAAGTAGAGGATGAGTATTATAAAATACAAGAAGTATCAGGCTATCGTTATCCAGTAAAAATGAAGCAAAAACACCAAGTGATGAAAGTAGAAAAGATTGACGATTTATTAGATACGTATAACGACTATAAACGATTGGCGGATTTCTTTAAAGATTTATCGTATGAACAAAAAGCTGAAGAATTGTTGCAGGAAATGAAAAAGCTTAGAGCATGAGGGACAGTCTACTATAAGACTGTCCTCTGTTTTTAGCGGTGCATCAAAGTGTGTTTTCCGTTACAATGAGAGAATCAATAGAAATAAGGTGATACAATATGGAAACAAAGAAGAAGGGCGAATGGTGCGAAATGACTGTTCCAGCTACATGGAATGGTATAAGTATCGAATCGTTATTAAAAGTAGAATGGGAAATACCGAAAAAATTATTACATCAGCTTCGTATGGAAAAAGGAGTTACTGTTAACGGGGAACAGAGAAGATGGAATGAACCTTTAAAAGAGGGCGATAAATTGCAAGTTCATATGTTTATGGAGGAGGAGTACGGTGTAGAACCGGAATATGGTGAGTTACATGTAATATTTGAAGACGATCACGTACTCATCGTAAATAAACCAGAGCAAATGGATACGCATCCTGCTGAAAAAGGTGGAAAGGGAACACTTGCAAACCTTGTTGCGTTTCATTTTCAAATGCAAGGTTTAGAGACGAAAGTTCGTCATATTCATCGCTTAGATAAAGATACAACAGGTGGTGTTGTGTTTGCTAAGCATAGAATTGCTGGTGCGATTATGGATCGTTTATTAATGGAACGAAAAATTAAGAGAACGTATGCGGCGCTTGTTGAAGGGAAAGTAAAAAAGAAGCAGGGAACAATTGATGTAGCTATTGGAAGGGATCGACATCATGCTACGAGACGTCGAATTTCTCCAAAAGGGGATGAAGCTATAACTTACTATAAAGTAGAAAAATACTTTAAGAAGCAAGATGCAACATTCATCACGTTACAATTAGAAACAGGTAGAACGCATCAAATTCGTGTTCATATGAGCTATAATGGTAATCCGTTAGTAGGGGATGTATTATATGGTGGACAAACAAAATATATGTCAGCGCAAGCGTTACATGCAATGAAAATTAATTTCCTACATCCAATTACGAAAGAAGAGATAGAAGTTGATGTACCATTTCCTACAAAATTAAACAATACTCTGAAAGAATTTCAAAGAGTGAATGCGTAAAATGTAAATATCAATTTGAGAAAAGTAGATTTTTGCAGGAATTTCTCTAAAAGAAGCGAAGCCGTTAAGAGAAAAGAGAGGTGAGAATCACTTGGTCAAATATAAATATATACTAGGAATATGTTTCGCTTGTCTCTTAGTTACTCTATGTCTCTATCCATATTTACCAAACCGGATGGCAGTGCATTGGAATGAAAATGGCGGGCCGAACGAGTTTATGAGTAAACAAGTTGTAGTATTATTTATTCCTTGTCTTATTATTTTCTTACATGGATTCGTGTATATTATTTCACATAATATATATAAGTTTAATGAAAGAGAGCATTTTATTATAAGTGGGTTTATAAAGACGATTACTTTATTTATGTTGTTTATCCATATGCTCATTCTCTTTATTAATTTTGGAAGCATTATATCTTTTCAGACAGGATTAACGATTGGGATTAGTATGTTTCTTTTTATGCTTAGTAAAGAGTTTAAAAAGGTTAAGAGTACGGAGAAAGATCCAATCAAATTACAAAAGATTCGTTTAGTGAGTAGGCGGATTTTTCAAGTGATGGCATGTGGTATATTATTTTCATTGTTTTTGAACTTGAAGTGGGGATTTTATGTGTTACTTAGTGTAATAAGCTGTGGTTCTATTTTGTTTATGTTCTACATTTTATATTCCTACATAATAGAAAGTTACGAAACTTAAAAAAGAGTCTTCTTGTTATGAGAAGACTCTTTTAATCTATTTATTTCGTAATAAATTGTTGTGTCCAGTAGTTTCCATTTTCTACATAGCCAACACCAATGTGAGTGAAGCCACTATTTAAGATGTTTGCACGGTGTCCAGCGCTGTTCATCCAAGCTTGTACTACTTCTTCAGGTGTACGTTGACCTTGAGCGATGTTTTCACCTGCAGATGTATAAGAAATACCAAATTTCTTCATCATGTCAAACGGAGACCCGTATGTAGGGCTGTTATGATCAAAGTAGTTATTCTTTTGCATATCTTCAGATTTAATACGTGCTACTTTGCTTAATTCAGTATCGATTTTTAGTGCTGGTAAGCCTTGTTTTGTACGCTCAGCGTTTGTTAATTCAACAACGCGTTGTTCGAACTCACTTAAAGATTTTGCTTCTTCAGCAGGCTTTTCAGCAGGTTTTTGTGTTTCGTTTTGAGTGTTATTATTTTCAGCTGGTTTTGAAGCTTCTGGTTTTTGAACTTCTTCAGCAGGCTTTTGTTCAGCAGGTTTTTGCTCAACAGGCTTTTGAGTTTCTGGCTTAGCTGTTGGTTGCTCAGTTACAACATTTTCAGTAGGTTGTTGACCAGGAACGAAGCAGTTTGGTTGGAAGTTAGCTTGTTGCCATTGTGCTAATGATTCAACTCCCATAGATTGTAAGAATGCTTGTAATTCTTGTTGGCTCATTTGCTTCATCATCACTTTTGAATGCTGAATATTTTGAACATTTATGTTAGATGGTTGTACTGTTGCAGCTTGTGCATCTAAAGATGATACTCCTAGAGTAAGAGCTGTTGCAGCAGCTACAGATAATAAAACACGCTTTTTCATGATGTGTGTCCCCCTATATAAAGTTTTAATTTGTTTTCACACGATTTGTTTTGACAGCCTGTCTGACTGACAAATTCATCGTAGCATACAATTTGCGAGAAAAAAGATGGAAAAAAATTCATAGACTTAAAAATTACCTAATTTATCCTAAGTGAAGAAAAGGAAAGAAATAAGAGAAACGTAGAGTATAAAAGGAATTTTCAGCATCTGTATACGTTGTTTTAAGAGGGGGTTTTTGGATAAAGTTACCTAAATAGAAAATGAAGAATCCTATTGTATCAATGGTTTGAGCGGTTTTCTGAGGAATATAATGGATTGATTTTTACAAAACTGTAATGTTTCTGTTGTTCTTTTTTATAATAAAGTAACATATTTTTAATGTTGTAGCGGACAAAAAAGCGGCTATCTCTTTACATAGACGAAGGAGATAGCCGTTTTCTTATTATTACGTATGTTACGAGTTATTACGAGTTGGTTTCAATTGCTTCTAATAATAGATCTACAATGTGAATTCCTCTCATTTTATGAGAAAGCCCTTCGCGCTCAATACCTAATTTCATTTGTAATAAACAACCTGGATTTGCAGTAACAATGGTTGCTGCGTCTGTTTCATGCACACGGTCCATTT
Organism: Bacillus sp. NPDC094064; assembly: GCF_050279585.1. Taxonomy (NCBI): domain Bacteria; kingdom Bacillati; phylum Bacillota; class Bacilli; order Caryophanales; family Bacillaceae; genus Bacillus; species Bacillus sp. NPDC094064. The sequence continues at coordinate 136,199 of NZ_JBNNUI010000002.1, forward strand.
TGTAATCTAGAAATTCCATTGATAACTCTGAATGAACAATATTGTAAATACCAGCAGAACCACAGCAGCGATCCGCATCTTTCATTTCACGGTATGTTGCACCTTGGATGGCTTCTAGTAATATACGAGGTGCAGAAGATGTTCGCATAACATTGCGTAAGTGACAAGAGTCTTGATACGTAATAATTTGCGGCGTGAGTCGTAAGTCATTGCGTTTATGGAAATCTAATTCTACTAGTATAGCAGTAATATCTTTAATTTTAGAAACAAACTGCTTTGCACGTTCAGCCCACTTAGGATCGTCTTTTAAAAGATAGTCATAGTCTACGAGGTAAGCTCCGCAACCACCAGCATTCGTAATAATATAGTCGATGTTTAAATCTTCGAATGCTTTTATATTTCGTTTCGCTAATTCTTTCGCTCCACTCTTTTCACCAGCATGCCCATGTAATGCTCCGCAGCAGTTTTGTGTTTTCGGAATAACGACATCACAACCAGCTAACTGAAGAAGTTTCATCGTTGCGTTATTTGTTTCTAAAAACATTGTATCCATTAAACAGCCTGTGAAGAATGCAACTTGTTTTTTCTTTGTGCTTTCAGCAGGTAAAAATGTAGGGCGGTCTTTCATTGCTTTCATTTTAGGGACTTTTGGTAAAACTAAATCCATCGTTGCAAGTGTTTCAGGGAATAACTTCATAATACCTGTTTTATGTGTTAGCGTTTGTAAACCAGAACGCTGGTAAAATCCAATTAATCCTGTTAATGTTCTCATTCGATTTTGATGCGGGAATAGTCCTTCAAACACGACTTTACGTACAGCTCTTACTGGCACCGAGAACTTTTTATTTTGATTAATAATATCACGAGCTTCTTCTAATAAATGTCCATAGTTCACACCAGATGGACAAACAGGTTCGCAAGCACGACAGCCGAGGCAGACGTTTAATGTATTTTCAACATCTTCATCTGGCTCGATTAAACCATCAACGACTGCTTTCATTAGTGCGATACGTCCGCGTGGTGAATGTGATTCTTTATAACCTGATTGAATGTAAGTAGGGCAAGTCGGTAAACAGAAACCACATCGCATACAATTTAGTAGTTCATCTTCGCTTAATCGTTCTTTAAATTCCTTTTGAATGTTTTCTTTATTTAATGTGGTCATCGCTCAACCACCACTCTTTTACGAGAGTCTTTCGCGAACATTTTTCCTGGATTCATAATGTTGTTTGGATCGAAAGCTTGCTTTATACCTTGCATAGCTGCAATACCTTCTTTACCTAGTTTCATTTCTAAATAGGGAGCTTTCATTGCACCAACACCATGTTCACCAGTAATCGTGCCGTCAAGTTCAATTGCTTTCGCAAATATTTCAGCAAAAGCTTGTTCAGCTCGGTGCATTTCTTCTTCATTACGAGCATCTGTCATACAAGTTGGATGTAAATTACCATCACCAGCGTGTCCAAACGTACAAATAGGAATATTATATTTTTTTGCAATGGCATTAATAGCTTCAACCATCGGAGCGATTTGTGAACGTGGTACAGTTGCGTCTTCTAATATTGTAGTAGGTTTTAATCTAGCAAGCGCAGATAAAGCACTACGGCGAGCAGTACGAAGCGCATCTGCTTCCGCTTCATCTTTTGCAACGCGAACATCAACTGCGTTCATAGAGCGGCAAACGTTAGCCATGTTTTCGATATCTCGATTGACTACTTCGGGTGGACCGTCTTGTTCGATTAATAAAATTGCTTTTACATCGGTAGGTAAACCGATTTGCGCAAACTCTTCTACTACTTCAATTGTCGGTTGATCTAAAAATTCCAGTGTCGCTGGAATGATTTTATTTGCAATAATAGAAGAAACAGCACGTGCAGCTTCATTAATATCTTCATATAGTGCAAGCATTGTTTTCTTCGTTTCAGGCATAGGAACAAGTTTTAATATCGCTTCTGTTACTACACCAAGTGTTCCTTCAGAACCGATAAATAAACGAGTTAAATCGTAACCAGCTACATCTTTTGCTAATTTACCGCCAGTACGGATAATATCTCCATTTGGTAAGACAAGTTCAAGTCCCATTACATAATCACGTGTTACGCCATATTTTAATCCGCGCAATCCACCTGAGTTTTCATTAATATTACCGCCGATTGTAGAAATCTTCATCGAACTTGGATCTGGCGGATAAAATAACCCTTTTTTCTCAACTGCTTTAATAATATCAAGTGTAATAACACCCGCTTGTACAGTAATTGTTAAATTTTCTTCATCAATTTCTAAAATGTTGTTCATATGGCGGAAAATAAGGACGATACCGCCTTCAAGTGGACATGTTCCTGCGCAAAGGTTTGTTCCAGACCCGCGAACATATACAGGAATTTTGTGAGTGTTACACACTTTTAACACTTCAGCTACTTCATTTGTATTACGAGGAGCAATGACTGCATCAGGCATTGCTTGGAAGTTTGGAGTGGCATCATAACTATAAGTTAAACGCCCCATATTGGATGTATCTACATTATCTTCGCCAACAATGGATACGAATGAATCAATAATTTGCTTTTCTAACATTGGAAATCCCCCTCAAACTGTTAACGTGTTTAGTTATAATAAAAAACGTTGTAACAGTGCTTTCATTATAATGATAAAAAAATCGGGGGATTCTTTCTATGTGTAATCATCTAAAGATTAATCTGTTTTGTCGTTCTTTTTTGTATGATTATCTAACAAGAGGAGTGCGAAGTATAAAACATTTAAATCTTTGAATTGTTTTGGATCAAGTCCTGTATATTCCTCAATCTTTTTTAGTCTGTAATGCAATGTGTTAATGTGTATATGTAATTGCTTAGCTGTCTGTTTATAAGATTGGTTATAATCGATAAATAAACGTAAAGTTTGCATAAGCTCAAGAGATGATACTAAGTTTTCAATGGTACGCTCTAGAAACTGTTCCCGCGTTTCAGTAGAAATATCTTGTAAGCACATTTCTAAACGTAAATCTTCATTAAATACAATTTTTTTCGTTTCAAGTGATACAGAAAGAGCTCGCAATGCTTGTTCGTATGATATGTTCATACTGCTTGGAGTAACGGTTTGTCCAATCCCGATATATAAAGGAATAGAAAATAAAGTTTCACAATCCTGTTTTAACCGTTTTAAAAATTGGTAAGTTTGCTCTTTGGAACGCATTGCTGTGAATAAAATGAATCGATCATTTCCCCAGCGAACAAATAGATGTTCCGTTGTTAATATATTGCGTATATGCTGCCAAATTTTACGCTGAAGCATCGTGTCATTTTGATCGATAGAGAACAAAATAAGCTGTTTCTTCTTATATAAATCAATGCCAAGTGTTTTTGCACGATCGAGAAAACTAGGAGACCAGTCTGTATTTTGAAGCCAATCAAAGACAAATGCTTCATACGAACGGTGCTCAAGTTCCAGCTGTTCTAAAAAGTAGTTTTCGTGAATTAATAGTTCGGTCATCTTACGTAATATTTCGCCGTACTGTGAAATGTTTTCAGGTTCTCCTGTAATGCCGATGACACCAATTACTTCGTCATGGAATAGTAGCGGAAGATTCATCCCAGCTTTTACACCTTGCAGTCGCCGTTCATCTTCTTTTGTAATGATGACAGTTTTTTTTTGTTTCGCGCAGCGGAGTGCACCTTCATGAAATTGACCAATTCTTTCTGCATCTGTACTTGCGATAATAACACCTTGTATATTAATGATAATAATATTTTCTGTAATTAGTCTGCGTACTTCTCGTACAATTTTATTCGCTAAATCAGGAAAAAGCATAATTGACACACCTCAAATTTTATTTGTTGTACATTATATATGTAAATGGAGTAAGAAAGGGAAATTTCACACTTTCCACACATTTATTTGGTATTTTACAATTATAACGAAATCATCTGAAGATGGAGGGAATCTTTTGAGAAAGTATGTTTTTCTTCTCTGTTTTTTATTTCTATTAGTAGGGTGTCAAGGAAGTCCATATACACCGATTGCTAATGATAAAAATGTTATTATAACTACGAATATAAAAGAAGGTAGTATTAGTTTTATTGATAAACAAACTAAAAAACTAATTACGACATGGGAACTAAATGAGCCGATGGCAGGAATTGCACTACTTCCAAACGGTGAGGACATACTTGTATACGGCAAGCAATTAGAGTACATGTATGTATATTCACTAACGGAAGGAAGGCAAGTGGAAAAATATAAAACTGGAAAAGGCATTGTAAATGTAGTCGTATCAGAAGATAAAAAGCAATTATTCGCTGCCGATCAAACTGCTCAAAAGGTAAGGTTCTTTACGATAAAAGGGAAAGAGACAGGGAGCGTGTCAACTGGAAAAGGGCCAATAACGATGGTAGAGCATCATAACCAGTTATCTGTATTAAACTTTTATGATACGAAATTAACGACAATTGATACAAAGACAAAAGAGGTTATACAATCCTTTATGATTCCACCAGCATCAACAGGAGCGACGGTTAGTCCTGATGGGAAAGAAATATGGATTGGCGGACATGGTGATGGAAATCAAGTGAATGAGAAAGTATTAGTGTATTCATTACAGAGCGGAGAAATGGTACGTTCTTTACACGCTCCATTTATGCCCGTGAACATAACGAATGATAATAAGTACGTCTATGCATTAAGTCACGGTTCGAATACACTTCGAAAGTTTGATGTTAGCACGTATAAAGAGGTAGCTTCTGTAGAAGTAGGATCGAACCCATTTGCATTTTTAAAAAGCGGGGCAGAAGGATACGTAGCAAGTTATGATAGTGATGAAGTGTGCGTCATCGATATGAAGAATTTAAAAATAAAACAAACAATTAAAGTCGGAAAAGGACCGTTTCAACTCATAGAGAGAGAAGGGGAAGGGTAATGAGTAAATATAGAGTGCTAGTTGTAGATGATGAAAGTGATATGAGACAACTTGTAGGAATGTACTTAGATAACTTCGGATACGAATGGGGAGAAGCCGAAAATGGAAAAGAGGCTCTGAAAAAATTAGAGTCGGATCACTATGATTTCGTTGTGCTAGATATTATGATGCCTGAAATGGATGGACTGTCAGTTTGTAAAGAAATTAGAAAAACGTCAGATGTGCCGATTATATTTTTAACGGCAAAAGGTGAAGAGTGGAATAGGGTGAACGGTTTACGTATGGGAGCAGATGATTATATTGTAAAGCCGTTTAGTCCTGGTGAGTTGATTGCTCGTATGGAAGCTGTGTTAAGACGATATACAAAGCAAGAACAGCAAGAGGAGATTCAGTTTGGACCAATCTTTATTAATGAAAAAAGTAGACGAATTGAGACGGATGGACAAGTAGTATCACTTACGGTTAAAGAGTTTGATTTACTATATTTCCTTTGCCAACATAATGGACAAGTATTTAGTCGGGAACAATTGCTTGAAAAGGTGTGGGGATATGATTATGCAGGAAGTACAAGAACGGTAGATACGCATGTGAAAACGATGCGTCTAAAGCTCGGAGAAAGTGGAAACTACATTCAAACTGTTTGGGGTGTAGGTTATAAATTTGAGGTGTAACGTATGTTTACGATGGTACAAAAGCTTTGGCTTACAGTAGTATGTGCAGTATGTGTAACAGTTTCCTTTCTTTATTTTGTATCTTTATACTCATATGAAAAGCTATACGTGGACAATTTAAAAGATTCATTAGTAGTGGAAGGGAAGCGTCTTGCTACGCAATATGATAAACATGAAGGAGTAGCCACTTTCGAAGAGAAAGTAAGAGCATACGATCAAATATCTAGTTCAGATGTTCTTTTCGTGTACAATCCGCGTGATTTAAGCGCATGTTTGCCTTTTGATGTTCACCATCATTCTCTTATAAGTGAAGGGGATAGACAGTCGCTATTAGATGGAAAAACTGTGACAAAGATAGGGTATGAAGAACATTTTGATCGCAATATTATGGGTGTTGTCATTCCGGTTTTAGATAATAAAAAATTAGTTGGTATTGTATACTCTTATATTCCTTTAAAAAGTATAAAAGATTTAATATTTGATATGGGTCTTATTTTAGCGCCGTTAGCACTTGCTATGATTTTAATTACAATATGGATTGGTAGAAAAATTATTATTGCTATTACAAGACCGCTTTCGCAAATGGAACGAGTTGCAAATCATCTGGCTACAGGAGATTTCTCAGAGCGAATTACAATTTCTTCAGAAGATGAAATTGGACGATTGGGAAAAGCGTTTAATAAAATGGCGAATTCTTTGGAAACAGAAGACGTAAAGCGTAAGGAATTTTTAGCGAATGTTTCGCATGAACTTAGAACGCCACTTAGTTATATTAAAGGATATAGTGAAGCTATTTTAGACGGTGTAGCAAAGGGGCCGCAGCAGGAAAAAGTAACGCAACTCATCCATAAAGAAGCAGATCGCATGCAGCGCCTCGTTCATGATTTATTAGATTTAGCGCAGCTAGAAGGTGAACATTTTCCGTTAAAGAAGCAACCTATCGTTTTTTCACAACTTATTGAGGATGTATTAGATACGTATGAGATTAAGTTTATAGAAAAGGAAATTCGTATTTCAACAAATTTAAATCCAGAGATCATTGTAATGATTGATGAGGATCGTATGCAACAAGTACTTCATAACGTGTTAGATAATGCGATACGGTATACCGATCAAAACGGGGATATTATAATAACTTTAGAGAAAATAGACGGTTATTGTGAATTGAAAATAAAAGATACAGGAATAGGTATTGATATAGAACATTTAGAAAATCTTGGTGAACGTTTTTACCGAGTTGATAAAGCGAGAAGTCGCCAACATGGCGGAACTGGTTTAGGACTTGCTATTGTAAGGCAGATTGTTCATATACATGATGGACAGTGGAGCATTGAAAGTGAAAAAGGGAATGGAACGACAGTTAGTATAAAATTAAAGACACAAGATGAGGGAGGCATGTTCTAATGTAAAAGGACATGCTTTTTAATAAATATAAATTAATATTAAATAAATATTAAAAATTTGACTATTTTATGAACAAAACATTTGTACTTCTTACCAATTCGTTCTAAAATAGTTATGATGCAAAGTTTTTATAAATCGTTTCAATTGTTGTTTGGAAGATACTGAGGTGATTTAACTGGAGTACAAATCTATTAAACCGAAAAAAATTTACGAAGAAGTATCTGAAGCTATTTTAACAATGATTAAAAATGGTACATTAAAACCTGGTGACAAACTACTTCCTGTGCATCAATTAGCTGAGCAGTTTCAAGTTGGCAGATCTGCTGTTCGTGAAGCGCTAAGTGCGCTAAGAGCGATGGGCTTAATTGAAATGAAACAAGGAGAAGGTACATATGTGAAGAATTTCGATTCTTCTTCATTAACAAAATCATTAAACAATAGATTATTAATGAAGAAAGAAGATATTTTGAATTTATTAGAAGTACGAAAGGTGCTTGAAGTGGGGGCAGTTCGAGCAGCGGCGGCAAAACGTACGGAAGATAACTTGAAAAATATGAAGCATTGGTTAGATGAAATGGCAAAGAGCATTGGAGATGAAAAGGCTGGTGAAAAAGCAGATTTTCAGTTCCATATGGGAATTGCGGAGTCTTCGCATAATAACATTTTGCTTGAACTCATGAATCATGTTTCAGAGATGATTGCTGAAACGATTGGTGAATCAAGACGCATTATTTTATATGGTGAACAAACAACATCAGAACGACTTATAGAAGAGCATCAAGTTATATATGATGCGGTGTTAAAGCAAGATGTAGAATTAGCGCAGCAAGCAATGCTAGATCATTTAACAAATGTAGAACATATTGTCACAGGTAAAACAGATAAAAATTCGTAATTTAATCTTTTAAAAATCTAATTTTCTGATAAAATAGAGAGAGATTAAGTAAGCGTTTTCTTTAGAAGAGGGAGGGGATAGGCCATGGTTGAGCCTATTTCTTCTTTCTTAGTCATCTGATGACCATACGTTTGTTGGTGGAGTTGTAAAAAGGGGGAGTAAGAATTATGAAAGTTACTTTATTTGTTACTTGTTTAGTCGATATGTTCGAAACAAACGTCGGCAAAGCAACAGTTGAAGTGTTGGAGCGTTTAGGTTGTGAAATTGAATTTCCAGAAGCACAAGTTTGTTGTGGTCAGCCTGCTTATAATAGCGGCCATATAGAAGCAGCAAAAGAAGCGATGAAGCATATGATTGAAACTTTTGAAAACGCGGAATATATCGTTACGCCATCTGGTTCTTGTGCGACAATGTTTCATGAGTATCCGCATGTTTTTAAAGATGATCCGAAGTGGGCTAAACGTGCACAAAAAGTTGCTGATAAAACATATGAATTTACACAATTTATTGTAGATGTTTTAAAAGTTACAGATGTTGGTGCAAGTTTACCAGGAATAGCTACTATTCATAAATCTTGTCATATGACACGTATGCTTGGAGTAAAAGAAGCGCCAGGAATTTTATTATCAAACGTAAAAGGATTAACTGTGAGAGATCTGCCAAACGTACAAAATTGTTGTGGGTTTGGGGGAACGTTTTCAGTTAAAATGACTCCAATTTCTGAGCAAATGGTAGATGAAAAAGTAGATAGCGTAATGGAAACAGGTGCTGATTATTTAATCGGTGCAGATTGTGGGTGTTTGTTAAACATTGGCGGACGTATTGAACGTTTAGGAAAAGAAGTAAAAGTAATGCATATTGCTGAGGTACTGAATAGTCGCTCATGAAGGGGGAACATAAGCTATGTCTATGAAAATCAGTGAGAAAAAATTTAATGATCGCGTAGGCGATGGAATTCAAGATTCGTTTATGCGCGGTGCGGTATCGTCTGCACAAACACGTTTATATACGAATCGATTAAAAGCAGCGGACGAATTAGGAAACTGGGAAGAGTGGCGTGAACTAGGTGAACAAATTCGTCAACACACGTTAGAAAATCTTGATTATTACTTAACGCAGTTAAGTGATAATGTAGCAAAAAGAGGCGGACACGTGTACTTTGCGAAAACGAAAGAGGAAGCAGCAAAGTATATTCAAGACGTTGCGAAAAAGAAGCAAGCGAAAAAAGTAGTGAAATCAAAGTCGATGGTAACTGAAGAAATTAGTATGAACCACGCACTTGAAGAGGTTGGTTGTGAAGTGTTAGAAAGTGACTTAGGAGAGTATATTCTGCAAGTAGATAACGATCCACCTTCACATATTATTGCGCCTGCACTTCATAAAAATAGAACGCAAATTCGTGATGTATTTAAAGAAAAGCTTGGCTATGAAAATTCTGATGATCCATACGAAATGACAAAGTTTGTTCGTAAACAACTTCGTGAAAAATTTATGGATGCAGAAATTGGTGTAACAGGTTGTAACTTCGCTGTTGCAAATACTGGTTCTCTTTGTTTAGTAACGAATGAAGGGAATGCGGATCTTGTTATGTCGATTCCAAAAACGCAAATTGCAGTAATGGGTATGGAACGTATGGTTCCAACAATGGAAGAACTAGATGTTTTAGTTGGTTTACTATGCCGTAGTGCGGTAGGGCAAAAGTTAACTAGTTATGTAACAGTAGCAGGACCAATTCAAGAAGAGGAAGTTGACGGACCAGAAGAATTCCATTTAGTTGTTGTTGATAATGGCCGTTCTCAAATTCTTGGATCGGAGTTCCGTTCAGTATTGCAATGTATTCGTTGTGCAGCTTGTGTTAACGTATGTCCTGTATATCGTCACGTTGGTGGACATTCATATGGTTCGATTTATTCAGGACCGATCGGTGCGGTATTAACACCACTTTTAGGTGGATATGATGATTACAAAGAGCTTCCTTATGCATCTAGTTTATGCGGAGCATGTACAGAAGCTTGTCCAGTAAAGATTCCGTTACATGATTTATTGTTAAAACATCGTCAAGTAATCGTTGAACAAGAAGGACGTGCGCCACTAGCAGAGAAATTAGCAATGAAAATGTTTAGTATGGGTGCTTCTTCAGCTGCCTTATATAAAATGGGATCGAAAATAGCTCCGGCAGCAATGAGTCCATTTACATCTGGTAACCGTGTATCAAAAGGTGTTGGACCACTTAAAAACTGGACGGATATTCGTGAATTCCCAGCGCCAAGTAAAGAACGGTTCCGTGATTGGTATAAAGATCATAAGAAAGGCGGCGATCAATAATGACAGGATTAATTCAAAACCGTGATTCCTTTCTAGATAACATTGCAAAAGAACTTGGGCGAGAACGTAAGACAGAAGGTGTTGAGCGTCCAGTATGGAAAAATAATGTGAATGTAGAAACGTTAAAAGATTATTCACAAGAAGAATTGTTAGAAGTATTTAAAAAGCAATGTACAAACATTCATACAACTGTAGTGGAAACGACAAATGATCGTTTACGTGAAGAAATTCAAAAAGTAATCATGGAAAACGGCGGCGGACCTATTATGCTATCAGCCGATGACCGTTTTGATGCATATGGTTTAACATCTTTATTTAAAGAAGAACTGCCAAAGCATGATATTGAAGTAAATGTATGGGATCCAGAGAGAAAAGAAGAAAATATGCGTTTAGCTGAACGGGCGAATATTGGTATTGCATTTAGTGATTATACATTAGCTGAATCCGGTACAATTGTTGTACAAAGTCATAAAGGGCAAGGACGTTCTTTACACTTTTTACCGACTGTATATTTTGCTATTATTCCACGTGAAACACTTGTGCCTCGTATTACGCAAGCAGTTCAGCATATGAACGCCCGTGTAGAAAAGGGCGAAGAGGTAGCATCTTGTATTAACTTTATTACGGGACCTAGTAACTCGGCTGATATTGAAATGAATCTTGTTGTCGGAGTACACGGACCATTAAAAGCAGTATATTTCATCGTATAAAATAGGGGAAAGCAGGCCAGAAAATGGCCTGCTTTTTTAGTAGAATAAAGGATAATATGAAGTAGAAGTTCTCTCCTTTTTTTGCTATGTTCTTTTGGAAAGGAGAGGAAGGGATGTTCACTTATGTATATGCATTGTTAGTGGGTATGGTGTTTGGTTCTTTTTTTATGGTAATCGCAATGAGGATTCCTGTAGGGGAATCTATTATTACACCGCGTTCGCATTGTCACTACTGCAAGTATACGTTACAGCCAAAAGAATTGATTCCAATCATTTCATTTTGTATGCAGAAAGGGCGTTGTACGAATTGTAAAAGAAAAATCTCAAGTTTGTACATAGCATTTGAATTTATTACAGGGAGTTTGTTTGTTCTTACTGTATATGTAATTGGAATAGAACGAGAGCTTATTCCTATTTTATCGCTCTTTTCTTTACTTCTCATTATTACGGTTACAGATGCAGTATATATGTTAATACCTAATCGTATTTTAATTTGGTTTGCCTTTTTGCTTACTTTAGAATGTATTTTTGTACCGTTAGTTACTTGGATAGATAGTATAGCAGGCAGTGGGATTATTTTTATTCTGTTATATTGTGTGCGAAGGATTTATCCAAAGGGTCTTGGCGGAGGGGATGTGAAATTACTTTCGTTACTTGGGTTTGTAGTAGGAGTGAAAGGGAGTTTTATGATTTTACTTTTATCATCTTGCTTTAGTCTTTGTTTTTTCGGGATTGGTATAGCATTAAAACGTATTAAAATAAGAACCCAAATTCCATTTGGACCTTTTATTAGCCTTGGGGCAATATGTTATGTATTGATCGCATATTCAAAGTAGAGAGGAAATAGAAAATGAATGTGTATATGGATGATCAAAGAATTTGTCTGTTCGGATATGTGCTAGCAACTACAGTAGAATGTGCCTTGCAAATGGTTCGGGATTATGATGTGAATATTCTTTCTCTTGATTTTAATATGGGATGGAGACAAAGTAATGGGCTTGATTTCGTAGATGCTTTTTGTGAAGAGCGATTATATGTTAAGGAAATTCACTTGCATACAAATGATGTCATTGGTATGCATAAAATGAAGCGAAGAATAGAAAGAGGGAAAGAGCAAGGAGAGATTGATCCTCATATTGTCGTTAAATATGTAGGGAGCTAAAAACTCCAAAGTGATACTTTGGAGTTTTTAATGTTTCATATGTGCTTGTAAAGGAATGATTTCCTCTGTTTGAGCTACTGCTAATTCAGTTTCTTCCTGTTTAACAGTAGGTGCTTTCTTTGTTAAGTAATGATAAACCATACCGACAAATACGGATCCGCCAATAATGTTACCGATTGTAACTGGAATTAAGTTATGAATAGCACCCGCAAAAGTAATTGTATCAGGATGTGGTGAAACTAAAGATAAGGCAAACAGAGATAAGTTTGCAATGCTATGCTCATAGCCAGACAAGAAGAATGTGAAAACGAGCATCATTATCATCAATATTTTTGCTGTATCGCCTTTTACTTGAGAAGGTAAGAAGCAGGCAAGACATACGAGCCAGTTACATAAAATCGCTTTAAAGAATAATTGCATTGTAGGTGTGTTCATTTTTCCTTCAACGACTGTATTCATTAAATGACCGTGATCGATTGCTCCAAAAATGCCAGTTGCGTAAAATAGTAAGGCAAAGAATAAAGCGCCAGCTAAGTTACCTGCATAACAAGCACCCCAGTTACGAAGTGTATCAGAAATCGTTGTTTCTTTTCGTAAAGTTGCCACTGTGAAATACATTGTATTTCCAGTAAATAATTCAGCACCGCCATATATAATAAGTACGAGAGCAATTCCGAAAAACATGGACTCAGCTAAATAGGTTGCTGGTGAATCTGCAATGTGAAAAAAGTTACCTAATTTAAAACATAGTACAATAACAAAACCGATATAAACGCCAGCAAGTGCAGCACGGATGAAATATTGCATTGGATTTGTATCTAGCATCTGCTTCTTGCTCTTAGCCAGTTTGACAACATAATCTAATCCTTGTTCTAGCATGAATAATACGCTCCTTTAATACATCGTCTCTAAATACTCTTTATATGAATAAAGTACATGGATTTGTTCTCGTTTTCAATAAGTTTGTTCAATATTTCACAAAAAGGACATACATACAGAAGGGAAGCGTTTACAAAAGGTAGTATAATGGAATTTTTTCTGAAAATAGAAAGGGAAAAGAAAAAGCGCTGTAATTACAGCGCTTTTTCGTCTAAATTCTTTTCTACTTTTACTTCTACTTCTTTTGAGAAGAACCAACCACAAACTGCGATTCCAACTAATACACCCCAGAATGTAAGCTTCCACGGAGTAGATTCTGGGAATGAGTGTGGAAGGACACCTAAAGCAGGGTGTGCTAACGTATACACTGCTAATTTCACACCAACCCAACCTACAATTAAAAATGCTGCAGTTTCAAGTCCTGGTTTACGTTTTAATATTTGTACGAAAGCAGATGCTGCAAATCGCATAATAACTAATCCGATAAGTCCACCTGTAAAGATAACGATAAATTGCCCTGTATCAAGACTACCAATCGTACCTAACCCTGTTTTTGGTAAAGTCATTGCTAATGCAACGGCAGCTAAAATAGAATCAACTGCGAAGGCAATATCTGCAACTTCGACTTTAAAGACAGTCCACCAAAAGTTCTCTTGCTTTTTCTCTGTTTCTTTTTCTTCTGTTTCTTCAGGTGCGTTCTTTTTAACATACGTTTTAAATAAGTGATTACCAGCGATAAACATAAGATAAATGGCACCAATTGCTTGCACTTGCCATACATCGACTAGAAATGAAATCATAAATAGTGATCCGAAGCGGAAAACAAATGCCCCTGCTAATCCATAAAATAGTGCTTTCTTTCGTTTTTCTTCTGGTAAATGTTTTACCATAATTGCCAGAACGAGAGCGTTATCAGCCGCTAAAATCCCCTCTAGTGCAATTAGGATGAGTAATACCCAACCATACTCCAATAATAATGATACATCCATGTACATTCTCCTCTCATTTCTATAAGTACTAAATAAGTGAAGAATTTCCCCACTATTTAGTTTCCCCATACTCCTGCCTATTAACTTTGGAATAATTTGGTAATGAATACAAAAAAGACCTCTGCCGTTAATAGGCAAAGGTCTTGCTAGACATATGTAATGAAAATGCCAACAAAGCCGGAAGAACTAAGTTCTACGTAATGACGACTTTGTTTCCAAGAAATAATTCTTGGACGCTACTCCCCTTTGGAGATATGCTATTGTATTCTCATTATATGGATAATTTATACGGTTGTCAACCTGTTAAAATATCTTCATTCGGATATTTTATTTTTCGGTTCTTTTTACGTGCAAATGAAAAGGCCAATGTTAAAGGTCCCATTTTGCCAAAGAACATCATAAAGATAATAATAGTTTTTCCGATCATAGTTAAGTGGGGTGTTAAATTCATGCTGAGGCCGACAGTACCGAATGCTGAAAATACTTCGAAAGCACTCATCAATAGAGGAACACGCTCAGTAATACTCAAAATTAAAATAGCAAAAAAGATAAATGAAATGGAAATAATAGTAATGGTTAATGATTTGACAATGAGAGTATCTTTAATGGATTTTTTAAACACGACAATATCATCTTGTTCTTGTAAAAATTTAAATACGCCAAAAAGCATAATTAAAAAGGTTGTTAACTTAATTCCACCACCAGTTGAAGCACTACCAGCGCCAATAAACATAAGGAGCATCATTAATAGTAGGGAAGGTTTGGATAATGCAGAAATATCAACTGTATTAAACCCGGCAGTTCGCGTTGAAATTGCTTGGAAATAAGCGGCCATTCCTTCTTCAAAAGGGGTAAATCCTCTCATAGAAAGGGAGTTATGGAACTCGAATATAAAAATTAAAACGGTAGCAATAATATTTACGATTAGAGTAGAAGAGAGCATAAGTTTTGAGTGTAAAGTAAGGTTTTTAAAATTTTTCTTTCTTTTGATATCTATGATGACTGTAAAACCAATCCCACCTAAAATGATGAGGGAGGAAATAACAAGATTGACAAGAATGCTATGGGAATGGGACATTAAATTATCACTCCACACAGAAAAACCAGCGTTATTAAAGGCTGAGATCGAATGAAAAAAACTATAATATATCCCTTTCGCAATCCCGTATTTGGGTACCCATTCAAAAGAGAGAAACAAAGTAGCGATACATTCAACTGTAAAAGAGAATAAAAATAATGATTTGGCAAGACGAATGACCCCGCCGATATTCGTTTGATTTAATGCTTGTTGCAGTAAAATTCGGTTTTGAAGCCCGATTTTTCTACCGAGCATAATCGCAATTAAAACAGCAAAGCTCATAATGCCAAGCCCACCCACTTGTATAAGCGTTAAAATGACACACTGTCCAAATAAAGTAAATACTTTTCCAGTATCCACAACACCAAGCCCAGTAACAGTACAAGCAGAAACGGTTGTAAATAAGGCATCGAGCCATGAAATAGACGTTGTTGTAGCAATTGGTAATTTTAATAAGCATGTGCCAACAATTGATAACACAATAAAAGATAAAGTAAGAACGCGGGGAGGACTCATGCTAATATTAATCCGTTTCATGTCACATATCACTCCTTTCGTTTTGCTTTTACTAGTATGTGAAAAAGCACGATTATGTATGTTAAAAATAGAAAGAGGCAGAGAATATCTGCCTCTAAGCCATATGTTATAGTATTATCCACGTAATTGTTGTTGAGCTAAAGCGACAAGACGTTTTGTTACTTCACCGCCAACTGAACCGTTAGAGCGAGAAGCTGTATTAGACCCTAAGCTAACACCGAATTCTTGTGCAATTTCATATTTAAATTGTTCAAGCGCTTGTTCTGCACCTGGAACTAGTAATTTGTTTGTTTTCACCATGTTGATACACATCCTTATGAGTAGTCCAGTTTAGTTAAGTACTATCTAAACTGGTACCGTTATTTTATGTGGAAACGATGTACTCATACCCGGAAGTAATCGGTGTGATTAGAAGTTCTTGGATAGAAAAAAGAGTAGCAAATTTGCTACTCTTTTTTCAGTATTGTCGCTGTACCTTCCACGACAATATCACCCGATTGATTATAGATGTTTGTTTGTAATGTAATGATTTTTTTATCATCCCGTTTTTTAATAACTTCTGCCACTACACGAAGTGTATCGCCGATTTTGACAGGAGCGCGGAATGAAACGTTTTGAGACAAATAAATCGTATTTTTGCCCGGAAGTTTCGTTCCAAGAATGGTGGAAATAAAACTGGAAACGAGCATGCCATGAGCAATACGTTCTTTAAACATTGTCGTTTTTGCAAACGAATCTAAAATATGAATGGGATTGACATCTCCAGTCAATTTTGCAAAATTGATAACGTCCTCATCCGTAATTTGTTTTGTTAAAGATGCTTGATCACCGACTTGAATCTCATCATAACGAAGCTCCGGAACAGTTTGTGCTTCTTGAAATGGATTCATTTTGTCCTCCTTCTTTTCCATATCGAAAAATGCCAGCCATCTTGATGTAGTAGGAGGAAGAAAGAGTTTTGTTTGTGCTGCGGTTAGTTGCCACATTTTTCTTACTTGATGGAAGTAAATAGATTTTTTGAGTTTTCCTCGAACTGCTTTGCGAGTTCTAGTTGTTTGGACTTGAACTCTCCCAAAAAAACTTCTAACTGTTTTTGAACCTCTTCACGTTGCGTTTGTTGTTGTTCGATAAAGTGCTTTGTTGTTTCTTCAAATTGACCGCTAGTTTGAGTAAGAATAGACAAAGATGTTTTCGTAGGAGAAACAGTAAGTTGGTGCATTTGAGTAGAAAGCTCATTCCATTTTTCTTGCCACTCGTTAATTTGATCGTTTAAGGAGTTTCCAGTTAATTGCTTCACGTAATCCGTGTATTGGTTATTGAACTGAGCAGTAAATTGTTGTAGTTCTTTTTCTAGTTCATCTACTCCTGATGTTAATTTATGCAAAGCGTCTTGTTGTTGTTTTAACGTTTCTAAAGTAAGTTGCTCTAATTGTTTCCCAGCTGAAGAGAAAAGGGAAAGAGATTGAGACCAGTTTTTCCAAAATGCATCGACTAATTCGTATGGCTTAGTTTCCATTGTTTGACCCCCAAATGTTTTTTTGCATATTGTGAACGCAGATTACTCTGCTGTACCACCAGGTGAAGATGAAGAATCCTTTTCATCCTTTTCTGGAGAAGTAGAAAATGGAAAGAATGCATTGGTGTATAACGTGAAAAACGTTCGCAACATATTTTGATAATGTTCAAAAGAAGTCGCACATGTTGTTAAATATTGCTCTCCATATTCAGTTAAAGAATAAATTCTTTTTGCTGGCCCTCCGTCGCTTGTATCCCAAGTAGAAGAAATAAGGTTTTCTTTTTCTAATTTGCGTAGTGTTCGATACACATTACCTTGGTCAACAGAAGAAAAGCCGATATCCATTAGCATTTGAATAAGTTTGTAACCGTGAAGACTCCAGTCTTTTAGACAGAGAAGTAAGAAAGGAACTAAGAAGTTTTTTGGCATGGAGTTTGGTTGTTTCGCTTGGTTTTTTTCCAAACTTTCTGGGTGTTCTGGTTCATTATGTAGCATGATTGTGCATCACCTCATGAATCAGTTAGATGGAATTTTTTGCTTATAAGTGCAATTTACACCTATCTGTTTTTAATGTCAATACATTTGTTGGAAAATAAAGAAAAATAAAATATAGGGTTGAAGTTTTATTCAGAATATTAGAAAATAGTGAATAGGTTGAATTGTTTCAAAAACGAAAAAGGGAGTGTAGGTAAAGTGATTGATCAAAAATTCGATCCACTACAAGCATGGAAAAATGCTTATGAACAAACCGAAACATTTTGGGGAAAAGCGCTCAATGAAACAATTAAAACAGAAGAATATTCTGCTTGGATGGGTAGCGTTCTAGATTTGAATTTGTTTTATCAAAAAGCATTAAATGATACGACAAAAAGCTATTTAGAACAAGTAAACGTACCGACAAAAGAGGATATTGCAAGAGTGGCTACGCTTGTTATTAACTTGGAAAATAAAGTAGATAACATCGAGGAGTTTCTAGAGGAGAAAGTAGATTCTTTAGGACAAGCTCCTACATTAAAGCGTGATGTTACGAAAGTAAAACAAGATATTCGGACGTTAGAAACGAAAGTTGATCAAATTTTAGAATTGCTAGAAAAGCAAAATGCAGTGCTAGCGAAACTACAAGAACCTGTAAAAGAAGAAGTAAAACCTACGAATAAGCCGGAAAATAAAAAATGATAAAAGCGCTTGTTTATAACAGGTAAAAGAGAGAGGGAGAATCTCTTTTCGTGTATAAACAGTGAAACATAATTATATAGGGACTCAATAGTATGAGTACCAAAATGATTCATAACATTCGTTCACAAATTCATTTAAGGGGGAAAAGAAATGGTTCAATTAAATGGCAAAGTAGCAATCGTAACAGGTGGGGCAAAAGGAATTGGAAAAGCAATTACAGTAGCATTAGCACAAGAGGGCGCTAAAGTTGTTATTAATTATAACAGCAGTAAAGAAGCAGCTGAAAATTTAGTAAATGAATTAGGAAAAGAAGGACATGACGTTTATGCAGTGCAAGCGGATGTTTCTAAAGTAGAAGATGCAAATCGTCTTGTAGAAGAAGCTGTGAATCATTTTGGTAAAGTTGATATTCTTGTTAACAATGCCGGTATTACAAGAGATCGTACATTCAAAAAGTTAAATCGTGAAGATTGGGAGCGCGTAATTGACGTGAACTTAAGCAGTGTATTTAATACAACAAGTGCGGTACTTCCATACATAACGGAAGCAGAAGAAGGAAGAATTATTAGTATTTCTTCTATTATCGGTCAAGCTGGTGGATTTGGACAAACAAACTATTCAGCAGCGAAAGCAGGTATGCTAGGATTCACAAAATCATTAGCGTTAGAACTTGCAAAAACAAATGTAACTGTAAACGCAATTTGCCCAGGATTTATTGATACTGAAATGGTAGCAGAAGTACCGGAAGAAGTACGTCAAAAAATCGTTGCGAAAATCCCGAAAAAACGTTTTGGTCAAGCTGATGAAATTGCAAAAGGTGTAGTATATCTATGCCGTGACGGTGCGTATATCACAGGTCAGCAATTAAATATTAACGGCGGATTATACATGTAATGAAGTAAGAAAAAAGTGCATATCCATATCAGGAATGCACTTCTTTTTTTAGAAAGAAATCGACCGAAAAGGAGATAGAAAAATGACTACATTCGTAACAGAATGGGAAAAGCAATTAGAGTTGTACCCAGAAGAATATCGCAAAGCATATCGTCGTGTGAAAAGAGCGAGTGAAATTTTATTACGCGAACCAGAACCACAAGTTGGTTTAACACCGAAAGAGGTTATTTGGACGAAGAATAAAACGAAGCTTTATCGTTACATTCCAAAACAAGAAAAAACACAGAGAGTACCAATCTTATTAATATATGCTCTTATTAATAAGCCATATATTATGGATTTAACTCCAGGAAATAGTTTAGTGGAATATTTAGTAGATCGTGGTTTTGATGTATATATGCTTGATTGGGGCACATTTGGTTTAGAAGATAGTCATTTGAAATTTGATGATTTCGTGTTCGATTATATTGCGAAAGCAGTCAAAAAAGTAATGAGAACTGCAAAATCGGACGAGATTTCTTTACTTGGTTATTGCATGGGTGGAACATTAACATCCATTTATGCAGCACTTCATCCGCACATGCCAATTCGTAATTTAATTTTCATGACAAGTCCTTTTGACTTTTCTGAAACAGGATTATATGGTCCTTTACTAGATGAAAAATATTTCAATTTAGATAAAGCGGTTGATACATTCGGAAACATTCCACCAGAAATGATTGATTTCGGAAACAAGATGTTAAAGCCAATTACAAACTTTGTTGGTCCGTACGTTGCTTTAGTCGATCGCTCAGAAAATGAGCGCTTCGTCGAAAGTTGGAAATTAGTTCAAAAGTGGGTTGGCGATGGTATTCCGTTCCCAGGTGAATCATATAGACAGTGGATTCGTGATTTTTATCAAAATAATAAATTGGTTAAGGGTGAACTCGTTATTCGCGGACAAAAGGTAGACCTTGCAAATATTAAGGCGAATGTCTTAAATATTTCCGCAAAACGTGATCATATTGCTCTGCCATGTCAAGTAGAAGCGTTACTTGATCATATTTCTAGTACAGATAAACAATATGTATGTTTACCAACAGGACATATGTCTATCGTTTACGGTGGAACAGCTGTAAAACAAACATATCCGACGATTGGAAATTGGCTTGAAGAGCGTTCTAATTAAAAATAAAAAAATCCAACTAGCGCACGTTAGTTGGATTTTTTTATGGGAAATAACAAAACATAGAAAGGAGAAATTTACATTATAGGAGTATAATTATGAAGCTTATGACCGGTAAGTTGTTTTGGAATACAGGTGTTTCTGTACCTTGTTATCCACCGTTAGAAAGTGATATGATATGTGATGTGCTCGTAGTTGGAAGTGGAGAAGCAGGTGCTCATATAGCGTATTCGTTAGCGAAAATTGGAATGAGTGTTACGCTCATTGAAAAAAGGGCAATCGCATGTGGTAGCACAGCTGCCAATACAGGTTTATTGCAATTTCTTCATGATAAATCATTAACCTCCCTAATTCATACATTTGGTAGAGAAAAAGGGGTACGAGCATATAGACTCTGTTATGAAGCGTTAAGAACAATGGAGGAAGTTGTGCCGACTCTTGATATGAATCCCCATTTTATTCCTCGAAATAGTTTATATTATGCAAGTAAAAGTGAAGATGTTTCATTTTTACAAGAGGAATATAATACGTTACATGAGTATGGGTTTCCAGTTGAATACTTTGCAGAATCTGATATTAAAAAGCGTTATTCTTTTATAAAAAAAGCGGCGCTATATACGCATGGCGATGCTGAGGTGAATCCATATTTATTAGCGCATAGTCTCTTGCATAAAGCAAGCCAAATGGGAGCCACTATACATGAACATACAGAGGCAATACATATAAAAAAACTTCAAGATGATTTGATATGTTATACGAAAATGGGAAATCAAATTGTAGCAAAGAATATTATTATGGCTACAGGTTATGAAGCACTTTTTGGAAAGAAAGAAAAAAATACAACAGTAGAGACATCTTATGCAGTTGTGACAAATGAGGTAGATCATTTTGAGGGATGGTATGAGCAATCCTTAATTTGGGAAACAGCAAGACCTTATTTATATTTTCGAACGTATCAAAATCGCATTATTATAGGTGGATTAGATGAGGCGATGCAAATTCAAGCAATCGGTGATACGAAATTATTGCATAAGCGTAATATCCTTATTAATCTTGTAAAAGAAATGTTCCCACAATATAAAAATATACAGGCAGAGTACTATTGGGCAGCAGCATTTGGTGGTAGTCACGATGGTCTTCCTATTTTAAAAGAGGATAAACAGATACATAATTTGTTTTATGCATTGCCGTATGGAGGTAATGGAACTGTATATGGAATGGTGTTTGCCAAATTATTTGAGCAGTTATTTACAAATAAAGAAAGTGAAGATTTTTCTTTATTTAATCGATAGAAAAAAGGTAGCGAAGTGATGGAATGAGAGATATAAAAAAGTTTTTACAAAAATTACGTCCTGTACAACTTATTGTTTTGTTTTATTTATTAGCAGTAGTTGTATCAGTGATATTACTTAGTTTACCGTTTGTTACGAAGGATGGTGTGAAATGGACGTTTATCGACGCCTTATTTACATCTGTTAGTGCGGTAAGTGTGACGGGATTGTCTGTTGTTACGATTTCAGATACATTTACTACGGCAGGAATTATTGTTCTTGCCCTAATTTTACAATTAGGCGGCTTAGGGATTATGGCGCTTGGTACGTTCGTTTGGATAATAACGGGGAAAAAGATTGGTTTACAGCGAAGAAGATTAATTATGGCAGACCATAATCAAGGAAATCTATCAGGTCTTGTAGAATTGATGCGTTCTATTTTAATTGTAATTATTTCGATAGAGCTCATTGGAGCAATCCTGTTAGGGACTAGATTTCTACTTTACTTTCCGACTTGGCAAGAAGCTTATTTTCACGGTTTCTTTGCGGCTGTTAGTGCAACGACGAACGGAGGATTTGATTTAACCGGGCAATCATTAATTCCGTACAAAAAAGATTATATTGTTCAAATGATTCATATGTTACTTATTATTTTAGGAGCTATCGGTTTCCCTGTATTAATGGAAGTAAAGCAATTCTTTAGTAAAAGGCGACAGCAACTATTTCGTTTTTCATTATTTACAAAATTGACGACAACAACATTTTTTGCACTCGTTGTTGTTGGAACTATTATGATTTTTTTACTAGAACGAAATCATTTTTTAGTAGGAAAGTCATGGCATGAAACAGTATTTTATACATTATTCCAATCTGTGACGACGCGAAGTGGTGGACTCGCTACAATGGATATACGTGAACTGTCACAACCAACGCTTTTGTTTATGAGTATATTAATGTTTATCGGGGCATCACCAAGTTCGGTTGGGGGTGGAATACGTACGACAACATTTGCTGTTAGCATATTATCGTTATACACGTTTGCAAAGGGCGGGAGAACAGTTAGAGTCTTCAAACGTCAGATACATGAAGAGGACGTGCTGAAAGCATCAGTCGTTATGACGATGGGGATTTTATTATGTGCCACAGCGTTATTCATTTTATCTATTACGGAAAATGTGCCACTTATGAGTTTAATCGTTGAAGTTTGTTCTGCCTTCGGAACGACAGGGCTATCAACGGGGATTACGCCAGATTTAACAACTGTCGGTAAACTTGTACTCATTGTACTTATGTTTATTGGACGTGTCGGTATTTTAACATTTATTTTAGCTAGTGGTGGAAGGGAACAGCCGCCTCGCTATAAATACCCGAAAGAGCGAATTATTATTGGATAGCATATGAAACCATTCTACCTAACTTAGGTAGAATGGTTTTTTAGTCGTTAATGCCAAATTGAGGGTGCATAAAAGCCTCATTCTTATTGTCCACTTCTTTTTTTAGCAACTCTTGATTTTCTTCTGAGATCCACCCAATATCATTTGTAGGATGAATCCATTCTTTTCCAGCCATGATGGCAGGATCTACTTCATCACTCCAATTGTTAAGCGGACTGTTTTCGGAATCATATTTACTGTCTCCGATTACAACATCATATTGATTTATAAAAGGTTGTTGCATTTGTTTTCCTGTACCTTTAAAAGAAGGAAAGTTCATTTGATGTGGGAGCGTTTCGGCTAAGATTGGTGACTGAATCTTTTCTTTCTTCTTCAAAATTATCGCTCCTTTTTAATCATTTGTTCATATGTAGTATTTCCATCTAGCGGCTCTTATGTACTTGTTAACACTTGCCAGTAATAATTATTTCAGGTTGCTCCAAACTAGAGTAGAAAGTGATTTCTTGAGAGCAGGTGAATGTATTGGTAAAAAGAAAAGTGAAACAAAATGCGGCAATCAACAATAATAAAACTCCGAAAGAAAGCTTACCAGATGCAGAATTTGCATTAGAGTATGAAGGAGAAAATAGTGCGAAGTATGCAAATCGTAATTCAAAAAAAGGTAAACAAAAATGAGGCGTTTTTTACAAACGCCTCATTTTTTTGTGGGATTATAAAGGTTTTTTTAATTATTTGTAAATTTAGCGTTTATTATTAGCAGAAAAATGCAAAAAAACATAGAAGTAGCAACGTATTACACAAAAACAACCAACAAACAAAAGATTAATGTTGGTTTAATACTGCTTTTACACTAGTTGTTTATATTTGAGTAGTACATAAGATTTGTAAAAGGAGAGAGAGACAGTGAAAAAAACAATCTTTAAAGCTGTAGCAACTGGAATGGTATTTTCGTTATTAATGGGGTGTGGTGCAAAGAAAGAAGAAAGTGCTGGAGCAAAAGTGAAAGATGATAAATTATCTGGATCATTAACTGTGTACACAGCGATTGAAGAAGAGCTTGTACCAATTTATCTTGATTCTTTCAAAAAGAAGTACCCAGATGTGAAGTTGAACATTGTTCGTGATTCAACAGGGGTTATTACAGCGAAATTACTAGCTGAAGGAAAAAATACACAAGCAGATGTTGTATGGGGAACTGCGGCGTCTAGTCTATTAGCTTTAGAGAAAAAAGATATGTTAAAAGAATACTCTCCAAAAGGAGCAGATCGCGTTCTTCCGCAATTTAAAGATGATAAGAAACCTGAAAAATGGGTAGGCAATACGGCATTTATGACGGGAATTGCTGTGAATAAAGAAGAATTAAAAAAGAAAAACTTACCGATGCCAGAATCATATGAAGATTTAACGAAACCGGAATATAAAGGAACGCTTGTTATGCCACATCCAGCTTCTTCTGGAACGGGATTTTTAACAGTTTCTGCATGGCTACAAATTATGGGTGAAGATAAAGGCTGGGATTACATGAAGAAACTTCATGATAATATGGCATCTTATACGCATTCAGGTTCAAAACCAGCGAAATTAGCGGGAGCAGGTGAATATCCAGTTGGTGTATCAATGGTTTATAGCGCTTTAAAAGAGAAACAAAAAGGTGCACCAGTTGAAGTTGTACTGCCGAAAGAAGGATTAGGTTGGGAAGTAGAAGCGAACGCACTTATTAAGAAAGATAATGCAAAGAATGATAAATTAGCACAAGCATTTTTAGATTGGGCCATTACAGATGATGTAATGAAGTTATACTTCGAGAAAAACGGATTTGCGACAATTAAAAATGATTATAAACTTCCAGATGGATTCCCAAAAGATGTGACAGAAAAGTTATACAAACAGAATGACTTTAAATGGGCAGCAGAAAATCGTGACAAAATTTTAGAAAAATGGGAAAAAGAGTTTGGTCAAAAAGCAGAACCGAAAAAGTAAGTGAGTGGGAGAGAGAAAAATGAGCGAATATTTATCAATTCAACACATTCAAAAACAGTTTGATGCATTTACAGCGCTAAAAGATATTTCTTTTACTGTGAAAAAAAATGAGTTTGTTTGTTTATTAGGCCCAAGTGGTTGTGGGAAAACGACGTTGCTCCGAATTTTAGCGGGGCTAGAAGAGGCAACAACAGGTAGTATTGCTGTGAATGGAAATAATATTACAGCTTTACCACCTGGAAAGAGGAACTTCGGAATGGTTTTTCAATCGTACGCATTATTTCCGAATTTAACTGCACTTGAAAACATTGAATACGGCTTAAAGACAAAAAAATATGGAAAAGCAGAAGTAAAAGAGCGAGCGCTGGATGCGTTAGAACTTGTGGATTTGCTGAATGTAAAAGATAAATATCCTGCTCAAATGTCTGGCGGACAACAGCAGCGAGTGGCACTTGCACGTGCGCTCGCTCTGTCTCCTGATATTTTGTTACTTGATGAGCCGTTATCTGCTTTAGATGCGAAAGTGCGTGAAAAGTTGCGTAGAGAACTGCGTGATTTGCAAGAAAAAGTGGGAGTAACAACTATTATGGTCACGCATGATCAAGAAGAGGCATTAACGATGGCTGATAAAATTGTTGTAATGAATCATGCGGAAATTATGCAGATTGGAACACCAGAGGAGATTTATCAAAGACCAGCCAATCCGTTTGTGGCAGATTTTATTGGTTCTATTAATTTCTTTTCGAAAAATAACGAGGAACATGCAATTCGTCCTGAACATGTAGCAGTTGTACAAAATAATGGTATGAAAACAGTTGTAGAGAGCATGGAATTTCGAGGATCTGTATACCGGACGGAAGTACGAATCGTAGAAGAGAAAACAAACCTATATAATGAAAGAATTGTAGTGGATATATTGGCATCAGAAGTAGAGGCAAATACTATTAGAAAAGGAAAGCCAATTCAAATCTCTTTCTCAGAAAATCATGTGTTGTCATATGGAAAGAAGGTCATTGTATAGATGGAGATGTTAGAAAATTTTAAGGTAGAAAGTACAAAAAAAAAGATTAAGAGACGTATCGGTAAAGAAGAGTGGATACAGAGACTATTAATTATTGGTATGCTTCTTTCATTTTTTATCATGCTTGTATTGCCTCTATTACAACTGTTTACACAAGCCTTTTACGATAAAGATGGAGCTTTCGTTGGTATTGCGAATTTCAGTAAATATTTTACAACACCAACGCTAGTGCAATCATTACAAAATACGATATGGATTTCGGGCGCTACAACAATTATTTCAGTTACACTCGCATTCGCTTACGCCTATGCGATTGCTCGTACAAATGTTTTTGGAAAGCGCGTATTTCAATACGTAGCGTTATTACCATTATTCGCACCGACGATGATGCATGGTATTGCGCTTACATATTTATTTGGTAATCAAGGGTTAATAACGAAAGGGATGTTCGGGTTATTTGAAGGAATACAAATACCGTTATACGGACCGGTAGGAATTGTAATGGCTGAAGTTATGTATACATTTCCACAAGCATTTCTTATATTATTAATTGCTTTCCAAAGTTCCGATTATCGTTTATATGAAGCTTCTAATATGTTAGGAGCGAGTAAGACAAAGCAATTTTTCACGGTTACTTTACCTAGTGTAAAGTACGGATTAATTAGCGCGATGTTCGTTGTATTTACGCTTAGTTTCACTGATTTTGGAGCCCCCAAAATTGTTGGTGGACAATACAATGTACTTGCTACCGACGTATATAAGCAAGTAATTGGACAGCAAAACATGTCCATGGGTGCAACTGTCGGAATGATTTTATTAATCCCAGCTATCTTTGCTTTTGCAGTTGATCGTATTACGCAAAGGAAACAGGCGAATCTTTTATCTTCAAAAGCAGTACCTTACAGAATCAAAAATAATAAGAAAAGAGATGTTATTTCGTTTATGTATTGTAGCGTAATAACGCTTATGATCATTCTTTTATTCGTGGCAGTTGGTATTGCTGCAAGTGTGAAAGTGTGGCCATATAATATGAGTTTTACATTTGAGCATTTTAACTTTTCGAGTTTAACAGGAGATGGACTTGAAGCGTTTAAAAATAGCGTAATTGTTTCAGCCGTTACAGCGGTGATTGGAGCGATTTTAACATTTGTGTTTGCTTATGCGATTGAAAAAATAGAACAGTTACATTTTTTCAGAAAAGTAGGTTATTTTTTCTCTATCGTACCGTTAGCGATTCCTGGATTAGTACTTGGATTAGGATATGTCTTTTTCTTCAGCCAACCAACAATACAAATACTAGGATTTTCAGTAACGAATCCGTTTCATTCCTTATATGGCACAATTGCTGTTTTAGTGTTAGTAAATATCATTCATTTTTACTCTGTAACGTTTGTTACCGCAACGACTGCTTTAAAGAAACTAGATCGAGAGTTTGAACTCGTTTCACAGTCAATGGGTATTCCATTTTATAAAACATTCTTTCGAGTAACCGTACCAATGTGTTTACCAGCCATTTTAGAAATGGTTATGTACTACTTCGTGAATTCAATGGTAACTGTCTCAGCAGTCGTGTTCTTGTATGCGGCAGATTTTAAACTAGCTGCTGTATCAATTGTAAATATGGATGATGCAGGAAATGTAGCACCAGCAGCTGCGATGAGTGTACTCATTGTCGTTACCAATATTGTAGTAAGAGTTGTATATGAATGGGGAACGAAAGCACTTCGTAACCGAACGTCACAATGGCAAAAAAGATAAATAAGAAGGGTGATGGAGTGAATGAAAATGGAAGCAGTTATTTTTGATTGGGCAGGTACGACAGTTGATTATGGATGTTTTGCACCACTCGAAGTATTCATGAAGATTTTCTATAAACGTGGAGTTGAAATTACAGCAGAAGAAGCACGTAAGCCAATGGGATTATTGAAAATAGATCATGTAAGGGCACTAACAGAGATGCCTCGTATTGCGAATGAGTGGGAGCGTGTTTTCGGACATTTACCAACTGAAGCAGACATTCATGAGATGTATGAAGAATTTGAAGAAATTCTCTTTACTATTTTGCCACAATATGCCACGCCAATTGATGAGGTGAAAGAAGTGGTTGCTTCATTACGTGCAAGAGGCATTAAAATTGGCTCAACAACTGGTTATACGAGAGAAATGATGGACATTGTTGCAAAAGAAGCAGAAATACAAGGATATAAACCTGATTTTCTTGTGACGCCAGATGATGTTCCAGCAGGCCGTCCGTACCCTTGGATGTGCTATAAAAATGCGATGGAACTTGGTGTGTATCCGATGAGTCATATGGTAAAAGTGGGAGACACGGTGTCAGATATGAAAGAGGGCAGAAATGCTGGAATGTGGACAGTCGGTGTAATCCTTGGCAGTAGTGAGCTTGGTTTAACGAAAGAGGAAGTTGAAACTATGGACCCGGTAGAACTTCGTGAAAAGATGGAAGTAGTTCGTAATCGTTTTGTTGAAAACGGGGCTCATTTTACGATTGAAACGATGCAAGAACTCGAGAGCGTAATTGAACATATCGAGAAACAAGAACTTATTATTTCATAAAAGGGGCATAGGATCATGAATGAAAATCATTACTTATTATTAACGCCAGGACCATTAACGACAACAAAAACAGTAAAAGAAGTTATGCTATACGATTGGTGTACGTGGGATGCGGAATATAACACAATGGTGCAAGATGTAAGAGCTAAACTTGTATCATTAGCAACGAAGGAAGAAGAGAAATATACAACGGTTTTAATGCAAGGAAGCGGTACGTTTTCAGTTGAAGCAGTGTTGGGTTCTGTTATTCCTACAGACGGAAAGCTTCTTGTTTGCACAAATGGTGCTTACGGTAAGCGCATTGTGCAAATGGCAGAGATGTTACGTATAGATGTGGTGGTCAGTCAAACAGAAGAGTGGGAACCTACTAATATTGTAGAGGTAGAAAACTTATTGCAAGAAGATAAAGAGATTACGCATGTTGCAGTCGTTCATTGCGAAACAACGACTGGCATTATAAATCCAATTGCAGATGTATGTAAATTAGGAAAACAGTACGAGAAAGTTACAATCGTTGATGCAATGAGTAGTTTTGGTGGTATTGAAATAGATATTGCTGAGTTGCAAATTGACTTTTTAATTAGTAGTGCGAATAAGTGCATTCAAGGTGTTCCAGGATTCGGATTTGTAATCGCA
Source organism: Bacillus sp. NPDC094064 (assembly GCF_050279585.1). NCBI lineage: Bacteria > Bacillati > Bacillota > Bacilli > Caryophanales > Bacillaceae > Bacillus > Bacillus sp. NPDC094064. The sequence goes on from NZ_JBNNUI010000002.1 coordinate 165,388, forward strand.
AAGCGTGCTGAATTACTGAAGTGTAAAGGACAAGCTCGTTCTTTATCTCTGGATTTATATGATCAATGGGAAACGATGGAAGAGCAAAATGGGAAGTGGCGTTTTACTTCACCTACACATGTTGTACACGCTTTTTACCAAGCGCTACTTGAACTAGAAAAAGAAGGCGGAGTAAGAGCGCGTTACAATCGATATTACAACAATCAAAAACTATTAGTGAATAGAATGAAAGAAATCGGCTTTAAGTCAATAGTAGATGAAAAATATCAATCGCCTATCATTACATCTTTCATTTATCCAGAAGAGGACTTCGAGTTTCAACAGTTATATAACGAGTTAAAACGTTATGGATTTGTTATTTATCCTGGGAAAATTTCGAAGGTAGATACGTTCCGCATTGGAAATATTGGTGATGTACATGAGGAAGACATAAATCGTTTAGTTGATAGTATTGCTAAAGGGGCTGTTATAGGGTGAAAGTATTTTGCTTAGGTGGGGCAGGTAAAATTTGTCGTGAAGCAATTTTGGATTTAGTTCAATTTTCATCTTTTGAGACGATTACAGTAGCAGATTTTAACGAAGAAGAGGGACTTGAAGTAGTAGAATGGCTCAACGATCCTCGTGTTAATTTTGTGAAAGTAGATGTTACAAATCATGAGGATACAGTTGCAAAAATGAAAGGTTATGACATTGTAATGGACGGTACGACGATTAAGTTAAATGGATTGTCTACGCGCGCCATTGCGGAAGCTGGGTGTCATGGTGTGAACTTGAATGGGTTTGGTGAAGAAAATGACTCGCATTCTATATTTGTTCAAAATGACAAAACGTGTTTACCTGGGTTTGGTATGACGCCAGGTGTAACGCAAATGATGGCGATGCATGCAGCAAATCAGTTAGATACGGTAGAGTCTGTTCGTGTAAGCCACGGCTCGTATCGTCCAATTGCTTTTTCTGCATCCATTACAGAAACAACGACGTATGAATATGACCCACATTTACCATCGCGTACAGTGTATGAAGATGGTGAGTTTAAGCAGGTACCCCCGTTTGCGCGCCCGAGAGAAATTGAATTGCCAGCGCCTTATGGTAAGGCAACGCAGTATATAATCCCGCATTCTGAAACGTTTACGTTAGCAAAGGCGTTAGAAAATAAAGGTGTCAAATTAATAGAGACGAGAGGAACTTGGCCAAAGCAAAACATGCAGCTCGTACGCGCTTTATATGATTACGGCATATTGCGTAATGATCAGATTGAAATAAATGGTAAAGAGATTGGGATTATGGATTGCATTTCGAAGTATTTACTAAAATCGAAAGAAGGACAAGAAACAGAGCTTTATGGTTATGCTCTTCATGTAGAAGTAGTAGGTATGAAAAATAATCAAAAACAGCGACGTGTGTTATATCATACACATCCGTTATCTGATGGTTCTGTAGGAGGCTGGGAGAAGTTAAGAGCTTATACAAGAAATGTTGGGATCCCATTTGGAATCGCTACAGAGTTAATTGCAAAAGGAGTAGTTAATAAAGTTGGTGTTATTACTCCTGAATTCGCTTTTGAAAATCCACAAATGATTTTTGATGAGCTAGAAAAGCGTGGTATTCATATTCATGAAGAGGTTTTTACTTACAAAGAAAATTATAACTTTGTATAGGCAAGGAAGTTTATGAGGTAGATATAAATGGGGTGAAGCTATGTCTGTAGTAGGAGAAGAAAGAAAGCGTACCATTCTTGAAAAGGTAGAGTTTAAAGGGAAAGTGAAAGTTTCAGAATTAGCGAGAGAATTTGCTGTATCAACAGAAACAATTCGTCGATATTTAGAAGAATTAGATCGTGAAAAGAAGCTAAAGAAAGTGTATGGTGGAGCTGTTCAACTGCCTGGTGCTGGGATAGAGGCACCGATGTTAGAAAGAGAAATGTTGCATATAGAAGAGAAGAAAAGAATTGGTTATAAAGCAGCAACGTTTGTGGAAGATGGAGATGTTATTGCGATTGATGATGGGAGTACACCACTTCAAATGGTACCATATCTTGTTCATCGTAAAAATTTAACGATTGTGACAAGCTCTTTTCCAGTTGCAACACAATTAATCTCTTCCATTAATAAAAAGATGTTTCACGGTGAAGTTTTATTTATTGGTGGAAAAGTATCTCCAAAGCATTCGCGCGTATCAGGATCTATCTCTCAGCAAGTCATTCATCAATTTCATTTTCATAAAGCGTTTGTTTCGATGGATGGGTTATTACCTAGTTTTGGAGTTTCCAGCTTTGAATTAGAAAAGGCGAAACTGTCAGAAGCGATGATGAAATTAGCGGAAAAAACATATATTCTATGTGATCATACAAAGGTAGGCGTAAAAGGGAATTATCGAATAGCAGCATTTTCTCGTATTCAGCATGTTATTTGTGATAAAAAAATGCCACATAGTTTTGAAGAAGAAGTCAAAAGGCATAATATTCAATGGATAGTTTGCTAAATAAAGTGACAGTAAGACTCCTACCTAATTTTTAGATGGGAGTCTTACTGTCCACAAATAAAGGAATAAAAGATTTGCATTTATGCAAAAAATGGACACATTTTCTTATTTCCTTCATATAATTTACCAATATAAAAAAAGTTGGTCGGAGGAAAGAAGGGGTAATATGTCAGAACGAATTTATAACAAACTTGTATTGTATACAAATATCTTACAAAAAATCGGTGTAATTAATGAGAAGGAAAAAAGTGAAATTCTTCATACGTTAAGTAAAAAATCCCTTTGAATAAAGGGTTTTTTATTTTTATCTTTATAAATATAAATTTAATGTAACATTACCGTTGACAATGATAATGAGATTCATTATCATTTATTCGTGGATAATTGATAATTTTTATCAATTAAATAATTATATACGATAGGAGATATTATTTTGAAAAAAAATTATATTAAGGCACTAGTAGTAGCAACAACATTAGCAATTCCATTTGCTGCGTATTCTACTCCAGCATTAGCAGCAATAAAAATTGAAGCAAACCAGTCGGTAGCAGCGAGTGATCGCACGTATGATACTGAGATTAAAATTTATAAGGATCAAAAAGACGAGCCATCTATGGTTTCTCAATACATAAAAAATCCTAAAGTAGCGATTGAAGACGGGAAAAAAATTGTTACTGTAACAATGCAAGATAGCGATTATTTTCAATATCTTAGAATAGAAGATAAAAACCAACCTGGTGTATTTCATGATGTGAAAGTTTTGTCAGAAGATAAGAGGAAAAATGGAACGAAAGTAGTTCAATTTGAAATTGGCGAGTTTGAGAAGAAGCATAATATGCAAATGCATATACTTATTCCGGCTATTGGATATGACCATAAATATCAAGTTCAGTTTAAAATTGTAGATCCGACTTTAGGCAACAAAGAAACTGAAAACCCAGATGATAATTCTAATTCAGGTAATACGGAAACAGATGATCAAGTCGACAGTCAAAATATGATAACAGATAAAAAGTTAAGAGAACTTGTTAATAAAAAGGTATTTAATAGAAAAGATGTAGATACACCAATTACGAAAGAGGAATTATTACAAGTAAAAGACTTGTTTTTAAATACGAATGAGATTCTTGATTATAGTGCATTAAAATATATGCCAAATTTAAAATCTTTAACAGTTGCAAATGCAAAGATAAAAGATCCGTCATTCTTTACGAACTTAAAGCAATTGAAACATTTGGCTTTACGCGCTAATGAAATTGTAGATGTAACACCACTTGTTAAGATGGATAATTTGGAATCTCTTGATTTAAGTAATAATAAAATTACGAACGTTGCACCACTAACGGAAATGAAAAATGTAACAAGTTTATATTTAGCAGGAAATCAAATTGAGGATGTGGCACCATTAGCGAAAATGGAACAATTAGATTACTTGAATGTGGCAAACAATAAAATTTCAAATGTTGCTCCGTTAAGTAAGTTGAAAAATGTAACATACTTATCTTTAGCAGGAAATCAAATTGAAGATATTACACCGCTTTATACGTTGCCGTTAAAAGATTTAGTATTAACACGTAATAAGGTGAAAGATTTATCAGGTATAGATCAATTGAATCAATTACAAGAGTTATGGATTGGGAAAAATGAAATAAAAGATGTTACCCCTCTAAGTAAGATGACACAGCTGAAAGTATTAAACTTACCTAACAATGAGTTAAAGGATATTACTCCATTATCAAGTCTAGTAAACTTGCAAAAACTTGATTTAGAAGCAAATTATATTTCAGACTTAACACCAGCTAGCAATTTGAAAAAGTTAGTATTTCTAAGTTTTGTTGCAAATGAAATCCGTGATGTTCGACCAGTTGTAGAACTAAGTAAAACAGCTTACATTAATGTTCAAAATCAAAAAGTATTTTTAGAGGAAACAGAAGTAAATAAAGAAGTGAAAGTACCTGTATACGAAAAAGATGGTAAAATCTCTACAAAAATTCGTTTGAAGAGTGAAGGGGGTACGTATAGTAACGATGCGGTGAAGTGGAGTACACCAGGTGAGAAAGTATATGAATTTGGTGTGAAGGACCCATTTGCGGACACAGGCATTTTCTTCACTGGTTCTGTGATTCAAAATGTTGTAAATGAAAAAGTATCCGAAGAAGTAATAGCATTTAAAGATGTACCAAAGGGCCATTGGTCAGAGAAAGCAATTAATCATTTAGCGAAAGAAAAGATATTTGTAGGTTATGGAAATGGACAATTTGGATTTAGTGATAACATTACTCGTGGTCAAGTAGCAGTTTTAATACAAAAGTACTTGAAGTTGGAGCAAAATGTAGAACAGAAAACGAAGTTCACAGATACAAAAGGAAATGCGTATGAAGGGGCTATTGAGACAGTTGCACAAGCCGGAATTATGACGGGCGATGGCAATGGTAAGTTCCGTCCAGATGGAGTATTAACTCGATATGAAATGTCAGTAGTACTACAAAAAGTATTCAAGTTGAAGGAAAATGGAAATATTGTAGAGAGCTTTAAAGATGTACCAAAGGGTCATTGGGCAGAAGGATATGTGAAAGCTTTAGCGGACAATAATATATCAAAAGGTGATGGGAAAGGAAACTTTTTAGGTGATGACTTCGTAACACGCGAAGAGTATGCGCAGTTTTTATATAACGCAATAATGAAATAAAAAAGAGAAAAATACGTTATTCTTTAAATAAGAAGAATAACGTATTTTTTCATGTACGAAATGAAGAGGATAATAAGTATATGAATAGCCCTTTTTATAGAAGAGCCGTGAAACCATATTGACAAAAAAGCATTCTCATGTGATAATTCAATTAAATTTTTAGAATAATCAAAAAATATTCCTTTTACATAAAAAGGATTCGAACCTTATATGAATATTACGCCGGGGGTGACGAGATGTTATTTTTTCTGAAGAAATGGAATGAATTAAAAGATGTAAAGTCGGAATTGGCACTTCGTGATTGGTTTTATGGCACAAAAATTAGTTTATCATTATGTACGTCAAAAGAGCCATTAACATTTTTAGTGAATGTCGAGGGAAGAGATAAAGGGTTATTTTCAGAAGAAGATTTTATTGTCGTAAATTGTATGTGTGAGCCAGTCTTTGAAAATGAAGAGAAACCAGCTGCCGAATCATTTATGCATGCGGATATTTATAAAAAAAGTAGTGCAGAATGCATTTTACAAGTACAGACTGTAGATAGTCATTTAATATCAGAGTTGTATGGAAAAGAAGGAGAAGTAACATTCGATAAACGTAGTGTGGAACGTGTCTTCGGAAAAGAAGGCATAACAGAAATGACAATTCCGATTGTAGAAGATGAAAAAAAATTCGCTGATTTATTAGAAAGTAATGTTCCAAATTTTATTGAAGGCGGCGGAGTAGTCCTTGTTCATAATTATGGTATGATCGTGTGGGGAAAAACGCCAGAAGAAGCGAAAAAATGGCTAGAGGGTATAGAGTATTTAATGAACTATCACGTAAAGTTGTTAATGATTAAAGGTGCGAAAAGTTCGGTTATATAAGAACGTTTGTAATGTTGTTACAAGTCAACAAACAAATGAAAGCGTTTTAAAAATAATTTTACTCATAAAATATAGGTCTCCTTATTATATATAGATTACATGTTGACATGTAAGGAGGAACATATTTTGCGAGTTAAATATCATTTTCTGCCAAAACAGCAAGTAACCTTTTGCAAAATAAACGATTCCGGTGAAGAGGCTTTGCAAATTATGAATGAAACGGGATTTCGAGCAATCCCTGTATTAGCAGAAGATGAGAAGAAATTCATGGGGATTATTTATAAAGTAGATCTATTAGAAAAGAAGTGTAATAACGGTTTAGAGAAATTAAGTACAGGAGATATGCTGGAAGACTCCTCTGCATTTATTTTCGAGAAGGATTCATTCTTCAGAGCATTTTATGTTATTCGTCGTTTACCATTTTTATCGGTTTTAAATGATTATAATGAGTTTGTCGGTATTTTAACACATTCCAATGTATTTGATGTTATTGAAGATTCATTCGGTATGCAGACAGGTGGGTACATATTAACAATTGCAACACAAGATTGTAAAGGAACGATTAAAGAACTTGGAACGTTGTTAAAAGCATATAATATCGGTGGACTGTTTACGCTAGATAACGGTGATCAATATATTCGTCGTGTTATTGTAAATATAACAGATGAGTTAAATGAAAAAAGATTAAAGCTATTAATCGAAAAAATAGAGAAAAAAGGTTTTAGGGTGAGTCATGTAGATTATATTTAAGTTAAAAAAGGTACCTATCTGCTACATATCGATTGGTACCTTTTTTAGTATGAGAATGAATTTTATTTTGAAACAGGAGGTGGAGATAATGCTAAATCAGATAAAAAAATAAAGTCTGCATGTTCACGAATTTTAGGAATAGAAGTTTCTATAACGCGTGACGTAATTTCACCTGGAGGCCCAACATGTCCGATAGCTACCATTATAGGTTTTTCTTGAATTTTTTTGATGAGTAATTGGGCTTGTTTTGAAATATGTCCTGCTGTATACACATCATCAAAAAATAGTTGGTTTTCAATTATAGGCACTCCTAATTCTTTTCCGATTTTTGGGACGACGCTATTAGGGTTTGTTTTGCTATCTAAATAAAATAAACCGTGCTTTTTACAAGCTGCAAGTATAAGTCGTACAATTCTTTCGTCTGCTGTTACTTTTGACCCCATATGATTGTTCATTCCAATTGCATGCGGTACTTCTTGAATCGCTTGTTCGAGGCGATTATTTATTTCTTCATCACTTAAATCAGTTGTAATTGCTTTTGGTCCAAGCCATTCTTTCTTACCTTTAATAGGTTCCATTGGCATATGTATAATAACTTCGTGTCCTTTTTTATGGGCTGCTATCGCATCTTCTTTTGTGGAAGGAAGAAAAGGCATAACAGCAACAGTCAGTGGGATGGGAAGTGATAACATTTTATCAGTCCCCTTCATATTATTGCCGAAGTCATCAATGACAATGGCTACTTTATTCGTATGAGCATTTGCTTGAATCGGAAACAAAAAGGACGGTAAGAACATAGTGAAAATGAGTACTGCAATCGTATATTTGCGCATATAAATATTTCCTTTCTATTTTATTCCGCTATTTGCAGGCGGTAAGGTTCTTACCTCAAAATTCTGCTGGAGCAAAGACATTAGGTAGGAAAACTGCCCGCAAACGCCCGATTGGTGTGGGTTGATAATCAGTGGGGGATGAAGAAAACCTCACTGATTAAAGTTTCACTTTATCAATCATCATTATGTTTTGCTTTTTTATATAAATTAAACAAAAAATGTCGAAGAAAAGGGTGGCGAAAATAAAGAATCAGCTATTTAATTGGTATTTGTAAAAAAAGAAGATGAAAAAAATGTCTATTATTGCGAATGTATTTACAAAGATAGAATAATTTGTAATAATTCTCAAAGTGAGGGTAAAGATTTGTAAATTACAGGGAGAAAATGTTAAATTTTCTGATTCTTCAAATTTACATATGGTTAAGCGGCTAAAAGGTCAATGGAGAAGTGAAGAGCATGGAAGTATACTAAGGGGGATATGGATGTTTACTGTAAAAAGGAAGTACACATTAGAAAAGCTTTCACGTGATATTCATATGAAACGTGAAGAAATGATTCAATTAGGATTAACAAGTGGGTTAAATAGTATGGAGACAATTCAAGTTAGTCAAGAGTTGGACAAGCTTATTTTACAGTACCAGCGTTATAAAGAAAAACAAACACCGAAATGGTTTTCAATTATAAAGGTACCTATTTTTCAAATTGGGTATGAAGGGAAATCAAATAATTTTTGGCGAATGCTTGTGGCTGGTTTTATGAAATAAGTATAATTATCCTTTCGGGATAAGGATAATTATACTATGTGTAACGGAATCTCGATATGAACTGTTGTTCCTTCGTTTTCTATACTGTCAATAAAAATATGCCCATTGTACATCTCTACAATTCGTTTACATATGACAAGTCCAAGACCTGTTCCAGTATCTTTATTAGTAAAGAACGGATGAAAGAGGTGTTTTTGAATATGTTTCGGAATCCCTTTTCCGGTATCTATAATTTGCAATTGTGCGTGTGTCTTATTGTTTGTTACGATAATTGTTAATGTATCACTAGAAGTCATGGCTTCAATTGCATTTTTTGTAATGTTTAAAACCACTTGTTTCATATGGTCTTTTGAGCACCGAATATAAACAGGATGGTCTGGCAAATGTAAATGGAATACAATGTTATGTAGATTCGCCTCAGATTGAATAATTAATGCTACCTCATTTAGAATTGTTCTTACGTCATATGTTTGTTCGATGATAGCAGTTGGCTTTCCAAGAATAAGAAATTCGCTTACAATTTCATTAATTCGTTCTATTTCTTGTTCGATTATGGAAAAGTAGAACTGATCCTGTTCACCTTTATATTTCTCTTTTAATAGAGCGACGAGTCCTTTAATTCCAGTAAGAGGATTACGTATCTCATGCGCTGTACTAGCTGCAAAAGTTCCAACCAATTCAATTTTTTGCAGTTCATTTTGTTGTCTTTCCAGTTTTGTTTGACGTTTTAATAACATATATTGGGCAAGTAAAAATAAAATAGACATTAAAAATAAAGTAGCCACGCACTCTATTGAAACTAGCTGGTGTAAAGTTTGTTTGTGAATAGGTAACGGAGAAACAGAGACCGTCCAATTTAATTTTTGTAGTGGGGTAATAAGCATATTAGAATGCTTATCAGTTGTGTCATTATTATCATCAGTTAGAAACACTACACCATGTTTATCCGTTACTTCGAAATGGTATTGTGGTTTAATAGCATTTAAAGAAGAGGAAATGTAGTCAAAGCGTAAACTAGCTAATAATAAGCCTGAGAGCTCCTTTTGTTTACTAAATATTGGAGAGGCAATCATAATAGCTTGATGTCCAAGAACGCGATCTGTAATAACTGATGATACAGTTGTTTTCTTAGTCTGTAATGCGTCTTGAATATACTGGCGGTCTGAGACGTCAACAGGACTTGGTTCGCCTTCGGATGCGATTGTAATCATGCCGTCTGTCGTAGTGTAATAGATACCAGAAAAACGTTCATCATTACCATCCGTATCATGTACAATCTGCTTAATCCCATTAGTGTTTCCGGTTTCGGTCCCTACGACCTTTGCGAGCATTTCTAAGGCTGAGATAGCTTCACCAAGATGATGGTCTAAATAGTCTCTATATAAAAAGAGGACAGTGTGAGCAGCTAGTTTGTTTTCCTGTTCCATTTTATACGTATGATACGAATAAAATGTAGCACCAATCCCTATTGTTGGTAGGATAACAAGCAATATATATAAAATTATGCTTTGGAATTTGAATTTCAAATTTGGTACTCCTTTTTTTGTTATCATTATATATAAACTATGTTAAAATTGTCATGTTTTTATTCAAGAATCATTCGGGGTACGTTAGGGGAGAGGAAATGAGTGAGTACTCATTCGGAAATTACATGAAGTATGAAGCTGGTTTTTCTTTTTATTGCTGAGAATTTAAGTGAAGGGTTGAAAGTTGTATGACATCAAATAATGAACGAGAAAATATTTCTCAATCTTTAAAAGTATTTATTGCATTATCTCGTGTACATCGTTCTGTTATGGATACTACAAATAAGTCCATACAAAGTAATGGGTTAAATCCAACTGAATTTGCTGTGTTAGAACTGCTATATCATAAAGGTGGTCAACCACTGCAGCAAATTGGTGAGCGTATTTTAATAGCTAGTGGCAGCATTACATATGTTGTAGATAAGCTAGAAAAAAAAGGGCTAGTAAAGAGAATTCCATGTCCGAATGATAGACGTGTTATTTATGCACAATTAACTGAGTCTGGAGAAACCTTTATTGCTTCTATTTTTCCAGGTCATGAGCAAGTTATACATCAGTCTTTTGAAATGTTAACGAAAGATGAAAAGGATGAATTACTTGATCTACTAAAAAAAATTGGAAAGTATGAAAAATAATAATATGTTCCAAAGAGGCTTTGGATAAATAAATCCAAAGCCTCTTTGTTTATATGTAATTATGACAGCTACTGCCGCTTTTTATTGAAGAATAAAAGGGAATATGTAAGTAGGCATTGAATTATAGTAATGATGCATATAACGGAGAGGAGGCTCGTTCATGTCATTTAAAGACTATGAATATAAGCGGCCAAATATTGAAGAATTAAAAGAGAAGTTTACTGTTGCTTTAGAAAAGTTTGATAATACAAAAACGGTTGAAGAACAAAAACAAGTAATCAATTCGATTAATGAAATTCGTAATGATTTTGGTACAATGGGGAACCTTTGTTACATTCGTCATTCTGTTGATACGACAGATGCTTTTTATAAGGAAGAGCAAGATTTCTTTGATGAATACTCTCCAGTTGTACAAGGATATGGAACAAAATATTATAAGGCATTAATCAATTCTCCATTCCGTGAAGAATTAGAGGCGTATTATGGAAAACAATTATTTGCTCTAGCAGAATGCGATTTAAAAACATATTCAGATGAAGTCGTGAAAGATTTACAAGTAGAGAATAAACTGTCTTCACAATATACACAATTATTAGCATCTGCAAAAATTGACTTTGCTGGAGAAGAAAGAACGTTATCACAACTGATTCCGTTTATGCAAGGAAAAGAAAGAAGCGAACGTAAAGCAGCAAGTGAAGCATACTACGGATTTTTAGCGGAGAATGAGGAAGAACTAGATCGTATTTATGATGAGCTTGTTAAAGTGAGAACGAAAATCGCGAAATCTTTAGGTTTCAAAAACTTTGTTGAACTCGGATATGCAAGAATGTACCGTACAGATTATAATGCGGAGATGGTGGCGAATTATCGTCAGCAAGTGCTTGATTATATCGTTCCAGTTACAACGGAATTAAGAAAGAGACAACAAGCGCGTATTGGTGTAGAAAAGTTAGCATATTATGATGAAAACTTTGAGTTTGCTACAGGCAATCCGACTCCAAAAGGAGATGCAGATTGGATTATTAATCATGGGAAAACGATGTATAAAGAGTTATCGGCTGAAACAGATGAATTTTTCAATTTCATGTTAGATAATGATTTATTAGATTTAGTTGCAAAAAAAGGAAAAGCTGGCGGTGGATATTGTACATATATCGAGAATTATAAAGCGCCATTTATTTTCTCGAACTTTAATGGAACATCTGGTGACATTGACGTATTAACGCATGAAGCTGGTCATGCTTTCCAAGTATATGAAAGCCGTAAATTTGAAATTCCAGAATATAATTGGCCAACATATGAAGCGTGTGAAATCCATTCTATGAGTATGGAATTCTTTACATGGCCATGGATGAAGCTATTCTTTGAAGAAGATGCAGATAAATATTACTTCTCTCACTTAAGTTCAGCACTTCTGTTTTTACCATATGGTGTATCTGTTGATGAATATCAACATTTTGTGTATGAAAACCCAGAAGCATCACCCGAGGAGCGTAAGACAGCATGGCGTAACATAGAGAAGAAGTATTTGCCACATCGTGACTACGAAGATAATGAGTATTTAGAGCGCGGTGGTTTCTGGCAACGTCAAGGACATATTTATAGCTCGCCGTTCTACTATATTGACTACACGTTAGCGCAAATTTGTGCGCTGCAATTTTGGAAACGTGCAAGAGATAATAGACAAGAGGCGTGGGAAGATTATGTGAATCTGTGCCAACAAGGTGGAAGTAAATCATTCTTAGAATTAGTGGAAGTTGCGAATTTAACATCGCCATTTGCTGAAGGCTGTGTGAAAAGTGTCATTACAGAAATTGAAGCATGGCTACACGCGATTGACGACACAAAATTGTAAAAAACATGCGCTTTTTTTCACATGTTTAACATCGACATAATGGGAAAATAATGAGATAATAAAAGAAAATTCAGAATTATTAAAAGGGGTGTTTCGGATAAGGAGCACCTCTTTTCACCAACAAAAAGGGGGAAAGAAGTATGCTCCACTCTAATATGGATGTAAGTTTAGAAGGTTTGGTGAACTCATTACACTCTACCCGAGGCACACTATTATCAGAAATTGAAATGTTAAATGATACAGAAGTGAATGTAAAGCCACGTCGTGATAAATGGAGTATTATTCAAATTTTACATCACTTGCATTTAGTTGAACAATCTGTCACATCTGCCCTTGTATATGCTTTACAAAAAAAAGAAAGAAAACTGGCTCCATTTAAAGACCTCCAACTTACGCTTGATCGCACACATAAACGAGAAGCTCCTCAGCAAATGAAACCAACAGAAACTTTAATGAAAAAACAACAAGGAATTCAATTACTAGAACATTCACGACAAGAACTATTACATGCGCTTCATAGTGTTATAGATGAAAATGAATTATTTGAAAATGGATTAAAGCATCCTATTTTTAATGATTTAAATTTGTATCAGTGGGTTCAATTTCTTGATTTGCATGAACAAAGGCATCTTACGCAGTTAAAAGAGGCGAAACATGCAATACTACAACGGTAAGAAGAGAGAGACGGGTGATCTGCCCGTTTCTTTTTTTGTGCGTAGTTATAGCCTCACTTCAAAAGCTGGGGGCTGTATGTTACATAATCAAAAGGGATAGAAAAAACTATGCATAGTTTCCTATCTCACTTTGGAATAATACTTTGTGAAAGAGTCAGAAGGAGTGAACAGTGTATGGCGAAGAAGAAGAGAGAAGAAGAGCGTGCTTGGAAAGCTCGTAAAGAGAATCAAAAACCACATGGAAAAGTGAAAGCTTTTGCTGAATTAGTGGAAGGAACAGAAAAAACGTGATGAATTCCATCACGTTTTTTTTATGAGCGGGAAAGTTAACAAGAAGGTTGTACCTGTACCTTTTTCGCTTATAATATCAACTTTTCCATCCATTGCTTGGATGACGCTAAAGACGACCATCATTCCGAGTCCAGTACCTTTTTCTTTCGTTGAGTAGAAAGGTGATCCGAGCCGCTTTACTTGTTCTTGATCCATACCAACTCCTGTGTCTTTTATATACAGTTGTATATGTTTATGGTCTGGAACTAATGTAAGAATAAGGTCACCGCCGTTAGGCATTGCCTCAATACAGTTTTTAAAAATATTTAATAAGCATTGGTTCAGTTTTTGCTTTTCACCAGCTATAAAAAAAGATGTACTTTGTTTTATATAGTGTATACGAACATTTGTTAAATTGGCGAGAGGTGTAATTAAAGATAGCGCATGAAGTAATTCTTCCTCTACTTGTAATTGTTGTTCTTTTTCAATACTTGGTTTTGCAAAAGTTAAGTAATCCGTAAGAACATGATTTGCTTGTTCGATCCCATTAATGGCTATGTCGATATATAATTTTCGTTCCTTTTCAGAACATGTATCTGACTGTAAAAGTTGCAAAAATCCTTTCGTTGAAGTTAAAGGATTACGAATTTCATGAGAGATAGAAGCTGCCATTTCACCGATTAAATGAAATTTTTCAGCATTCATAAGTTCATTTTGAAGTCGAACTTGCGTTTGTAATATGTGTAGCAAATATAAAATAAGGATTGTGCCAATCATTGTACATATTTCGTATACGATAATATGCGGTATATAATCAGCCTTATTTGTAACCTCTGCAAGGAAAAATGGTATCCAGCCAAATCCGAATATGAGACTGTAAAAGACAGCAAGTGCTATTTTTATACGGTTAGAACTTCGGTTAAACAGTTTGTATGTTAATAGTAGAACAATAAACAAGAGAACCGAAGCGATAAGGGATGGGAAAACACCAACTCCTCCTAATAAAAAGCGGTATATGTTTAATACAGTTAAGATGGAAGCACCAGCAATAGGCCCCCCTGTTAATGTGCCGACAATTAATACGATATGACGCATATCAAATTGAAATCCATAATTTGTTTTTGCACCAAATGTGATACATAGTATGGTAGCGAGGCAACACAATACAATAAATATAGCTGAATTTAATTTAGGAGATCGTTTGCCTTTTTGATTCCAAAATAAGTGATAGATAAGCATCGTAACGAGAATGGATAATATATTTAAAAAGAGGTAAATAATAAAGAGTTTCAGTAGGATGCCCCCTCCCTTCTAATATTAGATTAATCATACTATAAAATGAAAAAAATGAAATAAAAATAGCGGAAAAATCAGAAATTTTTTATGGTAGTATACAATATGTTACAATAAGCTTTGTCAATGAAAGAAGAAATTCCGTGCACTGCACGGGAGAGGTTCGTGAACTCCCTCTATAAAAAACTATGGAAACAACAATATCTCTAGGTATTGTTTTGTTTTTTTATTGCGACAGTTCAAGAACGTTCTTTCTTCTTATTCGTAGTAGAGAAGGAGAATGAGTGAAATGAAAAAAGAAAAAGCGGTTGTTGTTTTTAGTGGTGGACAAGATAGTACAACATGTTTATTTTGGGCGATAGAGCAGTTTGCAGAAGTAGAAGCTGTAACGTTTAATTACAATCAGCGTCATAAGTTAGAAATTGATTGTGCAGCGGAAATTGCGAAAGAGCTAGGAATTAAACATACAGTACTAGATATGAGTCTATTAAATCAACTTGCTCCAAATGCATTAACGAGAACGGATATGGAGATTACACATGAAGAAGGTGAATTACCATCAACATTTGTGGATGGACGAAATTTACTATTCTTATCATTCGCTGCTGTATTAGCGAAACAAGTTGGAGCGCGTCATATTGTAACAGGCGTATGTGAAACT
The DNA here is from genome assembly GCF_050279585.1 of Bacillus sp. NPDC094064. NCBI lineage: Bacteria > Bacillati > Bacillota > Bacilli > Caryophanales > Bacillaceae > Bacillus > Bacillus sp. NPDC094064. Next base: position 180,685 of record NZ_JBNNUI010000002.1, read on the forward strand.
GATTTTAGTGGGTATCCAGATTGTCGTGACGTATTTGTGAAATCATTAAACGTTACATTAAATTTATCTATGGATTATCCGTTTGTCATTCATACACCACTTATGTGGATTGATAAAGCGGAGACATGGAAATTATCTGATGAACTTGGTGCATTTGAGTTTGTTAGAGAAAAAACATTAACATGTTATAACGGAATCATTGGTGATGGTTGCGGTGAATGTCCAGCATGTCAACTTCGTAAAGCAGGATTAGATACGTACTTACAAGAACGCGAAGGAGCGAGCAATTAATGGATAATTTCTTTGGATTTCGCATCGTAGAAAATTTGCAAAAAATGGACAAGGATATTCAGCGTAAACAACTTAAATATCATAATAAAAGAGTAATGGTCAGCAAGGAATTTACATTTGATGCAGCACACCATTTACACTGTTATGAAGGAAAATGTAAAAACTTACATGGTCACACATATAAAGTTGTATTTGGGATTAGTGGATATGTAAATGAAATAGGCCTTGCGATTGACTTTGGAGATATAAAAGAGATTTGGAAAAATGAAATAGAAATTTATTTAGATCATCGTTATTTAAACGAAACGTTACCTGCAATGAATACGACTGCTGAAAATATGGTCGTTTGGATTTATGAAAAGATGGCAGAAGCATTAACAAAAGATAATCGTGCGAACGAATATAAAGGAGCTCGTGTTGAATTTGTTCGTCTATTTGAGACGCCGACTAGTTATGCGGAAGTAAGACGGGAGTGGATGCTCGATGAGTAAAATCCCTGTCTTAGAAATATTTGGTCCAACTATTCAAGGTGAAGGAATGGTTGTAGGACAAAAGACAATGTTTATCCGTACAGCTGGCTGTGATTATAGCTGCGCTTGGTGTGATTCTGCTTTTACGTGGGATGGATCTGCTAAAGATCAAATTAAACAGATGACAGCGGAAGATATTTGGAATGAGCTTATTGCAATTGGAGGAGAAAATTTTTCTCATGTTACGATTTCAGGCGGAAATCCGGTATTGCTGAAAAATATTAAGTTTCTTCTTTCTATACTAAAAGAGAATGGAATGCGAACGGCAATCGAAACGCAAGGGAGTAAATGGCAAGACTGGTTACTTCAAATTGATGAGGTAACGATTTCTCCCAAACCACCAAGTTCGACGATGCAAACAGATTTTCAGAAGTTAGATGCTGTTATTCAGAAACTGGCAGGAAAAGATATTAGCTTAAAAGTAGTCGTATTTGATGATTATGACTTTGAGTATGCAGTTAAGATGCACGAACGTTATCCAGACGTACCATTCTTCTTGCAAGTAGGGAACGATGATACGAAAACAGTGGATGATGCAATGCTTATTAAAAAATTATTAGATAAGTATGAGTGGTTGATTGAGAAAGCTGTAAATTGTAAAGCAATGAATGATGCAAAAGTATTGCCGCAGCTTCATGCGTTAGTATGGGGAAATAAACGCGGCGTATAACGAGAAGGGATGTTTAACATGGCAGGAAGATTAGATGAAGATTTAAAAGATGTAACATTACTAGGAAATCAAAATACAAAATATTTATTTGAATATAGCCCAGAAATTTTAGAGGTATTTGATAATAATCATCCAAATCGTGATTATTTTGTAAAATTCAACTGTCCTGAATTTACAAGCTTATGTCCGAAAACAGGACAACCAGACTTTGCAACAATTTATATTAGCTACATTCCAGAGCAAAGAATGGTAGAGAGTAAATCTTTAAAGTTATATTTATTTAGTTTCCGTAATCATGGTGATTTCCACGAAGATTGCATGAACGTAATTATGAATGATTTAATTAAATTAATGGATCCACGTTACATTGAAGTATGGGGGAAATTTACACCACGTGGTGGCATTTCAATTGATCCGTACTGCAACTATGGTCGCCCAGGAACGAAGTATGAACAAATGGCAGACTACCGCATGATGAACCACGATCTATATCCAGAAACAATTGATAATCGTTAATAGAAAGAAAGGGCCTGTATACTATACAGGCCCTTTCTTTCTATTATATTATGCATTTTGGTTAATGACAGTATAGTTTTTATGACTTACAACTGTAAGAGGTTCCATATCTAGTTCTCTAAAATTCTCCATAATTGTTATATCAACAATAACAGAGTTTTGATTTACTTTTTGAACACGGCCTTGCATGCCACCTTTAAATTCGATGATATCTCCAGTTTCTGCGATCTGCATAAGCAACTCTCCTTGTTACAGTTTTTCCAAAAAAGAATAATTTGGGATTTTTTATTTTCCTTTATTTTGAACTATGTTACCTGTTTTGTAAATGTTTTCAAAGTAAAAATTCGAAAAATATTCACTTTTTGTAAGAAAATATATGAAAAAACATGTTGTTAGGAGATAAATGAGAGAAATGCGAATATTTTTATATGAGAGTATAATGAAAAGGTACAATGACCTACTAAAGTGGGGGAAACTAGGGGCGGTAAAATGATGTTTGAAATTGTGGGGAGCTTTATAGCGATTTTATTATTTTTATTTTCTTATATACAGCTAAAGAAAATTCGGCACCATGAAACAACTGCATATTTTGACGGATTGGATGGTATGCATGCATCGATAACACATGATAGTGGCGGGGATATGTAATAATGTATAACTTTCTTTTTACGCATGGTATGATGGCAATAAGAAATAGTGCATAATAGAGTTCGTAAGTGATGAATGGGGAGTGAAAAGAATGAGGATTTCTTTTATTCGTCATGGTCGCTTAAATCGTACTATGGAACCAATGACAGTTACTTCATTTCATGAGTGGATGAAACGATATGACTTACATACTATAACAACAAAAGCTCCTATACCAATGGAAACAATTGAAGTGATGGAAGCAGCAAAATTGGTCGTAACGAGTGATCAAAGGCGTGCTGTACAGTCAGCAGCTGAATTAACGGATTCTTTATCTTTTATACAAAACTCTCTTTTTAGAGAGGCTGAGGTTTCTTCAAGCTTTTTTTTTCCAAAATGGTTGAAATGCAAACCTAAGGTATGGATGGTTATCGGCCGAACATTATGGATACTTGGCTACCATAAAGATGTAGAGTCTTATAAGGAAGTAAGAGAGAGAGCAAGGCAAGCGGCTCATCTATTGCACCGTTATGCTCTCGTTCATGGAAGTGTTGCTCTTGTAGGTCATAGTTATTTTAATACGATGATTGGGACTGAACTGAGGGCAATGGGGTGGTCTGGTTCGCCTATTTTTCATAGGAAGCCATGGGGATGTACAACATATACATTCCACGAGGCGATGGATGGAAATGTATTAAATACGAATTTAACATAAAAGCACACGATTTATATAAATCGTGTGCTTTCCTTTTAAGATACAGAAACCTTTGTATTTAATGGTTTTACTAAATGGGCGTAAGGTTCACCCACAAGCATAACGATTTGATCTTTTTTGTAACCTAGCTTTTCATATAATGAAAAAGCACGTGTGTTTTCTAAATTAACAAGTAAGGCGATTTTTTCATGCGCTTGTTCAGTTGCATGGATTTCAGCAGCTTTAATTAATTGAGAACCTATGCCTTTTCCGCCGTATGCACTTGAAACTGATAACGTATCAATGTAATACTCATCAAGCTCAGCTTCTTTTTCTAACGTAATAGAGTTATCTTTATGTAATTCTCTTAATTGACGTACAATTGGTGCGTCAATTATTGTTGCTTCACTACCGTGATAAGCGACGATAATTCCGACTGCAGTCCCGTCTTGTTCATATACAAGACAATTTTCATAGCTCAGTCGATTTTTCTCTTTTGAGAACCATGTTTCTAGTCCTAGTAATACTTCTGTTTCAACTGTGCTACCTGTGATTTTTTCAGCAATTTCGTGCAGAGCGTTATACAATAAAGGAGCTATAGCCTTTGCATCTGTCTTTTTTGCTTTCCGAATCATAGTATCCCTCCTAGTTCTATTTATATATTGTAGCATAATGGTATGGAACTTTGCATAATTGAATGTCAAAATGTTTGATATAGAGAAGTGGCTATGTTAGTATATGATATTTAGTGGACATACAATAAAGAGATCTCTTTTGAAAAATAATGAAAGTAAAATGCCGACATAGCAACGGGATAAATTTACAGTTGTTGACCTATAGAATATACGATAGAATAAAATATTGCATAGAGGTGAAATACATGGATGAACAATTAGCAAATGCAATTTTGGATCAGCTGAAAAATGGTGAGATAAAGGAGTATGTTGCAACGAAAGATGTATTTTATACGTTCAGGAAAGTTGTAGTAAGTCGGGAAGATTTTAAACATATTATTGGGAATGCACAGCGCGGCGGACAGGTCATTTATACATATTCAGAAACGCCACGTTCGTAACTAGAAGATATAGGGGAGGAGACTTATGGGCGATTTTAAACAAGGGATATTACCGCATTGGGATTATATGTGGAAAGATCGATCTGGAAATAGGTTTATGGGAATGGTTATGTATCCAGAGAGACGAAAATGTTCAGCGAAAATGCTGCAGAAAATAAAAAGAGCATATGAAGAAGCGATAGAAATTAAGGTAACCGTACAAGTTCAACATACATATCAGTACGTAGAAGGAATGATTGTATACTTTGATGAAGAAGCTCCTGTATGTACAATGATTGATAAAGATGAGAATCCACATCACATTTTTGTAAAAGATATTTTGCGTATTGAGCACTCTGAATAATCTTTTCATAAATAAATTGAAATTCCATAATAATAATCTTTTTCTATAATAGTTATCTTTTAGTATGTAACGAGAACTGAAAGTATATGTATAATATTTAATAAAGTAAAATTGATAAATGTAATCGTTTTTTAGAGCAGATTATCGTTTAATGTCTGTTCTTTTTTGCGTGATGCTGGAGAAATATATTCCTCCAGCATTTGCCGTTTTATGACAAAATATATTGGTAACTTTTTTAAAAATAAGGTTAAATTCGTTGACAACTTTTTTGAAAAGCACTTTATTGACATGAGTTTTAGAATGTTGTTTCATAGTCATTGTATTGAAAAAAAACGACTGTCATGTCGAAAAGTAAAAGTTAAAAAAAGAAAGAATTTATACATATATCTTGTGTCTTATTTTGAAACGTAATACAATATATAGAGAAATCAAGAAACAACATACAGAGAGTATAGATTGGAGAGGGAGGGTCGGAAATGTTAGTTGCATATGATTCTATGACAGGAAACGTGAAGCGTTTCATTCACAAATTAAATATGCCGGCCGTTCAAATTGGTGAAGATCTAGTAATAGATGAAGACTTTATTTTAATTACGTATACAACAGGTTTTGGCAATGTACCAGAACGTGTTTTAGAATTTTTAGAGCGCAATAATGACAAATTAAAAGGCGTATCTGCAAGCGGCAATCGTAACTGGGGAGACATGTTCGGTGCAAGTGCTGACAAAATTTCTGCCAAATATGAAGTGCCTATTGTATCAAAATTTGAGTTATCAGGAACAAATAACGATGTAGAATATTTTAAGGAAAGGGTGCGGGAGATTGCGACACATTGAACTGAATAACGAAATCACGCAAATGCAGGACGGTTTTTATCAGCTTCATAAAGATAAAGAGGCATTAGAAGTCTTTATGGAAGAAGCTAGAGAAAATACCGTTCCTTTTAATAGCGTGGCAGAGCGAATGGAGTATATGAAAGAACATGATTACTATTACAACGTTCTGGACGAGTATAGCTTGGAGGAAGTAGAAGAGGTATATAACATCGCTTATGGTGAAAACTTCGAGTTCCAATCTTATATGGCAGCATCTAAGTTCTACAAAGATTATGCGTTAAAAACAAATGATCAAAAACAATACTTAGAAAGCTATGAAGATCGTGTAGCAATTGTTTCATTATACTTAGGACGCGGTGATGTTGCGAAAGCAAAACAATTCGCAAGCATGATCGTCAAACAAAACTATCAACCAGCGACACCAACCTTTTTAAATGCGGGAAGAAGCAGAAGAGGAGAAATGGTGTCTTGTTTCTTGTTAGAGATGGACGACAGCTTAAATTCAATCGGTTTTAACATTAATACTGCAATGCAATTATCGAAAATCGGCGGGGGAGTAGCTTTAAACTTATCTAAGCTACGCGCACGTGGCGAGCAAATTAAAGGTATCGAAAACGCTGCAAGTGGTGTAGTACCTGTTATGAAATTGCTTGAAGATTCGTTTTCATATGCGAATCAACTTGGCCAACGAAAAGGTGCCGGCGCAGTATACTTAAACATTTTCCATTGGGATATTATTGAATTCCTTGATACAAAAAAAATAAATGCCGATGAGAAGAGCCGTATTCAGTCTCTATCAATCGGAATTATCGTTCCAAGTAAGTTCTTTGAGCTTGCTGAGAAAAACGAACCTTTCCATGTTTTCGCGCCTTATACGGTGTATAAAGAATATGGAAAGCATTTAGATGATATTGATATCGATGAAATGTACGATGAATTAATGAGCAATCCGAAAGTGAAGAAGAAGCCGCTAGATATTAGTGCACGTGATATGCTTATTAAAATTGCTATGATTCAGCTTGAATCTGGTTACCCATACTTAATGTTTAAATCAAATGCAAATAACCAACATCCACTGAAGGGTATTGGAACTGTGAAGATGTCGAACTTGTGTACAGAAATCTTCCAGCTTCAAGAAACTTCTGAAATAAATGATTACGGTACAGATGACATTATCCGTCGTGATATTAACTGTAACTTAGGATCGTTAAATATCGTAAACGTAATGGAAAATAAAGAGATTCGTGAAGCAGTTCATGCAGGAATGGAAGCTTTAACAGCTGTTTCTGATATGACAATCATTCCGAATGCACCAACTGTGAAAAAAGCAAATGATGAGCTTCATTCAGTTGGACTTGGCGCAATGAACTTACACGGATATTTAGCAAAAAATAAAATCGCTTATGAAAGTGCAGAAGCGAAAGAGTTCGCGCGTACATTCTTTATGATGTTAAATTACTACTCTATTGAGAAAAGTATGGAAATTGCTAAAGAAAAAGGCGAGACATTTAAAGACTTCGATAAATCTGATTATGCGAACGGCACATACTTTGAAAAGTATGAAACGACAGATTACAGCCCAGTAACTGAAAAAGTTCAACAACTATTTGAAGGAATTCATATTCCAACAAAAGAAGATTGGACAAGTTTAAAAGAGCAAGTGCAGAAGAATGGTTTATACAACTCATATCGTCTTGCAATCGCTCCTACACAATCAATCAGCTACGTTCAAAATGCAACTTCAAGCGTAATGCCGATCGTAAGTCAAATCGAATCAAGAACGTATGCGAATGCGACAACATATTATCCAATGCCGTATTTATCAAAAGATACGTTCTGGTACTATAAATCTTCTTACGATATGAATCAGTTTAAACTAATTGATTTAATCGCAGAAATTCAAGAACATATTGACCAAGGAATTAGTACAATTCTTTACGTTAATAGTGATATTTCAACACGTGAATTAGCACGTTACTACATCTATGCACATAAAAAAGGCTTAAAGAGTCTGTATTATACGAGAACACGTAAATTAAGCGTGGAAGAGTGCGTGGCTTGTACCGTTTAATATAAAAATTGAGACATGATGAGCAGGGTTTTCTGAACCCTGCTCATGCTTAGTTATCAATTTTTCATGTTTATTTAGAGAAGGGGCGATTGAATGCGTGCGGTAAACTGGAACAAAAAAGAAGATGATTTTAGTTTAATGTTTTGGAAGCAAAACATCGCTCAGTTTTGGACAGAAGAAGAAATTGCGGTTTCGTCTGACAAAAATACTTGGGCACAATTATCAAAAGAAGAGCAGGTTGCTTATAAGCGCGTATTAGGTGGTTTAACACTTTTAGATACGAAACAAGGCGGCGAAGGGATGCCACTTGTACTTGTTCATCTTGAAAATTTACAAGCGAAAAGTGTATTAGCTTTCATGGGAGCTATGGAAGAAGTACATGCGAAGAGTTACAGTCATATCTTCACAACATTAGCTACAGAAGAAGAAATTGATGATATTTTTGAATGGGTAGACAACCATCCATTACTTGAGAAAAAGGCTGGTATTGTTACTAGTTATTATCGTCGTTTATTAAAGCCTGAAGTAACGAAAAAAGAGTTATACATGGCAATGGTCGCAAGTGTGTTCTTAGAAAGTTACTTATTCTATAGTGGATTCTTCTACCCACTTTACTTAGCTGGTCAAGGTAAACTGACGGCAAGTGGTGAGATTATTAACTTGATAATTCGTGATGAGTCAATTCACGGCGTATTCGTCGGTATTTTAGCACAACAAATCTTCGCGGAACTTTCTGCAGAAGATCAACAAGAAGTGCAAAAAGAAACGCAAGAGTTATTAATGAAACTATATGAAATTGAAATGGCATATACAGAAGAAATTTACACTTCTATCGGTCTTGTAGAAGATGTAAATCGTTTCGTTCGTTACAATGCGAATAAAGGACTTATGAACTTAGGACTTGAGCCGAAGTTTGAAGAAGAAGAAATTAACCCAATCGTTTTAAATGGTTTACGTACAGATACGAAAAACCATGATTTCTTCTCTGTAAAAGGAAATGGTTACGTAAAAGCAACGAACGTTGAAAAGTTATCTGACGATGACTTCGTGTTTAATTTTTAATATACGATCATAAAGAAAAGCTGTCTTATCAATGAATAAGACAGCTTTTCTTTATGATTTTGTTTACATAACACTATTATTTTTATATAGTGATTGCTGTTTAAAGAGTTCTATCTCATTAATGGATAGAATTTTTTTTGTAATTAAATAGGTATTTACAATCCTTTTGTATCGGTGTACTAGTTAAATAGTACACCGATACAAAAGGAGGGAAGAAATGAAAATATATTTTTCTCCAAATACACCAATTTACATTCAGGTAATGGAATACATAAAAAAAGAAATCGTAACGGGTCATTTATTACCTGGCGATAAAATTCCCTCTGTCCGTGAATTAGCGAGAGAATGACAGAGCTATTGAAAATAGAAAATTTATGGAAGAGATATGGGTTAAAAGCAGTAATCCGTGAATTAAACATAGAGATTACAGAAGGGAAATTTGTTGGGCTTGTTGGAGATAACGGGAGCGAGAAAACGACGTTATTAAAAATGATTGCAGGCTTGCAGCATCAAGTGCATTATTCCAAAAACGTGACGTATTATAATAAAGTGAAACTTTAATCAGTGGGGGTTTTCTTCATCCCCCACTGATTATCAGCCCTCACCAATCGGACTTTAATGGGCAGCCCGACCCCCACCTGAATTCTTTGCTTTCGCTGAATTTTGAGGTGGGGGTCTTACTGCCCATTAAAGCGGGATAAAAGAAATCCCAGCTTGTAAAAACGGGGATTTTTATTACATAACTTTCTTCTGTCTTTTAACTTGAAAAACGGTGATACGGTATATTAAATAAAATGATTACTATATATGTTAAGAGATATGCTGTTTGAAAGTATATGAGAGAAATAGGAAGATTTTCAACTATATTCATATTATAATTTAGTTATTCCACCATTTGTAGGAGATGGATTGCCCATAAAACATTGATTAATGCTTTACTTTTTACTATCTTTGGAGGTGATTGATATGCAATATGCATTTTCACGTATAAGGCTACGTAGTTTTTTCGGATGGATGATTATAGGGTTGTTCCTTACGATGATCCCATTAGGTTTATCAAATGTTTCAGATAACACGTTAGAGGTTATTTCACAAATAACTATATTTTTTGTATTTCCGTTATTTTGGTTATACGTAAAAACAAATAAAAACAATGTTGTGTTTCAAAGTTTTTTTGATAAGCCAAGTCGTTTACCGTGGGGATTAATTTTATTAGCGACGATAATGGGAATGATTTTTTCAGTCGGTATATCTCATATTCAATTTTACATATTGGCACACACGTTACCTAATTTTTTAGTGAGTATGTTAGAAGACGGAAATGTAATTAATACGAGTAACATATATATGACAATATTTACTTTCATTTCAGCATGTGTATTAGCGCCTATTATGGAAGAAGTTATTTTTAGGGGTTTCTTTTTACAGCGAATGGCTTATAAATGGGGGATTAAACGAGCTGTAATTATATCTTCACTTATTTTTGGTTTCGGACATTTTGACGTGATCGGTGCTTTCATGTTTGGTGTCATTATGTGCTTTTTATACATAAAGACGAAAAATATATGGACGAATATTGCGGTGCATGCTTTAAATAATTTGATTGCAACAAGTATGCAATTTGTAGGTGGAGAAGAGAGTGGGGCAATCTCAATTCCTGAATTACAAGCGCAAAGTAATTTATGGATTGGCATTGGTCTTGCGGTTGTTGGATTACTTTGGTTAATTCCTTACATATGGAAACAATGGCGTATAGTAAAAGAAGTTGGTGTGCCACCGATCCGCTTTATAAATGAAGAAAAAGTAGTGAATGTATCACAAGAAAATGAAGTGTATAGTCAAGTCATTGTAACAGATAGATTGATGGCTGTAGAACTACCAGATGAAGCTGTAAATAAGCTTCGATTAGAAGAAAATGATTATGTAAAAGTATTCGTAGAAGAAGATACAATTGTTATAAAGAAAGCGCATGATAAATAATTAAAAAACATCTCTCCTATATATAAAAGGAGAGATGTTTTTTAATTCGTAATAATTTCTACACGAAAATTATTACCGTTCTTTACATATTTAATATCTGTAACAGTACGGACTGTTTTTAAAAGCTCCACTTTCTCACCAATTCGAGGGATGGTCGGAACATTATCCCAAATACCAAGCAAGTCGTCTAATTGTGCCGTTTTTTCATAAAACCAGATTTTCAATGTAAAGCCCCTTTCTCGAACTTTATGTATTTTAATACATAATATATTATTTTTATTCTTAATGTAAGGGGTTTTTAATATTTTTTTGAATAAATATTAATTAGTGTTCTGGGAAGATATGTTCAATGTCCGGAGTAAGAGATACTTCTGATAATACGATATGAGAAACTGTCGTTGCATATGAAGAAACATCATTGATAAATTCTTCAAGTTCAACGAGTGAAGGGACGGAAATTTTTACAATGTAGCATAAGCTTCCTGTTACTCGGTAACAAAAACTTGCAGATGGATAAGACTGAATAAACTGTTGCATACGTGTTGTGTCACCATTTTTTAAAGTGATTTCTAAAATACAATCTAAAACAAGTCCAGCTTTTTTATAATCAATATCGATTGTGTATTTTTGAATAACTCCTTCACTTTCAAGTTTACGAACACGTTCTGCAGTAGACGGAGCAGATAAATTTACTCGTTTGGCTAATTCGCGCATCGAAAGGCGACTATCATTATATAATTCATTTAAAATTTTACGATCAACACGATCTAATTGCATTTGTAAATATACCTCCAGTAAAATGATAATTTTTGTAAAGTGAAAATAAAAATTAAGATTCATATGAAATGTAAAGAGAACTTTATTTATTTTACAATAAAACAGAAAGAAATAGGAGGGGAAATGATGGAGAGAATTTCATTATCAAATGTAGGAGATACAAAGTTTCAAAAATTATTAGGCCATAATCGGGATATATTACATTCGTGGAGTACGTTAGAAAATACACTGTATAATAAAGGAACTCTTTCAGCGGAGTTGAAGGAACAAGTAAGAAGAACATTGGCGTACGGGAATGAATGCTCGTACTGCATGGCAAAGGGAAGACCAGATGATATGCAAAAGGTAGAAGAAATTAGTGTAGCTGTTACTTTTGCGCATACATTTGTTCATGATAAAAAGGCGATCGATGATAATATGTTTCGTGTATTAAAACAATATTGGACGGAAAAAGAAATTGTAGAGCTTTGTGCTTATATTTGTTTTATTACTGCGTCGCAGCAACTTGGTTTTCTGTTTCAATTACAGCCTAATTAAGGAGAGAATGATGACAAATCAAACAGCACTTATCATAATTGATGTACAAAAGGCGTTCCAATTACCATACTGGGGCGAGAGAAATAATCTTTTTGCCGAAGAAAATATGAAAAGTTTAGTAGAAGAATGGAGAAAGAGGAAGCGACCAGTTTTTCATATTCAACATGTAAATAAAGAAAATGTTCAGTCGATGTTTTATCAACATGCGGAAACAGTAAACTTTAAAGAAGAAGTGAAACCACTGCCAGGTGAAGTAATTATTCAAAAGTCTGTTAATAGTGCGTTCATTGGGACAAATTTAGAAGAACAATTAAGATCGAAACAATGTGATACGGTAGTAATTGTGGGATTAACGACAAATCATTGCGTGGAAACTACGACACGGATGGCAGGTAATTTAGGATTTACTACGTATTTAGTGAATGATGCGACAGCTACTTTTAATCGTATAGGCCCAGACGGCATAGAGTATAGTGCAGAGTCTATTCATAATATGACACTTGTCAATTTGCATGATGAATTTGCAACAATTATGACGACAAAAGAAGTGTTAAAATTATTTTGAGAAAATAATTGCGGAATTATGTAGAAAAAAATAAGAATATTTCGTATAATCTAAGTATAATCATTTTGAAAATAGGGGTGGCATCATATGAAGCAAATTCCAGTAAAGAAAATAGAAGAAGTAGTTGTTTTAGCAGGAGATAATAAACAAAAGCAAAAAGAATTTTATGAATTGCTCTTATCAACAGAGTTTTATGTTGCCGGTTCACTAGAAGCAGAAGACGGAGCAACAGAAGGAACACTTCGTTTGCGTCATTTCCAAGGAGAGGGTAGATGGATCGTGCCGTTCTTTACACAATTGGAATTTGTAAAAGATGTGTTGCCAGAAGGTACGCCCCTTGTTACGATACGTGGAAAAGAATTGTTTGGTAGTATCGAGAAAGATGCAACAGCGGTATTAAATGTTGGTACGGATATAAGTAAAACATTTGTTCCAGAAGAAATTGTGGATATCGCATCTGGACGAATTTTTAATTATTATAAGTAAAAGGAAAAGCTTAATAGCTTTTCCTTTTTAGTTTGAATATGGAGTGGCCACGCCGGAAGAAATAGAGAGTGTTTTATTGTTTGTATGGATTGTCGCTGTAGCTCCAAGCGGAATACCGACGTTTGGGCTTATATGTCCAATCGGTAAACCGAATAGTACAGGTATATCATATGGCGTGAAATATTCAGATAGTATTGTTTGCAATGACTGGGATGGTTTTGAAGGAGTGCAGTCGTGACAACTTGTAAAAATAACACCGCTGCATTCATTAAACTGTCCAGATAAAAGTAGTTGATTTAACATGCGGTCAATGCGATACGGTTCTTCCCCGATATCTTCAAGTAATAAAAGTGTATTGGCCGTATTTATTTCATAGGGTGAGCCAACTATACTCGTTAAAACAGTTAAATTCCCTCCAACCAATGTCCCTGTAACTGAACATGCAGAGGTGGATAAGATACATTCTGATGCAGATAAATTGATTGAACACGGATGGAATAGTTGATTGAAAGAAGATAAAGAGAGAGAATCTATACCTTTTCCTAATTCTTCAATCATTGGACCGTGAAATGTAACAAGCTTTGCATAGCGTGAAAACGCGGTATGTAAAGCTGTAATATCGCTATATCCCCAAAAGATTTTAGGGTTTTGCCTAATGATTTCATATTGAATGTAAGGGAGGAGACGAGCGCTGCCATAACCACCTCGTGCACAGAAAATTGCTTTTACTTCAGTATTTGTAAAAGCTTCATGTATATCATCAAGACGAACTTGGTCTCTTCCAGCCAAATAGCCATACTTTTCATAAACACTCTTCCCAATTAGTACGGATAACCCCATCTCTTGTAATACCTTCACACCTTTTAATACGTTTTCAAGTGTTGGTGGCCCAGACGGAGCAATAATCATTACTGTATCACCTTGTTTTAACGCATTTGGATAAATCATTATTCTCAGCCTCCTTCTCTTTCAATATATTCGCTTCATATGAAGTTCACCCCTTGTAAAAGAAGGGGAAAGCTTATCACATAAAGAAGATATAAGGGGGATAGGAGGGAAATGATGTTTACAAGTCGAGTAATAGATAGATTGCAAATTAAGTATCCCATCATTCAAGCTGGTATGGCAGGTGCGATTACGACGCCAGAACTCGTTGCAGCTGTAAGTAATAGCGGAGGGTTAGGAACGCTTGGAGCAGGATATATGAGCCCAAAACAAATTCGTGAAGCGATTTATAAAATAAGGAAACTAACCGATAAACCTTTTGGTGTTAATTTACTTTTAACAAAAGAGGTACAGATAGAAGAAGAGAAGGTAAACGGGGCGAAAGAGTTACTTAGTGGAGTGAATAGAGAGTTAGGAATAGAGGAAGAGGATGTATTACAGCTTCCAAAAAGTTATAAAGAACAATTACAAGTATTATTAGAAGAAAAGGTACCGGTCGTTAGTTTTGCATTTCAAACGTTAGAACAAGAAGAAATAGATGAATTAAAAAGAAGCGGAATAAAGGTCATTGGAACAGCAACTCATGTAGCAGAAGCGAAAGTACTTGCCGAGCTAGGGGTAGATATTATTGTCGGGCAAGGTAGCGAGGCAGGTGGGCATAGAGGAACTTTTATCGGGAAAGAAAAAGACGCCATGATTGGTACGTTTGCATTAATTCCGCAGTTAGTAGCAGCAGTACCGCATATCCCGATTATTGCAGCTGGTGGTGTAATGAACGGACAAGGGCTTGTTGCGGCATTTGCGTTAGGGGCAGAAGCAGTTCAAATGGGATCAGCTTTTTTAACGAGTGAAGAAAGTATTACACATGATACATATAAAGAGCTCGTATTACAAAGTACAGATACGAGTACAACTGTAACTCGTGCGTTTTCCGGGAAATATGCGCGGGGTATCCGTAATGAATTTATAGAGAAACATGAAGGAGAAGAAGAAAGGCTCCCGATGTATCCAGTGCAAAACGTATTAACTTCTAAAATACGGCAAGAAGCAGCAAAGCAAAATAAGGGTGAATACATGTCACTTTGGGCGGGACAAGCGTCATCATTGGCACGAATAGAATCAGCGCAGCGTGTAGTGAAGCGTGTCATGGAAGAAGCGGATAACGTAATCGAACAATTACAAAATGTATATAGAAAAAGACCACTTGAATAATTCAAGCGGTCTTTTCATTAGTTTGCTTTATAAAATTGTTGGATAGCTTCGTCGATGTAAACCCAGCCCTTCCAACCTAAATGCATATGATCTTTTAAGAAGTACTTATCATATTCATGATTTGAGAAGTCAGCAATTGGATAGCCAGCTTTCGTAATTTGCTCATGAACTTTCTTATAGTACGCTTCGCGGCGTTCTTTCGGGAATCCAGCGTAATCGTACCAAGGACCTTTCACAGGAACAGAAATGAAGAGTGGTTTTGCACCAGATTGTTTTAATAAATCAAGTACCATTTGTAAGTCTTCATATTCTGGTGATTCGTCATAAGAATCATTTTTTAAGTAGCCTTCACGCTGTTTTAATTTCTTCTTAATTTTGTTATTGAAGTAATCATCTTCAATACCGTATTCGTTAGACCCTGATTCTGCTGCACCTGTTTGATCTGCATGTTTACGAGCTTCATCCCAGTTCATTTGTTTTAATGAAGGATCAAGGTTTTCTTTATGCGGTTTAATATCAAACATTACTGTAAATAAATCTTTACGATCTAAAATGTTACGATAAATATAAGCAAAAGGTTTAGCAGCAAGTGCTTTTACTTTATGCTTCGTATCATCATAAGCGATACCTTCAAGTGAAATTTTTAATAAAGTTTCTTTCTTAACAATCTCAAAGTTTAATAAACGTTTTGCAATTTGTTGTTTCATTTCAGGTTTTAAATCATCGTTGAAAATGAAGTGATAACCTTGTTGTTTTGAAAAGTTAGGTGCAAAGTGTGTTTCATCAATACCTTGTGGTACAAACCATTGCGGAGAAAGAACGAATACCATCTTCTTATCTTTCAATTGGTCCATTGTAGATGCAAAGTTTAATACATGTACAAGGTCTTGTGTTCCGCCGCGTCCAAGTAGGAATGGTGTAAATCCTTCAGGCTTTACTTTGAAATAATTTGATGGATGGAAAGCATCCATACGTGCGAATTCCGATGAACCGTACATCGGAAGGTATTTCGGGTCTGCTAACATTTTTTGCTGTAAAATCATACTTTGAATCTTTTCTTCTTTTAAAGAAGTGGCAGCTTGTTCTACTTTTTCATCACTTAAAAGTGGAAGTAGGAAGCGCGTTGGAATAAGTAAGAATACAGCAAAAAGGGCCAATGCTAAAAGCATCGGACCAAATTTTGCTTTGTTCATCGGATTTCTTCCAACTTCTTAATAACCATGTTTGGTGTAGCCCACTCGTCACGGTCAAAATCAGAAATAGAAACTTCAATATCTAAACGCTCTTGGAATTCAACTAATAAAGATACTACAGCGAAAGAATCAAGAATACCTTCTTCAAATAATTGAACATCTAAGTTTTCTTTTACAATATCGTTTTCACATACTTCTTCTAAAATATCTAATACTTGCTCTTTGAATTCTGCCATTTTTAAAATCTCCTTTATATCCGAATATATTATATGTGCAACTTCTTATTGGAATAAGAAGGGTGCATTAAAAGTATCTGTTAAGGTGTCCAGAGAAAATTAGGAAACCGAAACATACAACGTGGAACGTAATTACAATCGCAAGGACGTGCGTAAATTTATTATTTGGCCAAAACTTATGCTTCTTGTTTTTTCGTTCGAAAATATCGAATAGGATGAACAAAGCAGCGTGATAAAGACCATAAATAATGTATTGATACACATGCTCACCAGTAATATGCCATATTCCCATGATGAAGAAGTTTAAAAATGCACCGATATACGAAATTGTGTAGCGGTTTTTAATTAACTTTTTCTTCGTTGCAAAAAAGACGAAACGCATGTAAATAAAGTCACGGAACCAGAATGATAAACTCATGTGCCAGCGGTTCCAGAAGTCTTTAATATTACGACTAAGGAATGGTTTATTAAAGTTTTCTGGCGTTTTAATCCCCATCATATAACTTACACCGATTACAAATGAGCTATAACCAGCAAAATCGAAGAATAAATATAAGCTATAGCTATACATGTAAATCATATTTGAAAGGATTGTGTCGTGTTGCGCGAATGCTGGATCCATAAAATATTGCTTTATTAAGTAAGCGATAATAAATTTATATAAGAAACCTTGGAAAATACGGTTTAGTCCTATATATAGTAAGTTTTGATATTCTTCTGCACTAGGTGGCTTTTGAATATCTTTTTGGAATCTTCGGTAACGATCGATAGGTCCCGTTGAGATAGCTGGGAAGAATAAAACGAATTCCCAAAAATTGAAGAAGGAAAGTTCTTTAATTAAGCCATCACGAACTTCAAATACCATTTGTACTGCTCTAAATGTTACATAAGACATTCCTAAAAATACAACAAACTTTAGTTCAGGTACAAACGGTGCGATTTTTGCCAAAATAAGTGGCAAAATTGATAAAATAACAGCTATACAAAATGTGAATGTACTATTATTTTGTTTTCTTAAAAGTAAATAGCCTTTAATAAGGGCATATTGCCAAATAATAAATGCGGCTAACATAATTGCTTGCTTCGGTTTATCCGAGAATATAATAGCAAGCATGACTAATGTTAAAACGGCATTATATTTACGCAACATTTTACCTTTTAATCCAGCTATGATAGTAGGTATTAATAAAATGCCCACTATAGCGAAAAAATAAAATGATCCATATGCGGTCATGCTGTAACCTCACTCAATAATTTTTTGCGATCTACCTTTCCATTTGGTGTCATTGGAATAGAAGATTGATACATGAATTTACGTGGAATCATGTAGTTTGGTAAACGCTCATTGAGTTCTTTTTTGATTGCAGATGTTAATTTGAATTCTTTTTCAAACGAATGCTCTCCAGGAACAACAACCGCTAATAAATAATCGTATTTTTCACCTTTTTTAATAGGAACAATAACTGCCCCTTCTACGTAAGAACACGCACGAAGATGATGTTCGATTTCTTCTAATTCCATTCGATAACCATGAAGCTTAATTTGGAAATCAAGACGACCATTATAGAATAGAAGACCATTTTCTACATAGCCAGCATCGCCTGTTTTATAGGCACGCTCGCCGTCAATTATAGTAAATGCTTTTTCTGTTAATTCAGGGCTTCCTAAATACCCAACGCTTACGCTAGGACCAACAATTACGATTTCACCTTTTTCACCATCAGGTGCAATTGTGCCATCTTCTTTCATAATAAGAAGGCGACAATCTGATTTACAGTAGCCAACTGGAAGTGATTTATATTGATCCAGCACTTCTGTTGTAACGTGAATACCTGTTACAGCAACTGTAGCTTCTGTTGGACCGTACGTATTCATAATTGTTGCTTTCGGGAATCGCTCAATTAATTTTCTGGCTACTTCATTTGGTAACACTTCACCGCAGAATAAGAATGTTTTCATGTTCGGTAGCATACTCTCAGAGAAAGATGCTTCCATTAAACACATTTCAGCGAAAGATGGTGTTGAAGTCCATACTTGAATATCCGATTGCTCTAAAGAAGCAAACAAGTCTTTTGGACGTGCAATCATATCTTTATCGATTGCCCAAAGTGTACCACCTGTTACTAATGATGGGTAAATATCCATTACAGATAAATCGAATGAGAAAGGTGCTTGGTTTAAGAATACTTGCCCTGCTTGTAAGTTGAAATCTTCTACAGCCCATTTTGTAAAGCTAACAAGGCAGTTATAAGTAATCTGAACCCCTTTCGGATTACCTGTACTTCCTGATGTGTAAATAATGTAGAAGTTCTCATCACCTTTTACCGCATGTTCAGGATTTGGAGTGTTCCCTTTATGAGTAAAGAAAATATCTTTTAAGTTGTTTTCACTTACAATGCGAACTGGTAAATCAGTTACAGTTACTTCAGCTGCCGATAAAAGTAATTTCGCACCAGAATTTTCAGCGATACGTTGTACACGATCAGCTGGGATAGATAAATCTACAGGAATGTAAGCATGTCCAGCTTTTACACAACCTAAAAAGTTAATGATCATTTCAGGTTGCATATGGCCATACACCATAATTGGTGAACGATCATCTGGATACTCAGAAGAAATCCAATGTGCTAACGCATCAGAATCTTCCTTTAATTGTTTGTACGTAATTTTCGCATCTCGCCAAACAAAAGCGGTTTGATCAGGCGTTTCTGCAGCCCACTTTTCAATTTGTTCTAATAACTTCATAACGTTCCCACCCTAAAATTCGTTGTAAATAAATGTACTTGTGTTTGTATCATGGAATCCATACAACCAAAGTAATGCAAATAAAATTGCAAGGTAATAAACCGTCTTTGCAACCCATTGTGTGAGTGGTCGAGACCATATCTCTTTTAATCTTTCCATGTCTTTCCCTCTCTTAATGAAATAATAGCTCTTTGTAGGTATCATGTCCTACATTATTGTGAAAAAAACAAAATCCCACATTTTAGGTAAAAATAAGTCAAAAGGCTCTTTTCTGATATTAGCACTAAATACTAAAAAAGAAAATCCCTAACTTAGCAATTATATTACATTCAGCATGAATTTGTAATGGGTTTGACATGCAAATAGAAAGTGGATTGTGTGAATGTATAAAAGTGGACTGAGAGAATGGGTAGAAATGCAATATTTGTTTGTATCTTTGCGTTTGTCATAGTTAATTTATGAATCGCTAAAGTTTCTTAACAGGAGGGATTTTTGATGAAGAGCGTGTGGAAGGATATTATTTCAGAAAAAAATATTATGAAATGGAGACGGCATTTTCATAAATATCCAGAACTATCGTTTGCTGAAAAAGAAACTTCTCAATTTATATATGATACATTATGCTCATTTTCTACTTTGGAAGTAACGAGGCCAACGAAGTATAGTGTACTAGCAATTAAAAGAGGAACGGAACAAGGGAAAGTAGTTGCAATTCGAGCTGATATAGATGCTCTACCAATTCAAGAGGAGACAAGGAAATCTTATACGTCTGTAAATAAAGGAATGATGCATGCATGTGGACATGATGCACATGCTGCTATTTTGTTAAGTGTTGCAGAGACGCTAGCAAATATAAAGGAAGAGTTTGTAGGTGAAATTCGTCTATTCTTTCAGCATGCAGAAGAAGTATATCCTGGCGGCGGACAAGAAATGGTTGCGGCAGGTGTTATGGATGGCGTTGATTATGTAATAGGTTTACATGTTATGTCTGGATTAGAAAGCGGGAAGATTGGGATTGTGTATGGGGCGATGATGGCAGCACCAGACGTATTTACAGTTGAAATTCATGGAAAAGGAGGGCATGCGGCGCGGCCAGAAGAAACGGTAGATCCTATTGCTATCGGAGCACAAATTATTACAAACTTACAACATATCGTATCAAGAAATACAAACGCTTTTATGCAAAGGGTAGTTTCGGTTACGCAGTTTCATGGGGGAATGGCGGATAATATTATTCCAAATGTAGCAACTTTAATGGGAACGGTTCGCTCTTTTAATCAAACATTAAGAAAAGAAGCAGAAGAGAGAATTGAGCAAGTCGTGAAAGGAATTACAAAAGCACATGGAGGATCATATACATATACGTATCGATATGGATATGATCCAGTTATTAATGATGAATCTATCACGAAAGTAGTAGAAGAAAGTGCGATATATTTATTCGGGCATGAGCGTGTTGTGAAGCTGGAACCTTCTATGGGAGGAGAAGATTTTTCAGCATATTTAAGAAAAGCACCGGGTTGCTTCATTAAATTGGGGACGGGGAATGAAAAAATAGATACATGTTACCCGCATCATCATCCAAGATTTGATGTAGATGAATCAGCTTTAATTTATGGAGTGGAATTATTTTTAGAAACAACGATGAGGTTACTGAAATCATAGAAAAGCATAAAAAAAGGCAACTGCACTCTATTGCAGTTGCTTTTATTTCTTTCCGTCAGAGAGGGCTGAGAAAGAACTATGCTCATTTATAGTATATGAATAGCTAACGGACAAGCTTGTACATTTTAACTATTTTTTTAAAAATAGTTATTGACATTGATAATAATTATCAATTAATCTAAGTGTAGTTAGAATTGATAATTATTATCAATAGGATGGATGCGACATGTTAATGAGAAAAAAATATCACCTTCTGCGTAGGGGATTAAAAGATAAAAATAAAGATGTTGATCAGCATATAGAATGGCAACGAAATGTAATTCGTTCGGAATATGTAGAAGAGAAGAGTGCAATTCAAACAGAAAAAGAGATACAAAGTAAAGGGAGAGATAAAGTTGAGTAAGTTAGTAATGATTTTTGCAAGTATGAGTGGAAATACAGAGGAAATGGCCGATCATATTGCAGGGGCAATTCGTGAAACAGAAAATGAAATTGAAGTTATTGATATTATGGATTCACCAGAAGCTTCTATATTAGAACAGTATGATGGGATTATTTTAGGCGCTTACACTTGGGGAGACGGAGACCTTCCTGATGATTTCTTAGACTTTTATGACGAAATGGATTCTATTGATTTAGCTGGAAAAAAAGCGGCAGTATTCGGGTCATGTGATTCGGCTTATCCGAAATACGGCGTGGCTGTTGACATTTTAATAGAAAAGCTGCAGGAACGTGGGGCAGCAGTTGTGTTAGAAGGACTAAAAGTAGAATTAACGCCAGAAGATGAAGATGTAGAAAAATGTTTACAGTTTGGAGCTGAATTTGTAAAACATCTTTCTTAATGGCAGAAGGGAGATGAAGAGCAAGTGCATGAGAAAATCACCATTAAAACGATGACAGATTACCATTTGTATGATTTTATGCGTTGTCCGCATAAATTTTACTTTCGTCATATAAAAAGAAGAGAACCTTCTTCTTTTGAATGGCAACAAATAGCACAGATGATTGTGAATCAAATTATTAACGAGTATTACACACTACCTGCGGGTCAACAAACGAAAATTGTACTTTTAATATTAATAGAAAAGTATTGGGAAAAAGTAAGGATTAATATGTTTGCTTCGAAGACGGAGTACTATATTGTGTTAGCGAAGCTAACGGATCACTTATTACAGTTTGTTGAAAG
This sequence comes from Bacillus sp. NPDC094064, assembly GCF_050279585.1. NCBI lineage: Bacteria > Bacillati > Bacillota > Bacilli > Caryophanales > Bacillaceae > Bacillus > Bacillus sp. NPDC094064. The sequence continues at coordinate 202,927 of NZ_JBNNUI010000002.1, forward strand.
AGATGATAGCGAGACGCCGCCGTTATTTTTATTTGAAAAATTTCAAATATATATGGAAGAGTTAGGTGTCCACATGTCATTGACATTAGAAGTTGGTGAGTGGCGTACTGAGTCGTTTGTAATTAAAAAGTATGTTGTCGATGCAGATGAGGAAATGCTTGCTCTTTGTCAAAAGTTAATGACAGTATTCAGTTATAAAGCTTTCGGTATTCTTCCAGGAAAAGTTGAAGTTATTAATTTAATAGAAGGAACTAAGTATGAGTACATTCCGAAACAGGAAGATATTATAATTGGAATGGCTGATTTATCTAGAATGAAAGAAATGTTGCAACAACCTGAGCACTACACAGAGCGGCATTTTCGTTCTGAGTGTATGAGTTGTGCTTTTCGTAGTGAATGCCAAGGGGAAGAAGTAAAGGAAGAAGCGAAGCAGCGGAAAAATATCGTACATTAAAGGATGCAAATTTGCATCTTTTTTTGTTATTGACATGAAAAGCTTTTCATCATTTACGGTGTATTTGTAGCAGATTTTAATACGAGGAGGAATAATCAATGAAAGACGAAACGAAAGTATTTCAATGGTTAAAAGAACAAAATGCTCCTTTTGGAATGCAACTACAAATTTTACAGGCGTTTCAATTATATAAAGTTATTGTTGAAATGGATAAAAAGTTAATGATGTATGAGGAGAAAGAATGTAGGGAGAGAATGTAATCTCATCCCTGTAATATCGTTTTCAGCTGTTCTGTACCCGTAATGAATGCTAGTTCATTCTCTGTCTCAAAGTTATAAATAATATTATGTAATAAAGGGCTGTATTGATAAAAGGTCGTGACGCGGTGAATGAGTAATGGATCATGGTGAGAAATAAGAGTACTGTATTGCTCATATACAGATGTAGTAAATTCATGTCCGAAGTCATGATATAGCCCAGCGAAATCAAAAGCAGGATCTCCAATTTGAGCATCGCCAAAATCGATAACACCTGAAATGGTTGTATGCTGCTTATTAAATAAAATGTGATGGTGTGTAAGGTCAGCATGAATGATTGTATTTTGAAATGCGGATGTAGCAATGCACGCAAAGAAATTTTCGAATAAACGATTTAAGGCTAATTTCTGTAATGAAGTAAGGTTGTTAGTAACATACTGATTTAATTTTGTTTGTAGCTCTTTCCAATAGGTAAGTGTTTTTTCAAGAGGGAATCCTAACGTTGTACCTTGTTTTAAAGGAATACTATGTAGGGTTGCAAGGAAAGTAGCTAATTGTGTAATAATTGCTTTCCGTTCTTTATCGTCAAGCTTGATAACTGTTTCTGTTTTTAATGGTTCACCATGAATGAGAGTATAGTAACTACAAAGCGGAATCGCATCAGCATCCTTTCTATATAATAGGTGATACTGTGGAACCTCAATTTCTTTTAGTGAATGAGAGAGAAGCGCGCATAGTTCCTTTTCTAACGGAATTCGCGTTGCATATTCAACCTTTCTCGGAAAACGAAACAGTAGTTCATCATTTATAATAACTGCTATATTATCCCATCCTTCTTCATTTTGCTTATATGAATGTATAGAAAGATTAGGCAAAGCTTCTTTTATATATTGTTTGTAAGAGTCCATAATTTTACCTCGTTTCTAAGTTAAATTATTCCACTTAATAATATCAGAATTTTCTTTCTGAATGTTAAGATATAACTATTATTATGAATAGGGATGAGGTGTATTGTGAGGAAAAGAATAGTAATCACTTCGTTATTTATTATTTTTTGTTTGTTTTGGTCATATAAAAAAATAGTTTTTGTTACCTTTAAACCGATAGATCACTATCAGTTAGATCAGGAATTAAAGAACAAAAGTATAGAAACTTTAACTCATAGGGAAATGAAAAAGGTAGGAGAGTACTTTGTGACAGCCCAGCTGTCAGTGTTTGAGTTTAATAATAAAGAAGATGTGAAGAAAAAGAGTGAAGCACTATTTGTAAATAGAGGGTATGAACAATTAATACAAAATTATTACCCAAATCGTTTTCGGGATTTAGAGTATAAATTTAAAAGCGAGGAGATACGTGAAGAGACAGGTGAGAGTTTTCGCTATCATGCTGTAGTGTACGTTGCTGGCACTGAAGAAGGTGAGAGAAGTGAAATTAAATTATGATATGAATATTGTAAAGGTTAATAATATATTTATGGTGTTAGAACAAAGACAATATGTACAATAAAGTGAAGTTTTAATGAGTGGGATTCTTACTGTTCGCAAATAGTAGGATAAAAAATCCCTCAGTTCTTTGAGGGATTTTAAAGATTTTCATTTTGTTGTCCAAGTTCTTTTTGAGCAATGTATAAATTCCCTTGCTCGACTTGTTTCAGTGTATGAACAGAATCTCCTGCATATCCTTTTTCAGTTTTCACAGTTCTTTTTGAACGATTGGAATCTTGTTTCTTCATATTAATAAACCACCTTCCATCAAAAATAAACGAAAATGATAAGCACAAGTAATACAGCAGCGAAAATGGTTATACCCATTAAAAAAGAAGTGTTTTTATATTTAGGCGGCTTATGTACATCTTGCCGATATCCAGGTGAAATTTCAGGGGCGAATTCTTCGTCAAAGGATTGCTTTTTGTCTTTTTCGTCCATATGTATCCACCTTTCTTTTTCATTATGTTATACGTTACAAGAAAAAATATGCATAAAGAAAACAGCCGCTTTATCGTTAGCGGCTGTTTTCTGTTGTATATTTTCGTTGTACTTGAAAGAGACGGATAAGTAGGAAGCTAGCACCAAATGCTAGACCGATAATAAGACCGATCCAATACCCTTTCGCTGCCCAGTCAGTATACGTTGCTAATATGTAACCAAGAGGGAGGCCTATTATCCAATAAGCAATTAATGTCATAATTAAGGCAACATTTACGTCTTTATAACCACGAAGTGCTCCTTGTACGGGAGTTGCAATCGCATCAGATATTTGAAATAGAATCGCAAATATAAGAAATTCTTTTGCTAAATGATGAACTTGTACATCTGTCGTATAAATAGAAGCAATTTCATCGTCAAAGAAATAGAGAAGGATCGAATATAATAGGGCAAATGCAAGGGCTAATCCAATCCCGATAAATCCATATTGTTTTGCATTATCGTATCGGTTTGCTCCAACTTCAAATCCAACTGCGATAGTCATTGCCATTGCTAAACTTAGCGGAGTCATATATAACAAGGAAGCAAAGTTCATAGCTGCTTGATGCGCTGCAATAGTTGTTGTATTAAAATTACTCATCATAAGTGTTACTGCAGCGAAAATACTTGTTTCAAAAAAGATGGCAAATCCGATAGGCACGCCAAGTTTTAAGAATGCTTTCCAACTCGTGAGAGAAGGGCGGTATAACTGTTTAAAGATATTAAACGATGCAAAAGGTTCTTTCGTACGAATAATAATGACGGTAATAATTAATATGCACCAATATGTTGCTGCTGAAGCGATTGCGGCACCAACACCACCGAGTTTTGGAAATCCGAAATGACCAAAAATTAATACATAATTTAATACTACATTAATTGGTAATGATAATAGGGTAATAATCATCGTTGTTCGCGTTTTCCCAAGTGCATCAATAAATCCACGTAAGACAGTGTAAGTGAATAAAGGGATAATGCCAATCGCGATAATAACTAAAAATTGTGTTGCAATACGTTCCACTGGTTCTTCTAAGCGCATGCCGTTTAAAATAGGTGAAACAGTGAAAAAACCGATAAGAATGACAATGAAACTCGCACAAATTGCTAAATATACTGCCTGTATGACAACGTGTGGAACATCTTCTTTTTTCTTTGATCCAACGAGTTGTGCAACAATTGGCGTAGTGGCCATTAAAATTCCTGTTAATCCCGTACTAACTGGAATCCATATACTCGTTCCGATAGCAACACCTGCTAAATCAGTAGGACTTGCATGCCCTGACATTGTTGTATCAAAAAAGCTCATCGCAAATAATGACATTTGCGTTACAAAAATCGGGAAAAAGAGTAATACAAACTGTTTTAACTTTTGTGAGAATGAAGTAGTTTCTTTCATAAAATCCCCTTTCCGATAAAAAACAAACCTTTTCTATCATACAATTTAATCAAAAAATAGAAAAGAAATACGCGTATGCAACAGATAGAATCAATAAAAAAAGGATGCACTTTGAAAAGGGATAAGGTATTATGATAAGGTGTGAAAAAATTACATATTCGTTATTAAGGAGGCACTACTTGTGGCTGATTGGTTAATTGGAATAATCATGGGTGCTGTTGAAGGATTAACAGAGTTTTTACCAGTTTCATCAACAGGACATATGATTTTAACAGGTCATTTACTTGGGTTTGACGACGAGAGAGCAAAAGTTTTCGAAGTTGTTATCCAATTGGGATCGATTCTAGCAGTTGTTGTTATATTTTGGAAGCGTCTATGGTCATTAGTTGGAATAGGAAAAGTAACAGACGGACCATCGTTAAATTTATTACATATTATTATTGGGATGATTCCTGCCGGCGTACTTGGTGTATTATTCCATAGTGCAATTAAAGAAGTTTTATTCGGTCCAGGACCGGTTGTTATTAGCTTAGTAGCTGGTGGTATTTTAATGATTGTTGCTGAGAAGTTTTCAAAACCAAGTACAGCAAGAACGTTAGATGAAATCACATATAAGCAAGCATTTACAATCGGAATGTTCCAATGTTTAGCGCTTTGGCCAGGATTTTCTCGTTCTGGATCTACAATAAGTGGTGGTTTATTAGCGCGCGTGTCGCATACAGCGGCAGCTGAATATACATTCATTTTAGCAGTGCCAATGATGGTAGCAGCAAGTGGTTTAGATTTAATTAAAAGCTGGGACATATTAAGCGCAAATGATATACCGTTATTTGCAACTGGATTTATTACTGCATTCGTTGTTGCAATGCTTGCAATTGTTTCATTCTTAAAATTATTATCTCGTGTAAAACTAACACCGTTCGCTTACTACCGTTTCGTTTTAGCTGCGGTATTCTATTTCTTCATTATGTAATAAAAAAACTGCCGAGTTCGGCAGTTTTTTTATTTTACTACTTTTTCCATCATGCTTTCCATTACATGTTCCCAAAGAGAAGTATCATCAGCTAATGTAGCACGGAAGTTAGCATACATTTCTTTTTGTTTTTCTTCGAATGTTGGATCCTCTTTTTCAGGCAATGTAGTACGCATTGAAGTTACTAATTCTTGTACTTTTGGAGCGCGTGGTCCCCACACAGCTTGCTCATTTCCATCTTTATCAATGAAAATGAAAATTGGAATCGCACGTGCTGTTCCATTTGTTAAATATTGATCCATTAATTCTAAGTTTTCATCGCGAATTAATAATCTCATATCAATATTTGCAACTTCAGAAATTCGTTTCATAACAGGAACACATAGCAGGGCATCACCGCACCAATCAGCAGTTAATACGATAACGCTCCATCCATCATTTTGACGCTCTTCTAAAACAGGAAGTAGTTCGTTTGGAATTAAAAAGTTATTGTAAATGTGTAATAGTTCGTATTGGTTTACTTTCATTTCATTCACATATGTATCAAAGGACATACCTTTATCAGCCCATTGTTGTAAGTTCATAAGTAACACCTCTTTAGTATGATTTGTTTTTATTGTACCAATTTTTATGTAGAAAAGCTTGTATTCTTACTCCTTCTTGTCACTTAATGATTTATTTAATAGGGAAAAGAATAGTACGACACATAATTCAGCTATGTTAGACAATTGTACGCTCTCTATCCAGTCGTCGGCAGTATGTATGACAAACCAATCTAGCGTAATTTCAATGATGGAAAGCAGGGCGATTGAGAGGTAATTGGGCATACTTGTCATCATTGGATGTAGGAGCACTTTAAAGAAAACGAATATAAAATATGTAATGCCATCTAATAAAAGAATAAGTAAAAAAAAGAGTAGTAGAGCTGTTTTTGATGAATATTCTATACCTGTAATTTGAAAGATTCCTACATATACAAAAAATATAAATGCAAAAAACATAATGAGAAACAGAATAACAAAACCAATAATCAAAGTCTTATGTTTTAGATTAAGATTAGAAAATTTGTCTTCTTCACTCACTATTTCAACTCCTTTTTTTGGAAATTCAATTTTATTGTATCATGAAATAAATATTAAAAAACTACGAATTATGGGAAAATAAGGTGACAAAAAGTAAGATTTCATGTAAAATTATTAATAAGGTTTTTATTTAATCAAATGAAATAAAAGGGGCTGTCAAAATTGTCTCAAAATCGAGAGCAATTAATGGAAGAACTATCGACAAATGTTTTTGCTATGTTTCGCACATTGCGTAATGATATCGGAAAAATATTTGGTGGTTACATACCGTGGAATGAGTTCATCGTTCTTAGAATATTGAATCGTACGAATAAAGAAATGGTATCACGAGTAGCTAATGAGCTAAATGTGTCGAATAGTCATATTACAGCTGTTACAGAAAAATTAATTAATAAAGGTTTTGTAACTCGTTCGCGTTCTACATCAGATCGCCGAGTTGTATATTTAGAGATTACAGAACAAGGGAAAGATTTAGTTACGAAAATGGAAGATGCGAAAAAACAATACTTACAAGAAAGATTTTCCGCACTTTCAGAAGATGAAATGAATGTAATGATTTCTATTTCTAAAAAACTTATATAAGTAATTACAAACAAGAAAGCGCTTACGAAATGATAAAGAAGAGGTTCCTCATATGTGGAATCTCTTCTTTCTTATGTAAAAGATTATAAAAAATAAAATATGTACCATACTACTAGTAAAGGAAGGAGGGAGAAATATGACAAATCGTAATGGGAGTAAAGGAAGCGGTAATCAAGGTTCACCAAAATCAGGGCAGTTTAATCAGGAGTTTAGTACTGAATTTGAAACTGGTAACGACAATAAAGGAAAAGAATATCGTTCGAAAAAAGGAAGTAAATCAAAAAAGGAGTGAATTAATTCACTCCTTTTTTGATTTACGATGCTGCAGATTGATCAGTATTGTATTTTTCCTCTGATTTTGTGACAATCATTGCGCAAATTGCATCACCGGAAATATTGACCGCATTCTACTAGTAGATTTAATACCATCGTAAGCATTGCAAGTCCTACACCTGGTACTTGCCAGTACAGCAGTTAATACGACCATAGATAAATAGAAAGACAAAAAAATAAGACCATCATATGATGGTCTAGGGAAGGGGACAATTTATGTCAATTTAATTAGGGATGGAAGCTATTCAAGACACTGG